>CAJFPJ010000037.1 GCA_904399395.1 uncultured Clostridia bacterium | reverse complement strand
TCTTCTCAGACATGGTTTGCTGTCTCCTTTCAGAATGGTGTGTCGTGACTTCATTCTACCAGAGGGCTGCAAACCATGTCTTCTTTTATCCTCTTTTCAATTTTGCGAAACTTATTCTACCTTATCCCCTTTTGAATCTGAAAGGCATTGTCCTAGAAAATATTTACTGCATACCTGCAGTTATCGGTCTTCCGCCACCAGAGTCTGCAAAGAATTGGCCCCCGGGCCGTTCTGCAGCAAAAATACTGTATAATTAGTGCCCCTCTGCACATTCAGATAGAGGGACGCCACCATATCCGGCACAGGATACATACCAATAAACGCAGAATCTAAGCTTTCGATATCCATATCCGAGGGAATGGGCATCATGCTGGTTTCTGCAAACAGAAATTCATACTCCCCTGGTTGAATCCGTTTATAGGCCGTGGTCTCCTTAAACCGGACATCCGCATAGATGACCCTTCCGTCCGCCAAAAGAACATCCACCGGCCCGCTGTTATAAGCCATATTGCTGACTCTAAAATTGGAGGCGCCGCGGGTGGGAGCGCAGCAGATATCAGGGATCTGAATGAGATCAAGACCTCCTGTCCTGTTGATCACTGCTACCGTATAGGAGCTTCCCGATTCAAAGGGAAGCGTCTTTTGCAGATAGATGTATCCATCCAAACCCGCCACCGTGACGGTATGATAACCGGAGGAATACCTGCCATATCCGGAAAGAGAGGCGTACCCCAGAAAATTCACCACTCTGCGGCTGTTAAAGAAGATCCGGAAGGAAGGATATCCATAGGCCGCATTTAAAAAACGCACCCTGGTGTTTCTGGGCCAGATAGGAAGCACGATTGCCCCTCCTGTGGCCACAGGGCCTCCCTCCCCGGGATTCGGCAGGGGAATAACGGGCACATCCGCTCCGGGAAGCTCTGCTACTGGCCCTCCTTCCCCTGGGTTTGGAAGCGGGATCACCGGTTCGGCACCGGTATCTCCCAAATCGGCCACAGGTCCCCCCTCGCCTGGATTTGGAAGTGGTATGACGGGAATATTCTCTATGTTTCGGCCGGCTGCAAATTGGTCTGTATATTCCATAAATTTTTGGCGGAGACAAGCTCCGCTCCTCCTTTCACCTTGATACTACCAGCATATTCCCCTTTTCCGCTCTGTGTGCTCACCATTCTTCGCATTCCCGGTTTTGCAGGCGGCAAAGTTGTGCTGTGGGCGCGGGTATTTGGAGAATAACGCCATATAGGTGAAAGTTTCTCTTGTTACCGAAACACTCTTATTTTGTATCCTTTTTTAACCACTTCTATCCTTTCTCTTCTATTTTCCTTCTTTCACATTGGGTATAATCACAGTGTCAGCCGAAGACGGCATCTAAACTGGAAAAGTGCCCACTCCGAGGCCTTCTCATACAATACCATGTAGAAACAGGAGGAAACAACCATGAAAACACTGGAAAGCTACAGCTTTATCCGAGGCTTCAATCACGAGCCCAATTTTTTCACCTATACCCACGAGGAAGCTGAAAAAGAACTTGGCTACGCCAAACGGCTGGGCCTTAACAGCTGCCGTCTGTTTATGTCCCTGGGTTTCTGGCAGCGGGATAAAAAGGTGTTTCTAGACAAATTGCAGGATTTCGTCCGCACAGCGTGGAGCATGGGGATCTCCACCATGCCCATCCTGCTGATGCCTCTGTGCTTTAAAGACAGGCTCCCTTCCTGGGATGTGGAATCCTCCAACCCGGGAATTCCCAGCTGCTTCTTAAAGGAAAACTATCACATCTCTGAGGAATTTGTTACCGACGTAGTGAACCTTCTGAAAGATGAGCCCGGCCTTCTTTTGTGGGATGTAGTCAATGAGCCCATTTACCGCAACGACGCTTTGACAGAGGAAAAACTGCAGCTCACCATTGACTACCTGAAGCATTTTATCGGCCTTGTCCGGAAGCTGGATCCTGTAAATGCACTGGGAGTGGGCCACACCCTTCTGGAAGACAATGAACTGGGCCAAACGGCAGAGCTGGTGGATGTGATCATGTATCACGACTATCTGGAGACCCGCAGCGAAATCGAAAATACCTGCCGCAAAGCGCTGGCGATGTCCAAAAAGTATAACAAACCCGTCATCAACAACGAAACCGGCTGTCTGTGCCGCGCTAACCCGTATGATGCGGTTTTGGAGATTCACGAGCGGAATAAAATAGGAATTTACATCTTCAAGCTGATGATCGAGGAAGGTGAATGGGGAACGGCCCACGGAATCTGCTATGCAGACGGCACTATTCGGGATCCCTCTATTGTAGCGGCCCTTCTGGGCTTTTACCGCAACAGGGGCGACAGCATCATTCTTCCCCAGGTGAATTCGGAAAAACATGCGGATAAAGCCATTGTCCGCGCGGAAGATGTGCTTTTCCGCCGTGGTGACGCCCACGAATTGCTTGAGGCGGCAGAGTATATCGCCAATCTTCTGGAAGCTAACGAGCTAGTTCCCATGGCCTACCCGCCTACAGCAAAAATTGAGGCTTTCCGCCGGGCAGAGAAGCCCTCTATTCCTGAAATCCGGCTGTATCTGGTATCCCTGATCGATACTTTGAAGGCGGCGCGTTCCCTGTAAGGCAGGGAGGCTCTAAATCCCATTTTATAAAACACATAAAACCAAAATCACAGCAGGGGCCCGAAACGCATCATTCCGGGCTCCTGCTGTTTTTTACAAAGTCTGCACGCGCATCCTCGCTCCCCCTTTTTCTTACCAATACATTCTCCGGAATTCCAGAGGCGTATACCCTGTAAGACGTTTAAAAACGGAAATAAAACGGCTCACATCGTTATATCCTACTCGGGCTGCCACATGCTGCACCTCCAGACGGGGGTTGCCAATCAAAAGCTCTTTGGCCTTTCCCATGCGGTAATTTGTGAGGTACTCATAGACAGAATAGCCGAAAAAGCGCCTGAACAACCGGGAAAGATACTGGGGCGTCACATATACGGAACCCGCCAGCTCCTCCACTGTGAGTCTTCCTTCAAAACCTGTTTCTATTTCTCGTATAGCCGGCGCCACATATTGGGAATATGCCGCTTGGTCGCAAAGCTGCAGGCCCTCCCGCTGCTGAGAAAGACAGAGAAAGAAAGCGTAACACTGAGTGGATACCTCCATGGGCTCCGGGTTCCTTCCTTCATACCGCTCCACCATGGCGTCCACCCAGCTTTGAAGCGCATTCCCCGCCTCCGGTTCCACACAGATCACCGGGCCGCCTCCTGTTATTTTGTCGATATCTGCTTCCAATGTGCCGGAAAAAGTGGCAAAAGATGTCTTCCAGACCTCTGTTTTTCTGAAATAGGAGTGGGGCACGAAAGGCTTTATAAAAATCCCCTTTCCCTTTGGAAGAGAAACCCTCTCCCTATTTACGAGAATACTCCCGCATCCCTCCTCCGTTTGCAGCCAATGATACGAAGGATAGCCCCTGGGACGCCAGACGTTTTCCTGCTCCCAGCGATTCCCTACGCTTTCCAGTGAAAAGGGCAGATTGTTTGGGTAAGACGTAAAATAGATAGGCATGTCCTCACCTGTTTCAAAATCGCATATTTTTTGTCTCTTCTCAGTATACACCTTTCCTCTGGGAAGCACTATACTTACTCATAAAAGGAGGAGATTTCTATGAAAAAGTGGGAACGTATCCTATATGGCGGGGATTATAACCCCAACCAATGGCCCCGGGATGTCTGGAAGGAGGACATGCGTCTCTTTAAAAAAGCCAACATCAACAGCGCCACCGTCAATGTATTTTCCTGGGCGAAACTGCAGCCCTCGGAGGAAACCTATGATTTCTCTGAACTGGATGATATTATAGAAATGCTCAGCCGGGAAAACTGCGAGATCGTGTTGGCTACTTCTACCGCAGCCCTGCCGGCCTGGATGGTCAAGCGCTACCCGGAGGTTTCCCGAACGGATTACCACGGCATGCGCCATAAATTTGGGCAGCGTCACAACGCCTGCCCAAACAGCCCCGTATACCAGAGATACTCCAAAGCTCTGGCGGAAAAACTGGCTCAGCGGTATGGAAACAACAGCCATATCGCCTGCTGGCATGTAAACAACGAATACGGCGGCATCTGCTACTGTGAAAACTGTGAAAAAGCCTTCCGGGTATGGCTTAGAAAAAAATACGGCACACTGGAAGCCCTCAACAAAGCGTGGAACACAGAGTTCTGGGGGCACACTATTTACGACTGGGATGAAATCGTCGCCCCTAATGCTCTCGGCGACGGCATCGGAGAGGATAAGACTGCCTTTGCCGGGCTTTCTATTGATTACTGCCGCTTCAATTCAGACAGCATTCTGGAAAACTTCAAGGCAGAGCGGGACGCTATCCGCAAATACGATAGCGAGACGCCCATTACCACCAATCTGATGGGAACCTATAAGCAGCTGGATTATTTCAAATGGGCCAAAGAAATGGATATTGTCTCCTGGGATAATTACCCCGCCTACGATACCCTATGGAGCTTGACTGCCATGCGTAACGATCTGATGCGCGGCCTCAAGGGAAAGCCCTTTATGCTCATGGAGCAAACGCCCAGCCAACAGAATTGGAAGCCCTATAATTCTCTGAAGCGACCGGGGCAGATGCGTGCTCAGAGCTACCAAACCATCGCCCATGGCTCCAACACCATTCAGTTTTTCCAGCTCAGGCGTTCTGTGGGGGCCTGTGAAAAATTTCATGGTGCAGTGATTGAGCACGCGGGAACGGAAAACACCCGTGTTTTCCGGGAAACGGCCCAGCTTGGGGAAGAGCTCCAGCGTCTTTCCTGCATTCTCCCAACTATGAACGAGGCTAAGGTGGGAATCCTCTTCGATTGGGAAAACTACTGGGCTGTGGAATACACCAGCGGGCCTCATAAAGATCTGAAATATGTGGATCAAATCCATGCCTACTATGATTATTTTTATCAAAGGAACATCCCCGTGGATATGATTCCTGCCGATGGGGATTTCAGCCGGTATTCCATCATAGTCACGCCCCTTTTGTATATGGTCCGGGATGGGATAGCTCAAGCCCTGGAAACGTTTGTGGAACAGGGCGGCACTCTTATCACCGGTTTCATGAGTGGCATTGTGGATCAATCGGATAATGTACATCTGGGCGGCTACCCCGGCCCTCTGCGGAAAATGGCCGGCATCTGGGTGGAGGAGATCGACGCTTTGGCGCCGGAGCAATCCAATCGCATCGTATTTGAAGACGGTTCGGAAGCCCCCTGCCGTATGCTCTGCGACCTGATACATCTGGAAGGCGCCCGGTGCCTGGCCCAATATGGCGACGATTTCTATAAAGGCACTCCTGCCGTAACCCAAAATGCCTTTGGCAAAGGTTTTGTCTATTACATCGGCACTGTGCCGGATCAGCCCGGCCTCTTCCGGATCCTGGATGAAGCCGTTGCCGGAGCATGTGTAGAAGCTCCCTTCCGGGATTCCCTTCTGGAGATCACCTGCCGGAGCTCCAATACGGAAAAGTTCTATTTCCTCATCAATTTCCGGCCGGAGCCTCAACCTGTTCCGGAGTGCTTTTGGGGAAAAGAGGATCTGCTCTCCGGCCGGGCAATTTCTAAAGGGGATGCGCTTTGCCAGTATGAGGTGCGCATTCTGCAAGTGCCCAGCGATAGTGGTGCAAGCAATGTGTAAACCTGAAACGCAGCGAGGGCTTATAAAGAAAAGATGTCCAGCGCTTTCATTCTCTGCAGCTCTAAAAAAAGATTCTAACGAAGATTTACACTGACAGCAAAAAGGCAGGAAGCACAAATATGTGCTTCCTGCCTTTTATGCTTTTCTTTTGATACTGCCCTATTAGCCGCCAAAATAAGCGGATATTTCCTCCATTCGACTGGATTGGGCCACATGGAACGGGCACCAGGAATCACAGTGCCCGCAGGAGATGCAATCCCCCGCCTTTTTCGCCAGGTTCATGTAATGGTCCTTAGCCAATTCATCCCCGGAAAGGGCAAGATCATAATATTTATTAATGAGCCCCACATCCAGCCCGGCGGGGCAGGGCTGGCAATGGTTGCAGTATACACAGATCCCTCTGGCATCCTGAGGCGCAAAGGTGCCCAGCACCGAGTAATCCTTTTCTTCAGGGGAAGCCTGCAGGAACCCCAGAATACGACGCAAATCCTCCCTGTTTCGCACGCCGGGAAGGACTGTGAGCACACCGGGCTTATCCAAAGCATACTGGATGCACTGGTATTCCGTCAATGCCTGCTTAAACGGGGAAGTTTCCGCCCGAAGGAGCTGGCCGCCGCTGAAGGCTTTCATCACAGAGATTCCCACTCCCTCCGCCTGGCACCGGCGGTAAAGGGCCGCGCGCTCATCCACACTGCCAACGGCATATTCTCCGTGGCGGTAGTCGTAGGCCGGGTTGATGCTGAACATAAGCATATCCAAAAGGCCTGTATCCAGCATTTTCATCACCACCGAGGGCGTATGGGAAGAAAGTCCTATATGGCGGACAACACCTTCCTTTTTCAGCTGCTGCAGATAAGGAACTGTTCCGCCGGAGAGGGTCTTTTCCAGATCCGCCTCTTCGTCAATGCAATGAATAAACCCAAAATCTATGTAATCTGTCCTGAGTGCCTTCAACTGCCAATCTACAGACCGCTTGATCTCCTCCAGATTCAGCGTCCATCCATATTTTCCGGAGCGATAATCCGCCCCGAAATGGATCTGAAAATATACCTTTTCCCGGCAGCCGGAAAGCGCCCGCCCATATGCAGGGAAGGGAACCGCGTCCCCAGCGGCCATATCGAAATAGTTGATGCCGTTTTCCACAGCCAGTGCCACGGTGGCTTCTATCTCTTTTTCCCCTGCCGCTCCCATAGAGCTGTTTCCCAGCCCCAGAATGCTGATCTTTTCCCCTCCGTGGGGAAGCTTCCTGTATTCCATATGTCTCTCCTATTCATACATGAAATCTTCCGCGCATTCTTTTCATGCTTACCCACATTCCTCGAAGGCTCCTTAAGCCCCCAGTCTTTGGGCAAAATCCGCCATGGCTTCTGAGATCCGGATCTGCTGGGGACATACCGCCTCACAGCTTCTGCACCCAATGCAGGCAGTGGGCCGCTTTTCTTCCGGCACAGCGGAAAGAGCCATGGGAGCGATAAAGCCTCCGCCGGTAAAACAGTGTTCGTTATAGAGGGCCAGCAAAGACGGTATATCCAATCCTTGAGGGCAGTGGCTCACACAATACCGGCAGGCCGTGCAGGGGAGAGCAATCTTCTTCACCATCTCAGAGGCAATTCCCAGAAGCGTTTCCATCTCCTGCTCATTGAGGGGCTTATCTTCCTCAAAAGTGCGGATATTTTCCGCCATTTGTTCCATATCCGACATACCGGAAAGCACCATCTTCACCTGGGGAAGAGACTGGAGGAACCGGAACGCCCAGGCCGGGACCGCTTCCTCCGGCCGCAGGGCCTTCAGCTTTTCTGCGGCATCCTCCGGCAGAGAAGCCAGCTTTCCACCTCTGAGAGGTTCCATCACCCACACAGGGATGTTCCATTTTTCCAGCAGCTCCACTTTCGCTTTTGCATCCTGGAAGCTCCAGTCGATGTAATTCAGCTGGATCTGGCAGAATTCCATATCCTTGCCGTAGGCTTCCAGAAAACGCTCCATCACTTCACAGCTTCCGTGGGCGGAAAAACCCAGGTGGCGGATCCGGCCCGCTTTTTTCTGGGCCAAAAGATAGTCGTAAATTCCATAGGACCGATCCAGATAAGCGTCTATATTCATTTCACACACATTGTGAAACAGATAAAAATCAAAATATTCCACACCGCACTTTTTCAGCTGCTCTTCAAAGATTTCCTTTACCCTGCCCATATTGGAAAGATCATAGCCGGGGAATTTATCCGCCAGATAAAAGCTTTCCCGGGGATAGTTTTTCAAAGCCCTGCCCATCACAAGCTCTGAATTGCCTCCGTGATAGCCCCAGGCCGTGTCATAATAATTGACGCCGTGCTCCATGGCATAAGCCACCATTCGGGCCGCTGCTTCTTCATCGATCCGGGAATCCTCTCTATCCACTACCGGCAGGCGCATCGCACCCATTCCAAGGGCCGAAAGCTTTTTGCCCTGAAATTCCTTATACAGCATCCTATATTCGCTCCTTTCAGCTAATAAAACCATAAAGCCGCAAAACATACGGCCTTCCCAAGATTTTGAATACATTCAGTATACACTTTAGAGTTAGCTTTAAGTCAAGAGAGAAAACCATTACAGGATCATACAGTTTGACGAAAAAATCAAAGCTTTAGCTCACGGTATCGGTTCAGGCAGGCAAAGATCTCCTGTCTTCTGGGACGGGCCAGGAAGGGAACGCCGGAGGAACTCCCACAAAAGGCTTCCAGCCCCTTTGCATCTATCGCCGCCTCCAGCATATCCACAACCTGCCGCAAGTCCCGCCTGCCGTCCATCAGGTATTTCTCGGCATAGAGCAGGCAATGTCCCAAAGCCGCAGTCTGTTCTTCATCCGTCAGCTGTTCCACACACCGTAGGCTGACGGTTTCCCGGTTGATAGAAAATCCATCTCTCCCCAAGGTTTTCAGCTTCACTCGTCCGCCGCTTTGGAGCTCCGGGGAAGCCTTGGGTTTTCTGGCGAACCCCGGCGTGGCAGCCGGTTCTATCGTCTCCTTCTGCAGCGGGAAGGCCTCTGCTTCTCGTTTTGCCAAAGCCGTAATATCCCGGGGTTCATACCGATCCATCTGAATAATGGGATCCGCCGTATGGAAATAGGCGCCGGAGCTCCCTGCAACAATAATTGTAGAAACACCATATTGGGCATACAGCTCCCGGACACGGTCAATAAACGGGGTAATGGGCTCCATATCCCTGCGGATAACCCGCTGCATCAACTCATCCCGGATCATAAAATTGGTAGCGCTGGTATCCTCATCCATCAGCAGCAGGGAAGCCCCCGCCTCGATGGCTTCCACCACATTGGCTGCCTGGGAAGTGCTCCCACTGGCGTCTTCTGTAGAAAATACACGGGTATCCTTCCCATTGGGCAGATCATTGATAAACATGGATATATCCGTCTTCCGGATGCTTCTCCCATCCTCTGCACGGATTTTTACAGCAGTTCTATCCGTAATTACATACTCCCGCCCATCTCCGGCGATATGGTTATAGACTCCCAGCTCCAGCGCTTTCAGAAGAGTGGACTTACCGTGATAGCCGCCGCCCACAATCAGGGTAACGCCTTTTGGGATCCCCATGCCGGTGATTTTCCCCCGGTGAGGAAGGTCCATGGCTATCGTCATTTCCCGGGGTGACCGGAAGGGAACTGCTCCTTTCATGGGCCGGGAAGAAACGCCGGATTCACGCGGCAGTATGCTTTCATCCGCCACAAAGGCGCAAAGGCCCATCTTTGGGAGCATCTCCCGAATATACTCCTGATCCTCTGCCAAGTCCGCCGCTTTCTGCAGCCGATCAGCCTCCAAATTGGAATACAGCAGAGAAGATCTCACACACTGGGGCAGATAGTCAAAAAGAATTTTTTCCAATTCCCGGGCATTAACGGTCCTCCCGTTAGCCGGGAATCCTACCTCCAAGCGGAGAAGGATACTGCCGTTTGTGGGATCTACCCGGCAGGCTGTCCGTTCCAGCACCTCCTGACCACACCGGCTGATGGAGATCAGTCCGCTATGTCCGGAACCCTTAGCCTGAAAAGAAAACCTCATAGCCTGCCGGCCAAACAGACGGGTCAACGCATCCTGCAGGGCAAGCCGCCTGCAGGAACTGCGGTAAAGATCCGGTGGAAAGGCCGCCTTTGCCCCGGGCACACGGATACTCAGGCTCGAAGGCGCAGCAAAGGGATCCCCTTGGACATGGTCGATGGAAAGCTCATATTCTGGGAACCGGTAAACGCCTTTTGTATCCTTGTAAGCCGGGTATCCCCTCCGGTCGATCCTAGCAAGAAGATTTTTCAGTTCTGTTGAAGTCTGCATGGCTGTATATTCACACTCCTCATCGTGTCAGCTGGTATTCACGCCGAAAAACCGGCGGATTTCAAATCTCTTACAGTTTCTTTAGTATAGCAGATTTCCAGCGCTGCAGAAAGGCCGCGGGATTTTTTCACCCGTCAATAATATGACCTGTTCCTTCATAGCTTTGCCGGCAGCATATACATTTTCTGTGAGAGGCTATCCGGTAGGATTCATACTTTCATGTGCAATACGCAGACGTAAACAAAATCCCTGCGCCGCCCAGCCAAAGGCTGTTTGCCGCAGGGATTTCATATGGTTCTTCAGCCCTTGAAGTTTCGGAACCCCGTTAGCACGGGATCGCATTAAGAGCGCTTCCTAGATTTTGCAAAATTCTAATATCAAAGCTTAAAGTGCTTCTTTATTTTCTCTGCTGTGGTTTGAGCATCCATATGAGAAGTATCGATCTTCAAATATGTATCAAATGGTATTTCTCCCTCAAAGCTTTCCAGACGATGATGCGCATCATCGTCTATCAGCATCCGGTTGGACCATTCTATATTGTTTTTTGAGGGTTTATTTTTTAATCTGTTGGCACTCGTATTTCGCTGCAGACGAATCTCCTGAGGCGCCACCAATTCCACATAATAAAATTCAGTAGCCGGATTGCGTTCTTTGAAAATTCCTTTCACATGTTCGATATACTCCCAATCGGATCGCTCATCAAAAGCCCACATAAAGGTGAAAATCATTCCATAGTTGCTAGAAGAAGCGAATTCTTCAAAAATTACCTCCCGCAGTCTGTATATGGCTTTGCTATTAAACGTTCCAAATATTTCGAGGACAGGCTCAATAGTCATATGATTATGAAACAAACGTAGTTCCGTTATCTTCATCAGTTCCTGGCCCACTGTCATCTTTCCAACCGCTGCATTTCCTATCAAAAATACTAGTTTCATGTTGATACTCCTCTCTGGGCAAAAAACTTGTTTAGTTGCACCTTTCTTTTTTCATACTGTGAGTCCGGCATTATAAACAAAAGCGAATTGGCCGCTATGTCGCTATGAAAACCTATAGTTGCAGCTTATATAAGCCTTTTTTATATTTCTTCATCATCAATTTTCCAGTATCAAAAAATAGTATATTTAGCATAGATCTTACTTAAGAAAGGAGAAATTGGCCATGCTTGAATCCGAACGACTAATTTTTCGAAAAATTGAAGATAGTGACTTTCCATTCATCGCCGAAATCATGCGGGATCAAGGAGTTCAGAAAATTTGGGAACACTATTTTTCGGATGACGATATAAGAGAATGGATTGAAAAACGAAAAACTGGATACCGGAATAATGGAATAGATTACCTTTTGGCTATACATAAGCAGACCAATGAAATCGTGGGGCAAATCGGACTATTAAAAGAAACTATAGAGGGCGAAAGTGTCTGGGGGATTGGGTATATACTAATCAGCCGCTATTATGGTAATGGTTACGCCACCGAGGGAGCAAGAAAAATGGTGGATTATGCATTCCAAACGTTAAAGGCCTCCAAGGTTATCTGTGATATAAGGCCAACCAATACTCCGTCCATCGCCGTTGCCAAACGGATTGGTATGACGGAAGTGGGGAGTTTTATCAAAATATACAGAGGTAAAGAAATGCCTCACCTGGTTTTTGAACTACACCGCTAGAAAATAGAATGCTGCACCGCAGACGCACCCGCAAAAATGAGCCCTACCACTTTTATAAAAAAAGTCGTCGCGAACGATACAAAGTCCGCGACGACGATGGTCGAGGTGACAGGATTCGAACCTGCGGCATCCTGCTCCCAAAGCAGGCGCGCTACCATCTGCGCTACACCTCGATATTCTGTTTTTTATCTCTTTCAAAGTTTCCCCGCTTTGCTCGCCCTCTTGCGGTTCCCGGAATTTCCTTTCTCTCGCTTTCGCTCGAGTAAAT
>CAJFPJ010000036.1 GCA_904399395.1 uncultured Clostridia bacterium | reverse complement strand
TAGCAAAGGGAGTTTTTATTTCTTCATTATCGACACAAGTCTTTTTCCGAACCACTCGCCTAGCGAGTGGTTTTCGGCGCACAAAAATAGCCGGGGAATGCATCCCCGGCCAAAAAGATTTTATAGGTATCGGACTATGCAAAACTGTTTTATACTTATTTTGCATCATCGTCATATGGATTTGAAGGAACTCACTTACAGCACTTTCGACAAAAATTCCTGCAACCTGGGATTTTTAGGAGCCCCAAAAAATTCCGCCGGCGGGGCTTCTTCCATGACCAGACCTTCATCCATAAAAAGGACTCTCGTAGCCACTTCCCTTGCAAAACCCATTTCATGAGTGACCACGATCATGGTCATGCCCTCATCCGCCAATTCCTTCATTACCTGCAGCACCTCGCCCACCATTTCCGGATCCAAAGCGCTGGTAGGTTCATCGAAAAGCATTACATCCGGTTCCATAGCTAATGCCCGGACAATTGCAATACGCTGCTGCTGCCCTCCAGAAAGCTGAGAGGGGAAAGCATCCGCTTTCGCCAAAAGGCCGATACGCTCCAATAATCTTTCTGCAGTGGCGTCTGCTTCTTCCTGGGTTTTCAGTTTCAGCGTAACAGGTGCCAGCGTAATATTCTGCCGCACAGAAAGATGAGGGAAAAGATTAAAATGCTGAAAAACCATCCCCATTTTCTGACGCAGCTTATCCACATCACAGCCAGGAGCATTAATCTGGGTTCCCTCGAACCATACCTCGCCACTTGTAGGCGTCTCCAAAAGATTCAGGCAGCGAAGAAATGTGCTCTTTCCCGAACCGGAAGGCCCTACGATTACAATTTTTTCACCCTTTTCAATTTCCTGATTGATGCCTTTCAGCACATGGATATCTCCATCCTCAGTATGAAAGGTTTTTTCAAGATTTTTAACGCTTATCACCTTTGCGCATCCTCCTTTCCAGCCGGCTCAGCACGGACGTCAGGCCAATCACCATAATCAGATACACCACAGCTACCAAAATCATAGCCGGATAGGCATCGTATGTAATACTGCGGATGATATCGCCGCCTTTAGTCAGATCCTGAATGCCTATATAGCCTGCCACAGAGGTTTCCTTCAAAAGGGCAATGAACTCATTAAAAATAGCAGGAGCTACATTTTTAAATGCCTGAGGAAAAACTATTTTAATCATCGTCGTCTTGTTGCTAAGCCCCAGGGAGCGGCCTGCCTCCGTCTGGCCCCTATCAACTGACTGGATGCCGCTGCGCACAACCTCTGCCACATAAGCGCCCGAATTGATACCAAATGCGATCACGGCAACAAGGAGCGGATCACCCCGGTAAGCTCCAAAAACAATATAATACATAATAATCAGCTGCACAACCATAGGCGTGCCACGGAAAATCGTCAAATACAGACCGCAGATGCCGTTTAAAAAACGCAACTTTTTCGGATTCTGGGAATGAACAATACGCACCAAGGAAACCAGTGTTCCCAAAATAACACCAATTAGAACAGCTCCCAGGGTAATCAAAAGCGTATTTCCCAAACCCTGCACTAAATACATGTATCTGTCTTTATAGATAAAGGAATCATACAGACGCTGCCCAAGGTTTTGGAAAAACATCTGAATGGAAGCCCAAAACTGCTCCATGTGCTTTCCTCCTTTTACAGTTCACAAATATGGAAAAAGACAGACGGCCCTTCCCCCCCAGGGCCGCCCACTCATTTCTGGCGCTCATATGCCAATTATGGCACTATTAGCTGCTATATTAATATTTGTTAACGATTTCTTCCAGCTCGCCGCTTTCCTTCAGCTCACGGATCACTTCGTTCACCTTTTCCAAGAATTCTGTGCTTCCCTTACGAACGGCGATTGCATACTCTTCTTCGGTGAGCACATCGTCCAACACCTTCAAAGCATCCGGATTTTTCTCTACAAATTTTTCAGCCGGGAAGCTGTCGATGATTACAGCGTCAATACGGCCTGCCATCAGGTCGGAAACAGCTTCCATACCCTTGCTATACCGTTTCACGTCGCCCACGGTGTATTCACTTTTCCCATCTTCGTTGGTGCAGTATTTATCGCCGGTAGTTCCCTGCTGAACACCAACCGTTTTATCTTTCAGATCTTCCGGGGAAGCAATTTCACTATCCTTTGCAACGATAATTACCTGAGAAGCATCGTAATAACTCTCAGAAAAATCCACATTCTTACGGCGCTCATCGTCAGCTGTCATGCCGGCCGCCACCATATCCGCCTTTCCGCTCTGCAGTGCCGGGATCAGAGAATCAAATTCAATACTCTCCACTTCCAGCTCTACACCCAGCTTCTCGGCAATCTTTTTGGAAATATCAATGTCGATACCCACGATATCATTTCCATCACGATATTCAAAGGGTTCAAATTCCGCATTGGTGGACATTTTCAATACGCCTGCACTCTGGATACCTTCTACAGTTGTCGCAGTGCTGCTGCATCCCACGCAGCCGATAGTCATCATTGCAGCCAGCAGAAAAGCTGCAATCTTAGAACCTTTTTTCATTATTATTCCCTCCAAAAATATACCATGCGGGCCTATGGGTATCTCTCACAAAACCATAATGAAAAGAAGGTGCACAACAGATTCTTTTCTTTACGCTTCTCTTTTTGGATCCGAAAAGCCCTCATCAATTGACTGTATTATACCGCATAAATATACATATTTCAAGGCTAATTTCATTTTATCTGCATATTTATGAAATCGTTGAAGAAAGCAGAAAAGCATGGGGCCCGCTTTGGTCATTTTGAACCTTTAAGCACGGAGTATACCCTCTGCATATCAGGAGGTATGGGGGAAACAAATCTCATTTGCTGCTCTTTTACCGGGTGAAAAAAAGCCATCTGTGAAACATGCAGAGCCTGACGATGAATGTAATGGAGGCTGCCTCCATAAAGGTCATCTCCTTCCAGAGGGTTTCCCCTGTGAGCCATATGCACACGAATCTGATGTGTCCTGCCCGTCTCCAATAAAAACCGAAGAAAAGACAGATTATTTCCGCTTTCCAAAACCTCCCAGTTTGTTACAGCTGGATCTCCTTCCTCACAGACGCAACGCTGCACCTTATGACCCGGCATAAGGCCGATTTTTCCTTCTTCTCTTCCTTTCCCCCTAAGATTTCCCCGACAGAATGCCACATATTCTTTCTGTACTGTTTGAATAGCAGCAGAGGCGGCATAGGAATTTTTGGCCAGGAGCACTAGGCCGGTAGTGTCCCTATCCAACCTGTATAGAGGATAAAATACCGAAGGCAATCCCTTTTTTCTAAAATGCCAGGCCGTAGCATTCATAAGACTGTCTGCATCATGACCCGGAGTGGGGTACATGGGCATAGCAGGCGATTTTTCCACAACGAAAAAATCCTCATCTTCATACACAGCATTAAAGGGAAGTAGAACGGGAAGGGCAGAAGAAGGCTTTTGCTCTGCCAGAAACGTCACTGTATCACCTGCATGAACGATTCGGATAGCATATGCTGCTTCTCCATTTACCAGGATCCCCCCAGAAATCCGTTTAGCTGCTGCCAAGATTCCGGCAGAGACACCGTGTCTATTTCTGAGAAAAACTTTTACCATGGCCCCCTCATATTCCGGTGGAACCACAAATGAAATTCTGCGCATTTCCCTTTCCTTCTTTTACCGAATCTACAGAAAAAAGCGCGGAACACAGCCTTACGCCCGTTCCGCGCCTAATCACGCAATAAAATATATTATTTGACTTCTACAGTCCAGCCGAATTCATCTTTAATCTTACCCCACTGGATACCGGTAATGGTATCGTAGAGCTTCTGTGAAATCGGGCCAATTTCACCATTATTGATCTCCATGATCTCATCGCCCCACTTCAGGTGGCCGATGGGAGAGATAACAGCAGCGGTGCCACTGCCAAAGGCTTCTTTCAGACGGCCATCACGGGCTGCCTGAGCCACTTCATCGATGGAAAGCCGGCGTTCGGTGACTTTCATCCCCCAATGTTTGAGCAGGTCAATGCACGACATCCGCGTGATTCCGGGAAGAATGGAACCCTGCAACTCAGGAGTCACAATTTCGTCATCAATCACGAAGAAGACATTCATAGTACCCACTTCTTCGATATATTTGCGCTCAATGCCATCCAACCAGAGGACCTGTGTATAATCCTGCTTTTCAGCCTCGTCCTGAGCCTTCAGAGAAGCCGCATAGTTGCCAGCCGTCTTCGTATAACCCATACCGCCCCGAACTGCACGGACGTAATTCTTCTCCACATAAATCTTTACCGGGTTGAGCCCCTCAGGATAATACGCTCCCACCGGGCTGCAGATTACGATAAAGAGAAGATGGCTGGAAGGATGAACACCGATATGATGATCCATACCAATGATAAAAGGGCGGATATAAAGAGAAGTGCCCTCACCGCTGGGAATCCAATCTTTATCCACAGAAACCAGCTTTTTGATAGCCTCTTCTGCAAATTTCTCATCGATCAGCGGAATACAAAGCCGCTCATTAGAGGAATTCAAACGAGCCATGTTTTTCTCAGGACGGAACAGCAACACTCTGCCGTCTTCCGCACGATACGCCTTCATGCCCTCAAACACAGACTGCCCATAATGGAGGCACATACAAGAAGGCTCCATAGGAATAGGACCATAAGGAACAATTCTGGGATTGTGCCACCCCTGCCCTTCATCATAATCCATCAAAAACATGTGGTCGGTAAAAATTCTTCCGAACGGCAGTGGATCGCCGGGAGCAGGTTTTGTCCGGGGATTCTTTGTCAGTTCTACTTTAATCTCCTGCATTTGGAAAGCCTTCTTTCAGAGTATTCAGCCACAGGTTTTACCTTGTGGTTTGTTTTATTTTAGCACCAAAGCATGCTCTTTTCAAGATAGTATCAGTGTAAAGTACATTGTTTCAATAAAAATCGGCAGATTACACATGATTTCGGAGACCTTTGGGATATCTGTTTTTCAGCTTTCCCCCACTGGCCTTCCCAAAACCCAGCATAACGCCTTCCACTGAGACGCCTACCCACCCCTTCAAGGAAGAGGAAACATCGATCTCTTCCCCTCGCAGAAAGGCAGCCGTTTCCGGAGCGTTCCAGGAAAAATCGACTCTGTTTCGCACAGCTTCTGGAGAAGAAGCCATAAACAGATGGTGGCAGGGCTCCAAGCGACTTCCTTTGATCTCAAATGCCTGAACGCCGGCTCTCAAAACACCGAATCCCTTATAAGAAGGAATGCCCTCGGGTAGAATATAAAGATAGTTTCCGCCCTGCTCCACATTTCCTGGAAAAGGCGTCTTCATAATCTCATTCCAAAGAGCTCTCGCAGCCTTTTCCATGGAAAGTGTCCCAGCCCTATAGGGTGGCGGAAGAAAGCTTTCTCCTTCCTTTTTCTTCATAAGAGCTATAAAATGCCCTTCTCCTCCATCCATGGGATATATACGCCACATTTTCCCCATTGACGGCCGGCCGCCAGAAAGGCCTATATCCAAAAGTTCAAAGGATGGATTGCCCTGCAAAAAAGCTAAAACTGTCTCCTCATTTTCTTCCGGAGCAAAGGTACAGGTGGAATATACCAGTTTGCCGCCCGGTTTCAAAGCCTTAGCCGCACTTTCCAGTATCGCTCGCTGACGCACAGCGCAGCTGGCAGAGTGTTCCGGGCTCCATTCCTCAACAGCCCGACTATCCTTGCGGAACATCCCTTCTCCGGAACAGGGAGCGTCTACCAGAACACAGTCAAAGAAGCCCTCTAGGCCCCGGCATAGCTGATCCGGCCCACAGGAAGAAATAACCCCATTCCGGACCCCCATCCGCTCCATATTGGAAAGCAGCACCTGTGCCCGATTCCGTACAATCTCATTGCTCCAGATAAGTCCTTTCCCCTGAAGCAGGGCTGCAATCTGTGTGCTTTTACCGCCCGGTGCAGCGCAAAGATCCAAAACCATATCTCCCGGCTGCGGTGCCAGGGCCGTAACCGCAGCCGCGGCGGAAGGCTCCTGTGAATACACCGCACCTGCATGGTGGAGAGGATGCTGCCCGATTTTTCCTGCCTTTTCTGGGAATATATACGAAAAAGGAGAATAAGGGCTTGCCACTTTCAAAAATGGAAAACATTTCAAAAAAGTCTCTCTAGTACATTTGAGAGGATTGAAACGAATCCCACGAACGGGATCTTTTTCATATTCACGCAGAAAAACCTCATATTCATCTTCCAGCAGATTTTTCATTCTATGAAGAAAAGCCACAGGCAGTTCTTTCAATTTCTTCACCTGCTTTCTGCATAATATAGTTTTCCGTTCCACATACTATACTCGCAAAGGGGGTGAGTATTCATGGATCAGACCAACAAGACCAACAAAGCGAACAAGACCAACGCTACCAATAAAGCCAACAGCTCCAACAGCACCAATCAGAACTCTCAGAATCGTTCTTCTCAGAACAGCAATTCTCAGAATTGCGATTCCAGCAACTGCCGCTAATTAGCAGATACGAGTCGCCGGTCAAAAACCGGAAATAAAACGTTTTTTCCTTCTAGATACCTCTAAAGGAAGAATCCGTGTGTATAAAAACGGTATAGCTCAAAAGGGCTATACCGTTTTTGCATTTCCTCTTCTTGGGAAATGTCTTCAGGAAGCTATCTCCTGGGGCCTTCGAGATACAGTGCTAAATTTCCAATAGGCCTGTAAGTTCCCGCAGGCGGGAAAGCTCCCCCTGCAGATACAGATAGCCGAAAAGGGCCTCCAGACCGGTTGCAGCATGGTATTCAGCAACTGAGGCATTTTTGGGAACATGGCCCACATGGGCATTGCGCCCCCGAAGGAAAATCTCTTTTTCTTTTTCCGTTAGGATAGGCATCAGCCTTTCCATGCCCGCAGCCTGCGCAGAGCAGCAGACTCGTTCAACAGCTGCCCCGTGAAGCTTTTTTACTGGGCAGTTGCCGCGGCAAACCAAAGCCTCCCGGACAAAGAGTTCAAATACACAGTCACCCACAAAAGCCAGCGTAAGGGGACTCAGCTGAGAAGGATCACAGGGAGTTTCCAGAAAACGTTCCACTTCCAGCCCCCCTCTTTATTCAATAAAATCAAATTCCAAATCGTACATACTGACGGTATCCCCTTCTTGAATGCCCGCCTGCCGCAGAGCATCTATGACGCCCGTCTGCATGAGAGTGCGCTGAAAATATTGAAGAGATTCATAATCATCAAAATTCACAGAACGAATCACCTGCAACAACCAGGCGCCCTCCACTACATATATGCCATCTTGGACTGTGACGGTCACCTCGTGGCGTCCCAACTCTTCCACAGCAGCCTGGGGCTCCGGTTCCGGCTCATACTGCCGGATAGGCGGCAGCTTGGAGAGCATCTCCTGTATCCGGTTGAGCAGCGGATCCACCTGATAGCGAATGGCCGCCATAATGGGGAAGAATTCATACCCCTGCTCCCGGACAAACTTCCCGAAATCCTCCACAGTCTCATCATCGGTGAGATCGCATTTATTGCCCGCCACCAGCATAGGTCGTTTTGCAAGCTCCGGATCAAATTTGGCAAGTTCCGCGTTGATCACCCGGAAATCTTCCTTTGGATCCCGGCCCTCGCTACCGGAAACATCCACTATGTGAACCAGAAGGCGGCACCGATCCACATGGCGAAGAAACTGATGTCCCAATCCTACACCTTCTCCCGCCCCTTCGATCAACCCGGGAATGTCTGCCATGACAAAGGAGCTACCTTCACCCATGCGCACCACTCCCAGCACGGGAGTAATGGTTGTAAAATGATAATTGGCTATATTGGGCTTTGCATCGCTGACAACTGAAACCAAGGTGGATTTTCCTACATTTGGATACCCTACCAAACCTACATCTGCCAAAAGTTTCAATTCCAGTTGGAGTTCCATTTCCTCCCCGGGAGCGCCAGGCTTGGCAAATCGGGGAACCTGCCGGGTGGGCGTTGCAAAATGTATGTTTCCCCAACCTCCCTTACCACCCCTGGCGATAATCTGAGGCTCGTCCGAAGAAAGATCCGCAATCAAACGGCCGGTTTGCGCATCCTTCAGCAGCGTCCCTCGTGGAACATAAATTGTCAGATCTTCGGCACTTTTTCCATTGCAGCGGCTTCCTCTACCGTTCTCGCCTCTCGCCGCCGTATATTTTCTCTTATAACGAAAGTCCGCTAGTGTGGAAAGATTATCGTCCACTTGGAAAACAATATTTCCGCCTCGGCCGCCATCGCCTCCGTCCGGCCCGCCTGCAGCCACATATTTTTCGCGGCGGAAGGAAACTGCTCCGTTTCCGCCGTCGCCCGCTTTGATTCGTATTTTTGCACTGTCTATAAACATAGCTTTCGACTCCGCCGTTTCTTTTATAATCAGCAGGTTTTCTCTTCCCTGCAAAATGCATTCCATTCAAAAAAATCCCGGGCAAAACTGCCCGGGATTTAGTAGCCCGCTTACTGCTCTACAGCGTAAACACTGACCTTCTTACGGTCACGGCCAAAGCGCTCAAATTTTACCTTGCCGTCTACCAGAGCAAAGAGAGAATCATCGGAACCTCTTCCTACATTCTCACCGGGATGAATATGAGTCCCGCGCTGCTTTACCAGAATGTTTCCTGCAAGCACAAACTGACCATCCGCACGCTTAACGCCAAGACGTTTGGATTCGGAATCACGGCCGTTTTTGGTGGAACCCATTCCCTTTTTATGAGCGAATAACTGAATATTAATCTTCAGCATTCCTTACACCTCCGTATAACATACTTTTATATTCTTTGGATACTGTTCTTCAAGCCCCGTCATATGAAGCTTAAAGCCCGCAAAAATACTGCGGCAACTTCTGGCATCCTTCTCATTAACCCGGATCCGAAGGAATCCGTCATCTACGGCAATTCGCGCATCCACATGCAGAATATCCGTCACTGTATTGACCGTCATATACGCTGCAGAAGAAACCGCCGCGCATACAATGTCATATCCCGCTTCTGCGCTGCCGGAATGACCTTTCATGGAAAAACCAAGGAGTTCGCCAGAAGATGTTGTGAAAAACTCAGTCTCAATCATTTCTCTGAGCTTCCCAATACTCAGGCATTGATCGCTTCAATCTGAACCTTGGTGTAAGGCTGACGGTGACCCATCTTGCGCTTTTCACCCTTCTTAGGCTTATAGGTAAACACAGTGATTTTCTTGGCCTTGCCATTCTTCAGAACCTTACCGGTCACAGAAGCGCCTTCCACATAAGGAGTGCCAATCTTCATGCCGTCATCGCCATTGAGAGCAATCACCTTGAATTCAACGGTGGAATCCTCTTCAGCTGCAAGCTTTTCTACAAAGATTACATCGCCATACTGAACCTTATACTGCTTGCCGCCTGTTTCAATTACTGCAAACATTTTCTTTCCTGCCTTTATTTCAGTCTCGCTATTCACAGGTGGGCATAAAACCACTTATTACCTGCAATATGCGGCTTATATACTCTATCATACAGAAAGGGAAATGTCAACTAAAAATCAGGATTTTACCAAAACGAAATCCGAATAGGAAGAAGAGGAAGAACAGCCATCAGCGCTCCCAGAACTACAAACAATATCCCTGTGCTTCTGGCCCATCGAATCCATAGCTCAGCCGATTCTTTGGACCCTCCCACTGCAGAATCCGAAAAGAAGCCATATACAACACCCGGCTTCAACATCAGAATAAAACCTATCAGCGCTACAACAGCGCCGCCCACGATACACCATATCATTCCCAAAATATCCTTCCCTTTTCTCTGAAACATCTTTCCTAGGCAAACGTCTCCATCATATACAGAGAGAAAGTATAGATTTTCCTTCTTGGGATCAGGAGGCTATCGTTAAACAAAAAGCGCCTAAAAAGGCGCTTTTCTGAGAAATAGGCATGTGAACGATATAGTATACTATTTCCTTCTTTTCTCAATCATTATATGGTGATTACACTTCAAAGTCAAGTTTCATTATTTTCTCCGGGTGCAGAGTTCCTCCGTGAGTTCTTTCAGGAAAGTCGCTTCCGCCCCAAAGGAATCCAGCTCGTCCACAGCCGCTTTTGTCAACCGCTGTGCCTCCGTAGAAGCCTCTGAAAGCCCCAAAAAGGATACATAGGTATTTTTATCTCTTCCGGCATCGCTGTGCACAGGCTTGCCAAGTTCCTCTTCTGTGCCGGTGGCATCCAGAATATCATCTACAATCTGAAACGCAAGGCCCATAGCCCAAGCATACCGGCCAGCGGCTTCTTCCTTTTCTGCACCAGCTCCCGCAAGGGCACAGCCCATCCGGCAGGCTGCAGAAATCAGAGCACCGGTCTTCTTTTCATCCATAGTGCGGAGAATATCCAATGTAATCCCCCGCCCTTCGCTCATCAGATCGATCTGCTGCCCCCCGATCATCCCTGCCGCTCCTGCCCGAAAAGCCAGAATATTGGCAGCTTTAATGGCTCTCTCCGCTCCTACAGCACTTACAGCCTCTTCCCCGCTCATAATTTCAAAAGCCATAGTAAGAAGGGCGTCGCCCGCCAGGAGAGCGGATGCTTCTCCAAACATGATATGATTAGAGGGCCTGCCTCGGCGCATGTTGTCGTCATCCATGCAAGGGAGGTCATCGTGTATGAGGGAATAGGTGTGAATCATCTCCACAGCACATGCAAAGGGAAGAACTTTTTCCGGGTTGCCGCCGCAGACACGGCAGAATTCCAAAAGAAGGATGGGGCGAATACGCTTCCCCCCTTCTAAAAGGCTGTACCGCATGGCAGCGGCAACATCTGCTTGCTGGGGGCCCGTTTCTGGAAGATACGAATTCAGCTTGGCTTCCAGCATCGTTTGGTAATATTGCAGTCGTTCCTCCGTCATTCTGCGTCCTCCTTTTCTCCTGCTAGGGTGCGGATCTTTTGTTCCGCTTTCTCCAGTTTTTTATAGCACTGGGAGGAAAGCGCCGTGCCTTCTTCAAATAGCTTTAAAGAACCTTCCAGAGACTCGTCGCCACTTTCTAATCTGGTCACGATTTCCTCTAACCGTTTCATAGCCTGTTCGAACGTCATCGCCTTAGCTGCCATTTTCCGTCCTACCTTTCCGTTTTTGCACCGCTTTACTGAATGCTTTTTTCTGCACTGTGCAATCCATATATCCATCACGCAGATGTGCCCGGATCGTATCCCCCGGGAGGACTTCTTTCACAGATTTCAGAAGGGCACCCTCCTTCTCTGCAATGGAATAGCCCCTTCCCAAAACGGCAAGAGGGCTCAAAGCCTGCAACTTTTCCGCTTGCAGAGAAAATGCATGCCGCTTTTCAGAAACAGCTCCTCGAGCAGCCCTTTCAAGCGCTTCCTGCAGTTGTTGCAAACGATTGGCCGGTTCCCCAAACAACTTCTGAGGCTGCATAAGGGGAGAGCGGCCCACGAGTTCATCCAATCTCTGACGAGATCGTTCCAGAATTCCCAATACTTGCCTTACAAGGCTTCCCTCCACTGAGAGCAGAAATGCTTTCAAAGCCAGCTGATCCGGCACCGCCAGTTCTGCGGCGGCAGAGGGCGTAGCCGCCCGGCAGTCCGCCGCAAAGTCGCAGATAGTAAAATCTGTCTCATGCCCTACGGCAGAGATCACCGGAATCTGGGAAGCTGCCACTGCCCTGGCTACGCTCTCCTCATTAAAGGCCCACAGATCCTCAAGAGAACCTCCGCCACGGCCTAAGATAATTACATCTGCTGCCTG
The DNA here is from genome assembly GCA_904399395.1 of uncultured Clostridia bacterium. Taxonomy (GTDB): domain Bacteria; phylum Bacillota; class Clostridia; order Oscillospirales; family Acutalibacteraceae; genus UMGS1264. The sequence continues at coordinate 28,211 of CAJFPJ010000036.1, read as the reverse complement.
CCGCCGGTTCATCTCTTCTAGGGCCTTTACAATCTGAGGCGCCGCTCCCTCCCCTTGGACAAGGACGGGACAGAAAACAATTTCTGCCAAAGGGAAGCGCCGAGCCAAGATGGTTGTTATATCCTGCACTGCCGCTCCTGTTGGAGAGGTTATCACTCCAATTCGCTCCGGATACTTCGGTAAAGGTTTCTTTCTCTCCTGAGCAAAGAGTCCTTCCTTTTCCAACTTCTGTTTGAGTTGCTCAAAAGCCAAATTCAAAGCGCCAAGGCCATCCGGCTGCATATCTTCAATATAAAGTTGATACTGCCCGTTAGCCTCGTATACCCCCACATGCCCCCGGGCGATAACCTTCATTCCATCCTCTGGGCGAAACCGAAGCCTTCTGGCATATTGGGCAAACATCACCGCCCGAATAACAGATTTCTCATCTTTCAAGGATAAATATAGGTGCCCTGAACGATAATGATCCGTAAAATTGGAAATTTCGCCCACTACAAAAAGGCTTTGCAGGGCGGGGTCCTCCTCCATTCGGGAACGAATATATGTGTTCAGCTGTGAAACTGTTACCTTCAGGGATGGCTGCATATGCCTCCTCCTCCCTTTGAAGACTGCATCGCCAGAGCAGCCAAAACAGCAACTCCAGCCGCGTTGTCTGCAGAAAAGGCAGGCTCCGCAAAGGATGCGTCAAAGCGTTCCATCAAATCTTTCCGCAGGATAGAGTTACTCATGACGCCTCCCGCAAACAATATGGGGCAGCCAGGTCTTTCCTTCAGAAGAGCTTCCCCCATCGCTGTAAGGGCCGCTTCTACAGACAGCAGGCAGAAGAGGGCTACATCTTCTTTCGATGTCCCTTTTTTGATAAGAGCCGCGCACTGATTTTCTACACCGGAAAGAGAACAATCGGCCCCCTTCATGGACGGACGTATGGAAAACCGTGCCTTTGATTGCAGAGCCAATTCTTCCAGATATTTTCCGGAAGGAAAGGGGAGTCCCAGCATTCCTCCCACACGATCCACAGCCTGTCCCCCCTTTAAATCCAAAGAACGGGCAGCCAGTTCGATTTGCAACCTTCCGTTTTTGGGTGTGACCCACAGGGCTTCTGTGGTCCCGCCAGAAACATGAAACGCCAGAAAAGGATTTTCTTCTTTCAGCCAAGAGAGTTTTCCAGCGGAAAACAATGCAGCCGCAATATGCCCTGCCTGATGAGAAAAGGTAAATAACGGAATATGAAGGGCTGCGGCCAGTATACGGCTGCTAGAAGCCCCCACTGTAAAACAGGGCATATAGGATCCCTCTTGATCTCGGGGGCGGACGGAAACGCCTATTGCCTCTATTTTATCCGATACCGGTTCCATAAGCTCTTCCATGAGAGACGGCAGCTGCTGAGTATGATGAAACACAGCGTCGCTCTGCCTCAGACCCAGTTCTCCAGGCTTTACAGGCAAAAGCTTCTTTTTCTGCACAACCTCTCCATCCCCATACAAAGCCACAGAAGTTGTATAATTGCTGGTGTCGATCCCCAGGATTTTATTTCCCGGCATCACAACTCTCCTCCGTAACAGCCGCATTCCCATCTTCGACGGTTTTCTCACTTACGTCCTCTGCCTTCTGAGAGGTGCCTTCCTTTTGCATATTTCTCGACACGGCCCCCAAAAGGCCGTTTACAAAGGGGGCATCTTCTCTTCCGCCGTATTTCTTAGCCAACTCTACCGCTTCATTGATGGATACGCTCATAGGAATCTCGTCCTCATACAGGATCTCGCAGAGAGCGAGACGCAGAATCGCCAGAGAAACCTTTGAAAGACGATTCATCTTCCAGCCCCGGATATTATCTTCAATGATTTTGTCCAGATCCGGCTGGTTTTTCTCAGCACAGAGGGCCAGGCGCTCTGCAAATTCATCTATCATATAGGTTCCTTCGCCGCACAGCTCAGCGGTCTCGATAATCTGCTCCATGCTATCATGATTCAGGCTCTGCTCAAACAGCAGGATAAAGGCCTGCTCCCTTGCTTCTCTTCGTTTCATTTTTCCCTCCGTAGTATAAAAAATACCCTCCACTGCTGTGGAGGGCTATGAATCCGTTCTCAAGCTCTCCTGCCCATTCGGCAGGGGCTGAAACCATTCTTTTTTCAAGCTTCCACAATTTTCAAAGTTCTAAAAAACTCTCGGCCTGCAACAAAAGAGAGCCTGCAGGCGCTATTTTTACCAAATACAGAAAGCCAAACAAAATGTAAAATAGGAAAATTTTATCTTGCTTAGACAGGATCCGCTTTTTTATTTATTATACACCATAGTCCTATCCCCCGCAACACCCCTTTTATTGAATTCTTTTTCAGCGTGAATCCAAAAAAATCCCCCGGCCGCCTTTTCTCTGCGCGGACCGGGAGATTCCCCATCTCCTATGTATTTTCAATAATTTTGATCTTATCGTATTCGATATCTGCCTGCCCCATGACGATATCCTTTATAATAACAGAGCCATTCTCTACAGATTTTCCCCCTTTAATGACAACGCTGCACTCACCATTCTGAATGAATACCACACAATCCCCAAATCCCTTTGCACGGATCAGGCTCTCTATATTGTTTTCCTTTAGGATATTCTGGGCAATCTCAGCTGACTTTGCAACAGCTTCCTTCTTAGCCTCTGCGCTCTCTCCCGCATCCTCCAGCACCTTTTCCAGCAGTTCCACCGATTCATCCCTTGCTTTCTGCCGCGACAGCTTCGCGTCTGCAAACCAATCCTCCGAGGATTTGGAGGAAGTACCGGACGAACTTTCAGAAGACTCTCCCGAAGAAGCGGAAGCATTCACCAACTGTGCCTCCCCTACGTTTTTTTCCGAACTGAGCGTGCTGGTAGCCGTCAGCGCTGCATTATCGCCGGTAAACTGCCAGTTCAAATATACGGCGGCTCCCAGGGCTACCACCAGTGCTGCCAAAACCAACTGTCTTTTTCCAAATGACATTTGTCTCTCCTCCTGTTTTCGCTTGTTTTGAGCCTTTATTCTGACCCTATGACGCAAACCCTTGCGGATGAAATATGCAGAGCCGTTGTGACAGCGTCAGTGATTTTCTGCTGCAGCTGGGGATCATCCCCGCCTTTGCAGATTACCACCACCCCTTGCACAACCGGCAGAACCTCTGTGATCTTCAGTGCCTTTTGTGAACCGTCGGAGTCCTTCACCAAGATATAATTGGTTTCAGCATCGTCGTCCATCGTATCTCCATCCGTCTTCGTGCTCTTCTTTTCCTCTGTGGCATAGACCTGCTCCGCGTCCTTCTCCAGCGTAATCATGACGGAAGCATCTTCTGCACCGGATATCTTTGACAAAAGTTCCTGCAGTTCCTGTTGAAGAGCATCTGTATATTCCGCAACATTCACTGCAGAATCCTGTGAGGAAACGGATGCATCTGCATCGGAGTTTGTATTCTGAAATAATCCAGAAAGGAATATCAGTAAAATTCCCAGAATGCCTATGGCAACAATCCCCTTGCGCGCGGAAGGATTTTCTGCCAGCTTCGTAAATAGATTTTTGCTCTCATCTTTTTTCACCAGCTATCACCTCCACCGGAACGCCCAGGATCTCCGAAAGCTCGGATTCCACTCGGGCCCCATACCCTTCATATCCAGAAGCCAGCATGATTTCGATTCTGATAATACCTATGCTGCCATCCTCCTGCTTATCCATATCTGCGTGAATATTTTTACTGGAAATCCCCATTTTAGAGAGTTCCACCCCCGCAAGCCGCTCCACGCTCTCCTGAGCGGCCGAAATTTCTTGTTCTTCTACGAAGGAGGAAAAATCCTCATTCGTATCATATTGTATAGGAATCGAAAATACTGCCGGAAGCTGCGGAAGAATAGAAGAAAGAGAAAAAGCCATGGCACATACTAAAAATGTTCCCGAAACATACCGAAGCATTTTTTCCATGGAGCCAGGAGGCGATAAATATCGGAGAACCGCCACTGCCAAAACGGCAAAACATATGGCAGCGGACCATGTGCGCACTGCATTCAAGCCGAACCACCTCCTAGCATGAGCATCACCGTCATTGTTATGGTAAGTATTGCCATAGAACAAAGCAGGATGGCCTGAATGGTTTCCATCACCTTGCCCACCGCATCCAGAAGAGTTGTTATGTCCGAAAGCCCGAACATCCGGCTAACTCCTGCGCACACCGTGACCGTAAGCTGCCACAAAAGGCACTGCAAAACAACAGGAAGAAAAATCACACATTCCGCCAGAACAGCAAACGCCGTTACACCGGATTTCAAGGTTTTCACACAACTGGTGACAGTGCCCAAAGCCTCTCCCAGAGCGCCCCCTACAATAGGGACAAAGCTGCTGACCATAAACCGAGCAGCACGCCCTGCCGTGGAATCCACAGCGGAGGTAACAATCCCATGGACGGCCAGTAGACCGGAAAAGACCGTCATGCAAAAACCCAGTATCCATTTGATCACCTTGGTGAAAGCTGTGCAAAGGCCATCCAGCTTAACATCCGGCGATACGGCAGATACGATGGAAATACCCAGAAAAATATTCATCAATGGCACCAATATGCCGGCACAAACAAGCATGACCCCGTTCCCTCCCGCGGTAGTCAGCAGCTGGAAAGAAGCGGAAGCCGCAGGTTGGCCGGAAGCCAACATAATACCTCCTAACACAGGAACGCACGCCAAAAGGAAACCTGCGGCTCCCTCGATTACTACCTCTGCCTGATGGATAAACTCTACTGCAGGCTGAATCAGCACTGCACAAATGCAAAGAACGCTGGTGAGAGAAGCGGCTGAGCTGGCTGGCCCCTGTAGGCTTAGACGCATACCATTTGCCATAGCGGAAATCAGGATAACCGCCAGAATCATCGTCAGCACATGGATGGGCCTGCCGGAGGCTTCGTCAGCCATACTGCCCAAAGTGGAAAAAAGCGTTTCCGGCGTAATAGATGAGATACTTTCCCAATCCAACCCCTCGACTCCGAGAGAGCCTAGAGAATCTCGGGCCTCCTCGGGAAGCTCATCGGGCAGATCCTCTGCTCCGCTCTCGCGAAGCTGCTCATCGTAATAGGCCTCGTATGTATCCTCAGAGTTTTCTCCTTCTTCTGCTAGGACAGGCGCAGAAAATATTGTAAAAATCACCGAAAGAAAAACCAGCAGCAATATCCTTTTTTTCTTCATCTCAGCCACCAATCAAATCCATGGCCGTGGAGGCCACCTGAGAGAGCAGAGGCAAGGAAATCAAAAGAACCGCCACGCGCCCGGCTATTTCTGCCTTGACCGCCAGTGCGGACTCCCCCGCATCCCGACAGGAATCTGCAGCAAACTGGGTCAGATAGCAAATTCCCAAAGCCTTGAACAGCACCAGAATATATTCCTGGGGAATGCCAGAGGCTTCCAGAAAATCATTGATTTGCCGGACAGCCGGTGAGATCTGCTGCAATATGGCCAACAGCAAGAGAAGCCCACAACCAATAGAAAGCAGCATACCGTATTCCCCATGGTATCGCCGCAGCATAACGGAGAGCACCGCCGCTACCACCGCCAAAGCGGAAATTCCCAATATATCCAAAGGAATCCCCTCCCCATTACAGGTCGAAAATGGATTTGATCGCGTCAAACAGAGCGTCTATCTCTTGAATGACCATCATTAAAACCACTATCAACCCGGCCAAGGTGGTCATCATCGCCTGCTCCTCCCGGCCCGAACGGATCAGAAGCTGGTTCAAAACCGCTACAATAATGCCTATAGCGGCTATCTTAAAAATCAAATCGATGTTCATCCTCGGTTTCTTCCCTTCTGTCGTTTCATCCCAGCAGGATAGCGGCCGCTATTCCTCCGAAAATTCCCAGCATCTGATACAGTCTTGCCTTTGTTTTCTCATCCTGTCTGGCCTGCTGAAGCTGCGCCTGGAGAAGTTCTTTTGAAAGGCGACAGTGGGCAATCTGCCCCTCTGTATCTGTAACGCCAAAGCCAGAGCCGAATTCCTGCAGTCTCCTCACATCTTCGCTGGAAAATCCCGAGGCGGCTGCTTTTTTCAGCGAACGTCCCCAGGCAGTTTCAAAAGCTTCTCCCTCCTCCATCCGTGCGCGGCACTCTTTTAGAAAGGCGAGGGAATCTCCGTGCTTTTCCAATATCCGGCTGAGAGGATCCCCCGCAAAGCGGATTTCGGTCTCTGCAGCCTGCAAGAATCGCAGGAATTCCTCCAATCGGGCAACACGCAACTTTAATCTAAGCGACTCCGAATAGCCTGCCAGGGCCCCCGCCCCAATCATCAGGAGTATTCCGATCCATCTGAGCAAGCAAATCCCCCGCTTTCCGGAGCTCTGCGATTGTACCCGGTTCCCTTCGGCTTTTCAGAAAAGCTACTGTCTGAAAGGCGCCCTCCCGCATCAGAAGCTCCGCCTGCCTTCTCTTCAAAAATTCCTCCGGTGAACCGGCATGGATGCTGGCAATCACTGTCACCCCCGCGTGGAGGCATTGAAGAAGAGAGATGGTATCTTCTTCGCTGCCGATCTCGTCGCAGAGAATATAATCCGGCGCGAGGGAGCGGACTGCCTGCAAGATTCCCTGCGCCTTTGGGTAGCCATCCAGCACGTCGCAGCAAGGCCCAAGAAAATTCCCCGGAATTCCCTTATAGACCCCTGCAAGCTCTCCTCTCTCATCTATTACCGCCACTCTGCGGATTGCCCCCACGCTTCCGGAGGAAAGCTGACGCGCTATATCCCGCAGGACTGTGGTTTTCCCGCTGGAGGGAGCTCCTACAAGCAGTAATCCCCCTTCCATTCCCGCTTCCTTCATTCGCTGCAGAAGGGAAATGGAACACCCGGGATATTCCCTAGAAATACGTAGACAGATAGAGGAAATATCCCGCAGAGAGATAATTTCCCCATTCTGCACTACGGCTGTCCCACAAATACCGGCCCGGTGCCCGCCCCGCAGGGAAAGAAATCCCTGACGGATCTCTTTTTCATGGCTGTAAACAGAAAAACCACAGAGAAGCTGGAAACATTCCTCCACAGCCTCCCAATCCATCTGAAAAAGATCCCCTTCTGGTGAGCAGGTCAGTCGGCCTGTCCTTGTCAGAAAATAGATGTCTCCTCCGCAGCTTAAAGCCACTGGATATCCCGCCCGAATACGGACTTCCTGCACCTGCCTCTTGATCCCCGCAGGGATGGAAAGAAGCAGGCCGCCCAGAGAACCGCTCAAAAGGGAAACCGCTGCGTCAAATCGCTGATCCGTAACAGATTCCATATATCTTGTCCTCCCTTTCTTTTCAATACATATGGACAAACCCGATAAATTAGAACCGGCCTTTGACTTTTTATATCTCCCGGACCGTCCATCTTCCTTTCCGTATATATACGCAGGAAAAGACAAGCTGAGAACCGTATAGAAAATTTCTTCCGAATAAATAAAAAACAGCGTATTCCCGCTTACATAGCAGAAATACGCTGTTGTTCTTAATATATTCTTTCTATTGGGTCGCTCTTTCAATACTGGTCGAATAGTCCGGTGAAATCCAGAGTGGCAAAATAATCTTTTGGAGTTTCAGCACGCCGTATCATCTGGGCAGAACCATCTTCTCTGAGAAGGATCTCTGCAGAACGGAGTTTCCCATTGTAATTATAACCCATGGAAAAACCGTGGGCTCCCGTGTCGTGCAACACCACCAGATCCCCTATATCAATCTTGGGAAGCATGCGGTCTACAGCAAATTTATCGTTGTTTTCACAAAGACCGCCTGTTACATCATATTTATGATCGCAGGGAGCATCTTCCTTACCCATAACCGTGATATGGTGATAGGCGCCGTACATGGCGGGGCGCATAAGATTGGCTGCGCAGGCATCCAGCCCAATATATTCCTTATAAATGTGCTTTTCGTGGATGGCGGTGGTCACCAGGCAACCATTGGGCCCCAGCATATACCGGCCCAGTTCGGTGTAAATCGCTACATTGCCCATTCCTTCCGGCTCCAGAATCTCCTCATAAGCCTGGCGTACCCCCTCACCTACTGTGGCAATATCCACCGGTTCCTGCTCCGGTTTATAAGGAATCCCCACGCCGCCGGAAAGATTCACGAAGGCAATCTCCGCCCCCGTCTCCCGCTTAAGCTCCACCACAAACTGAAACAAAATTCTTGCAAGAGTGGGATAATACTCATTGGTCGTGGTATTGCTGGCCAGAAAAGCATGGATACCGAAGCGCTTCGCTCCCATTTTCATTAAGGTGCGATAGGCATCCTTCATCTGTTCCTTTGTCATACCGTATTTGGCGTCCCCTGGATTATCCATAATGGAATTGGCAATGGAAAAATATCCGCCCGGATTCAGCCGGCAGCTGATGATTTCCGGGATCCCTGCCGTCTCCTGCAGGAACTCTACATGGGTGCGGTCATCCAGATTGATGGTGGCGTTAAGCTTTCTAGCATAACGGAAATCTTCCGCCGGAGTGTCATTGGAAGAAAACATGATTTCTTCGCCAGAAAATCCGCAAGCCTCCGCCATCATTAGCTCAGTCAGGGATGAACAATCCACCCCGCATCCCTCTTCCTTCAGAATTTTCAGGATAAACGGGTTGGGGGTAGCCTTCACGGCAAAATATTCCCTGAAGCCTTTATTCCAGGCAAACGCCGCCTTCAGAGCCCTGGCTCTGGCCCGTATCCCCTTCTCATCATAAAGATGAAAAGGTGTGGGAAACTGCTTCGTTATTTTTTCAAGCTGCTCTTTATTGACAAATAACGTTTTTTTCATATGATCCTCTCTTTTTCCTCTATACATATGGATGCATTTTGTCCTCAGTATAAAAATATTCGTTTTTTTTGTCAAGCATTTCCTTCCAGCATAGAGAGAAATTCTTCCTCCGTTATGACCTGCACCCCCAGTTGGTTGGCCTTTGTCAGCTTACTTCCCGCGTCCTCTCCCGCAAGAACATAAGAGGTTTTCTTTGAAACCGAAGAGCTTGTTTTACCGCCGTATTTTTCCACCAGATCCGAAGCCTCTTTCCGAGACATAGTGGGCAGCGTTCCCGTCAGCACAAAGGTTTTCCCCGCAAAAAGGTTTCCGGTTTCCTGGACTTCCCCCTCCATATTGAGACCGGCATCCTTCAACGCTCCTAAAAGATGAGCGGAGCCCGGGAGATCGAAGAACCGGCGAACACTTTCCGCCATAATCTGCCCAAAACCATCTATGGCAGCGATATCTTCCACAGAAGCACGGCAGACGGCTTCCATGGAGCCGAAACGCCCAGCCAGAAGCTTAGCTGCCTTTTGACCTATATGGGGAATTCCCAGAGCAAATATCAGCCTATAAAGGTCGTTTTCTTTAGACTTTGCAATGGCATCCAGCAGATTCTGGGAGCTTTTTTCTCCCATCCTATCCAAAGAAATCAGCTGTTCCATGGTGAGAGAATAGAGATCCGCCGGGGAACGCAGCAAGCCGTTTTCCACCAGCTGATCGATCACCGCAGGCCCCAACCCCTCAATATCCATAGCATCCCGACTGGCAAAATGAATCAGATGCCTCACAAGTTGGGCGGGACATTCCGGATTCTGACAGCGCAGAGCAGCCTCCCCTTCTTCTCGCAAGACAGGCTCCCCACAGGAAGGGCAGATTTGGGGAAGAACATAGGGTTCAGCATCCTTAGGACTGGAAATCACCCGCACCACCTCAGGGATGATCTCCCCTGCTTTCCGCAGAACCACAGTGGAACCGATTCGAATATCCTTTTCCGAAATAAAATCCTGATTATGCAGCGTAGCGCGACTGACAGTGGTACCCGCCAGGGTAATGGGTTCGAAAACACCGGTAGGAGTCAGGACACCGGTGCGTCCTACATTCACCTCGATGTCCAAAAGGGTGGTTTCCTTTTCTTCCGGAGGATATTTAAAAGCCTCTGCCCAACGGGGAAATTTCGCCGTGCTTCCAAGGCGTTCCCTCTCTGCAAAATTATCCACCTTGATAACAGCGCCGTCAATGGAATAATCCAGCGTTCCTCTCATATCTCCGATCTGACGTACCCGCTCTATCACTTGTTCCATGGAGGTGCAGGTCTTATTGAGAGGAGAAACGGCAAAACCCAGCTCTTTTAAAAGTTTCAGCGATTCTTCATGGCTTGTAAGTTCCCGCCCTATAATCTGCTGAATATTAAACACAAATATGTCCAGCTCCCGGGAAGCCGTCACTCTGGGATCCTTCTGGCGAAGGGACCCAGCCGCTGCGTTCCTGGGGTTTTTGAAAGGCTTTTCCTCATTGAGTTCCTGGCGCTCGCATAGGTTCAGAAAACTTTTGTGGGACATATACACTTCGCCCCTAACTTCCAGATAAGGAACGGGTTCCCTGAGCTCCTTCGGCACCGTCCGTATGGTGCGGAGATTTTCCGTTACATCCTCCCCCACCAATCCATCGCCTCGGGTGGAGCCGCGGAAAAAAATTCCATCCCGGTATTCAAGAGAAACGGAAAGACCGTCAAATTTTGGTTCCACTACATAGAGAGGCTTCTCAACCGTTTCCCGCACCCGACGGTCAAAATCCATGAGCTCTTCTTCCGAAAAAGAATCGTGAAGGCTTTCCATGGGAACCGCGTGGGAAACAGGCGCAAATGTGTTCAAAGCGGGGCCTCCCACTTTTTGGGTAGGAGAATCTGGCGTTACAAGCTGAGGAAATTCCGCCTCTAGATTCTGCAGGCGGAGATATAGCATATCATATTCATAATCGTCGATTTCCGGGGCGTCTTCTACATAATATTTTTTATTATGGTATTCGATCTGCTCACTGAGCTGTTCATGCAGCTTGGCAGCTTCCTTCAGTTCCATATTAATCCTCCGATTCTGCATTCTTCTTCATTCTGCGGCATAATACCGAATACAAAAGCCCGCCGGAACCGTTCTCACAGAACCGGCGGGCTTACGGCCTTCTTATTGTACCCTAAACAGGCGTAAAATTCAATCGCTGCCCAGCAGCAAACCATTGAACACTCTGCTAGAATCGACCGCCGCTCTGCCCGGCAGCCTCCTCCGCAGAAGAAAATTCCAGATGCTTTTTCCAGCTTCCCCTTCCATAGCGGACCACCATACAGACAAAGCGGGTCATATTATCTCCCACCATGCAGAACCAGACGGCTGTAAGCCCCAGATGGAAAACAGATACGCATAGATAGGTAAACAGGATCCGAACGCCCCACATGGAAATCAACGAAAAGACAAAGGGGAGCTTTGTATCTCCCACTCCGTTGAAAACGCCTTCCATGATGATGACCACGGCAAAGAAAGGCTCCGAAACCGCCACAATACGCAGCACCTGGGCCCCCAGCCCGATCACCTCCTGATCCTTGGAAAAAATCTGCATCACCGCACTTGGAAACAGAAACAAAAGCACGCTCAGAAGCCCCATACAAACCACGGCGAGCATGGTTATAGTGGATGAATACTGCATAAGCTTTTTTTCATCCTTAGCGCCGGCCGAATGGCCGGAAAGCGTGGCCGCGGCGGCCTGCATCCCATAGCCGGGGATATAAAAGGCCTGCTCTGCCGTAATAGCGATGGAATGGGCTGCCATGGCGATGGTACCCAGGCGGGCGATCAGAGAAGTAAATACCACCTGGCCCAGACAAGCCGTAACCCTTTCGGCCGCTATAGGGGTGCCGATGCGAATACACTGGCCCATAACCTCTCCGTCATAGCGTATTTTCTGCCCTTTAAGCCCTAACACAGGATCTCTCCAGGCCGTAGCAACCATCAGGATACCGCCCACCACATATGCTATGGCCGTGGCAATAGCGGCGCCCGCCACTCCCAAACCCGCTCCCCACATAGGGACAGAAAGAGGGCCGATCCTCCACGTTTGTGAAGGATTGATCAGCAAAAAGTTCAGGACGATATTCAGTATATTCATGATCGTATTGATAACCATAGGCGTTTTTGTATTCCCCGTAGCACGAAGCACAGAACCAAACACAATGCTGGAAGCACGGAAAAGCATAGGCGCGCAGACAATGGCAAAATATACAGAGGCATCTCTCTGAATCTCCGGCGCAGCGCCAAGCCAGCCGGGAAGGAAAGGGCTGATGGAAAGGGTGATGATCCCAAGCACAACGCCCAAAGCCACTGTAATAAGCACAGACTGAGCGGCGGCCTTTTGAGCGCGTTTTGTATCCTTCGCTCCCAGCGCACGGGAAATACAAGAAAGCACCCCCATGGCGAGAGCAAACATAGGGGCGTTTATGAGCCACATCATGGTAGTTGTCAGCCCTACTGCTGCTGACGCATTGGCGCCTATGGCTCCCACCTGAGCCGTATCCGCATACTGCACAATGGTCTGCAGAGCTTGTTCCATCACAGTGGGCCAAGCCAGGCAGAAAATCGTGTGCATCATATCTTTATCCCGCACAGTATTCCGAATCGAAGAAAACATGCATATTCCCCTTATCTTTCCTTATTCTCTCTTAATTCTCATATCCTTCATAGTATAAAATCCCCATGAGCTTGTCAAGGAAAAACGAAAGAAAAAAGGAAGGAACCAGGGAATTCTCTGGTTCCTTCCTTTCGCTGAGAAAAGAAAAACTCCGTCGAAAGCCACCGCTCTTCTCAGGAATCCTTAGACTGTGCGTTTTCTGCCGTGGCGAAAAACTGGGGTGTTTCGCCTACGATCACCGTTTCCGCTATGGGCACAGACGAGGTCAGATCCGCCCCGGCTTTAGCCCCCGAAAGATATGTATATATATGGATATTCAGCTTCATTATGATCTGATGCTTCGTTTGGTTGATACCAGCAGATTCAAAATTACTGGCAAAATCAGCCGTTATATTCCCCGTCAGTGTAATACGCACAGGGATTTCAGGGCCTCTTCCATGCAGAAGTTCGCCGCCCAGCAATGTCCCAATGGGAACCTTTATATCCATATGACCGAAGTCCTTCAAGCTTTCCTGTGCCTTTTTCAGAATATCTGCCTTCAGCTGGTTCATCTGCACAACATTGGAGCTTACTGCCAAAATCTCACCACTGTTATTTCTTTCAATTTGCACCAGATTTTCATACGATGCACCCTTTTCCTGAAGGGCTTCATTCACAGCAGTATTTACAGCTTCCACAGAGAGTGCAGAGGCTTCATTTTTTGTTATCTCTTCCAGAACCGGCTTCAACCGGCATTCAAGAAAGAAAACCAACAACGCCGTAAAAGCCGCCGCCAGAAACAAAATCCTCTTTTTTCCGGAAACCGGCCGCCTCCGGCTTAACCCACAACGCATATGGAAGCCCCCCTTCCTGCCGCATATTCCATCATACGCTGAAATGAAAAAAAGGTTCCTGATCTTCAATGCGTTTTCTGCCTCAGCAAGCCTCTTTGATATAGAAGAAAACAGGCGTGGTTAAATACCACGCCTGCCAGTTCTTTATAGATTATTCCGCGTCTGCAACCTCAGCATCCGTCTCGGTGGATTCTTCAGCAGCCTCAACGGGGGCTTCATCCAGAAGAGCACGGATAGAAAGGCTCACACGCTTTTTATCAAAATCGATATCTGTGATCTTAGCCTTTACCACATCGCCAATCTTCAGAACATCCTGCGGTTTTTCAATTCTGTGATCTGCGATCTGAGAAATATGGATAAGGCCGTCAATGCCGGGGATAATACGGGCAAAAGCGCCAAATGTGGTCATGCCAACAACTGTAACATCGGCCACGGTGCCCACGGGATATTCGCGCTCCAGAATCTTCCACGGATTATCCTCGTCGCGCTTATAACCCAGGGAAATCTTACCCTTTTCCCGATCCAGGCTCTTGATATAAACCTGAACAGTATCGCCTACATTCACAATCTCACTGGGATGCTTAATGCGCTCCCAAGAAAGCTCGGAAATATGAATCATACCATCGATGCCGCCCAGATCCACAAATGCACCGTAAGAAGTGAGGCTCTTGACAGTTCCGGTGTATTCCTTGCCCTCTTCGGCAGTCTCCCAGAATTTTTCAGCCATGGCCTTACGCTCGTCCTTCAAAACGGAACGGATAGAGCCAACCGCTCTGCGGCGACCGCGGTTAACTTCGATGATGCGGAACTTTACTTCCTTCTTGAGAAGATCCTCAAGGGGCTCCCCACGGGAAGCGGTAGCCTGGGAAGCGGGAACAAATACACGAACACCGTTGCTCACAACGATAAGCCCGCCCTTGATAACCTCTGAAACAATACCGGTGAGGACAGATTCATCCTCGGCAGCCGCCGTAATGGTTTCCCAGCCTTTGGCTGCATCCAGACGCTTCTTGGAAAGCATGATGGTGCCTTCCTGGTCGTTGGTGCGCATAATCAGAAGGTCCATTTCATCGCCGATCTTCACCAGATCCTCTGCTTTGGCGTTGGGATCCGCAGAAAGCTCAGAAAGAGGGACAAAACCGGCCTGCTTGCGGCCTACATCCACATAGATTTCATTAGGGGCAATGCCGACAACCACACCGTGAACCTTCTCGTCTGTATTTAAACTTTTCAGAGATTCTTCAAGCATCTCCGCAAAGCTGGAATCGGCGCCATCCTCCATAACAACAGGATCTTTGTTTTCCATAATTTCTGACATGGTAACAAGTACCTCCTTTATAATGCTTGCCGGCGTGGAAGCACCGGCTGTGATGCCTGCTGATTCAGCCTCCCGAAGCTCGTCCGCAGGAAGTTCATCCGCAGACTCCACTAAAAACGCACTGCAGTTTTTCCTGCAGACATCATATAGCTTCGCCGTGTTGGAACTCTGCCTTCCGCCTATCACAACCATAACGTCGCAAGAGCGGGAAAGCTCAACTGCTTCAGATTGACGATTCGCAGTAGCATTACATATTGTATCAAAAATCGAAGCATTTGTATATACCCTTTTTAAGATTTTCAGGCTATTTTTCCATTCTGAGAGGGAAAAAGTTGTCTGTGCCACTACAGATATGGGCATATTTTTCCACTCGGGATTATTGTTACTGCATTTCTCTACAGCCTCTGCATTTTCAAACACAAAGTATTCGCCGCTGCAATGACCTATGATTCCCTGCACCTCCGGGTGGGAAGGATCCCCGGCGATGAACACCAGTCTTCCCTTACGGGATTCTTCAGCTACAATTTTGTGAATTTTACGAACAAAAGGGCAGGTGGCGTCCGCACAGGGAAGCCCCAGCTCCCGAATCTCATCCAGAACGGCCTTGGCTACTCCATGTGAGCGGATCACAATTGTATCTCCAGGGGGAACCTCCCGAGGTTCCTTTGCAATCCGCACTCCCTTCTGCTCCAGTTCTTTCAGGGTCTGGGGATTATGAATTATGGGCCCCAGAGTCCACACGGATTTTCCCTCATCCACCAGAGAGTTGACCATTTGCACAGCCCGATTTACACCGAAACAAAAGCCCGCCGTTTTTGCCACTGTGATTTTGTTCAATATCCTTCCTCCAACTGTTTGTTGATTCTTTCCGCCAGAAGGGCCGAAGCGCGCTTGAGCCCCTCACGAGAGGAATCCTCCAGCCCCAGCTCTTCATAGGGGATTACCGGCCCTATACGGATTGTGACTCGGCTTCTCAGTTTCATTTTCGCTCCTTCCCGGTAAATACTCACCGGGAGCACAGGTGCTTTTGTCCTTCCAGCTAAAAGAGCAAAACCCGCTTTAGGCCGGAAAGGTGAAGTATCGAAAACCACACGGCCCTGAGGGAATATCCCCAAAACGCCGCCTTCCTCCAAAATCTCCGCAGCCTTTCGTATAGATTCCGCATCTCCCTTATCCCGGCGCACCGGAAAAGCTCCCATCTTTCGCAGAAACCATGCAGCAAACTTTCCATGATCCTCAAAGAGCTCGCTTTTCGCCATATATCGCACTTGTCTTTTAAACGGAACCGCCACCAGATAGGGATCGATCACAGAACGGTGGTTGCAGCAAACGATGAGCTTCCCTTCTTTTGGGATATGTTCGCGGCCTATATACCGGATACGGAAGGCAAGTTTTGCTAAAGGCGTAACAGCCCTCAGCAAGAAAAAGTAAAGCTTCATGATTTCATTTCCTTCAGATCCCGCTCCCGCATAGCCTGGATCTTCCCCATAACCATCCGGCAGGCGTTCCTGTATTCCGCTCCCGTTCCCTTTTCGATTCCCAGCTTTTCCGGCGGTATTAGTTCCCCATAAGAAAGAACCACCTTATGAAACATTCTGGGCAGAGGGCTTCCCACCGGTGTAATACAAACAGGCAGGATAGGCGCGTTATTGGCATGGGCGATCATCACAGCCCCAGCTTTAGGCTGGCCAAAGCTGCCGTCACGTGAACGAGTGCCTTCAATAAAGATCCCCATGGGATCGCCTCGCTTTAAAACCTCCCCACCGTGATCAATAGCATTTACATCCCGCTTTCCCCGCTGCACAGGGAAGCATCCCAGACTGCGTAGAAGCCAGGCCAGCGCTTTATTCTCAAAAAGCTCGCTCTTTGACATAAAAAAGATCTGCCGCCTGTTGTGAATCACCAGACGAATAGCATCTGAAATGCCCAGATGATTGGCACATACGATCACCTTTCCCTCAGCAGGAAAATTCTCTCTGCCCTTGATGATCGTGGGCACAAAAGGCCTGGCAAAAGGCCCCACAACGATTCTGGCAAAATTATATAAAAATGTCCTCAACTGTAACGACCACCGATCTCCGGATATCCCGGGTAATATGATAAAAAGAAATGTTTACAGGCGGCAACTTTTCTCAGCCCAGCTTCTGCCTGACCACCTGCAGCACCTTCTGCACGGAATTTTCCAGAGAGAGGCCAGTGGTATCCACTAACACGGAATCCTCAGCAGGCTTCAGCGGCGCAGCAGCCCGATGAGAATCGGCATAATCCCTGGCGCGCAGATCATTGAGCACCTCTTCAAACGAAGCGTTCTGCCCTTTTTCAAGCAGCTCCCTATACCGTCTGCCGGCCCGCTCTTCATCTGATGCAGTAAGAAAAATTTTCACCTGCGCTTCCGGCAGGACAACTGTTCCGATATCCCGGCCATCCATAATCACATTATTTGTCTTCGCCATGTTTTTCTGCAAGTCAAACAAAAAACTGCGCACTGGCTGCATAGCCGAAACCGCTGAGGCGGCCATAGAGACCTCTGGCGTGCGGATCTGTGCAGAAACATCCTCTCCGCACAACAGCACGTGCTGCTCTCCGCCACGAAATTCTAAAGAGACCTGCAGCGTCGATAGTTCCTTCACCACGGCATCTTCGTCAGAGACAGAAATCCCATGCTGCAGCATATAAAGGCCTACAGCCCGATAAAGAGCCCCCGTATCCACGTAAATATAACCAAGCTCTTTGGCGGCAGCTCTGGCCACCGTGCTTTTTCCGGCTCCAGCAGGGCCGTCTATTGCAACAGAAATCATATTTTCATTCTCCTTATTTGTTTTTGGTTAAACCAGACAGGCTCTCGACTGCTCCCGCTGCAGCAGCCCTTCCTGTGGAAAAGGCTATCTGCAGGTTAAAGCCGCCCGTATAAGCATCCACATCCAGCATTTCACCCGCAAAATACAAACCTGGCAAGAGCTTTGACTCCATAGTATGGGGAGATACCTGCCGCACATCCACACCTCCTGAAGTAACAATTGCTTCTTCAATGGGGCGAAATCCTGTGATTTCAAAAGAAAAAGCCTTCAGAAGCCTGCCGAAACGTAGCCGCTCCTCACGGGTAATGCTGTTACATTTTTTGCCGCCCGGTATCCCGGAACGCTTCACGGCTACTGGGATCAACTTTCTGGGCAGCAGCGCCGATAGAGAATTGAGAAAATCCCGGTTTAGATTCTGGGAAAAATCCCGCTGCAGCCGGGCATCCAGCTGTTCCGGCCGAAGAGCCGGCTTCAGGTCGATATCCACCCGATAGCGTCCGGGGGACATATTCCGCATATGACTGCTGGCGCTGAGAATCACTGGTCCAGACAATCCAAAATGGGTAAAAAGAAGCTCGCCAAAATCTTTGTAAACTTCCTTCTTTTTATCTGTATCCCACACAGATATGCCAATATTCCGTAAAGAAAGACCCATCATATCCCGGCAATCTGTTCCTGCAGCCACCAAAGGAACCAATGAGGGCTTCAGAGGCACAATACGATGCCCCGCCTCCTGTGCCAGACGATAGCCGTCCCCATTAGAACCCGTACCTGGATAGGAAGCGCCTCCGCAGGCCAATATTACCCTTTGAGCCAGAAGTTTTTCTCCGTTTTCCAGGCAAACACCCCGGAGCACCCCATCCTCCACAAAAAGGGAAACTGCCCTGCCTCTGTGAAAGACAGCGCCGTTTCCTTCCACATAGCGTATAAGGGTATCCACCACATCCCTGGCCTTATCGGAAACAGGAAAGACGCGCGCACCCCGCTCCGTTTTGAGGGGCAGGCCGCGGCCTTCAAAAAAAGCCATAGTGTCCTGGCAGGAAAATGCAGAAAAAGCGCCGTAAAGGAACCGGCCGTTCCCGGGAACAGATTCAATGCACACATCCCTGCTGCAGTTATTTGTTACATTACAGCGGCCCTTTCCTGTGATAGAAAGCTTTTTCCCCGGCCTCTCCATCTTTTCAACCAGGCAGACGCGGGCTCCCAGCTCCGCCGCGTATCCTGCAGCCATAAGACCTGCCGCTCCACCGCCCACAACTACTATATCCAATATCATGCCTTATCCTTTTCATCCACCTTTTCATACACCCCATATTCATCCCAGATGTTTTCCAGGCGGGTAAAAGTTTCTTCCGCTTCCTTCCGGCGGCGGAACCCGATAGCCACGATCAGAGCGTTGATAAGGCTTAAAGGAGCACAGAGAGAATCCACAATAGATGCGATATCACTTCTGGCCAAGAGAAGATAATCGGAAATCTCTGCCAGAGGAGAAAGAGTGCTGTCTGTGATAGCCACTACCTTCGCCCCCTGATTATGAGCAAAGTTCATAGCCTTCACAGCTTTTCTAGAATACCGGGGGAAACTGATTCCGATAACTACATCCTGCTCGTTCACCCGAATCATCTGCTCAAAAATCTCTGCTTCGCTGGTACACTGCACCAAAACTACATGGTCAAACAAAAGCCCAAGATAATAACGGAGAAATGTCGCCAGTGCAAGAGAACTCCTGGCACCCAGAATATAAATTTTCCGACTTTGACAGATAGCCTCCACCGCATTGTAAAAATTCTCGTGAGAGGTTTCCTCCATAGTGCGGCGGATGATATCCATATCCTGGGTGAATATAGAATCCAAAATATCGTTGTTCTTAATACGTCCTTCCGTTACCTGCATACGCTGCACGGAGGTCAACTTATTGCGGATCATCTCCTGCATGGCCTGCTGAAGTTCCGGATACCCCGTATAACCTATTTCCGTAGCGAAGCGCACCACAGTGGATTCGCTGACGCCAACAGTGGCGCCCAGGCGGGATGCGGTCATAAACGCTACCTTATCATAGTGCTCGCTGATATATCTGGCAATCAGCCTCTGCCCTTTTGAGAATGTGTCCATCTTCTCCTGAATGCGGACAGTAAGTAAATTGTTCATTTCTTTGCCCATTCTCCGTGCCGATAGTTTTCTTTTCCCGGCCCCGCACGGCAGACCGGCTTATACTGATCCAAAAATATGCCGTCACCGGCACATTACTCTATGATTCATATTAAAGCCTGATTAAATAAAAATCAAGTCTTGTTTTGAAGAAATTGCAGGAAACAGCTTCTATGAATTCATTCTTTACGTATGAAAAGTGAAATATTCCCATTGGAAATCATTCTCTTTTCTTCAGACAATATACTAAACCTATTAACAGGAGGGAGATACTATGGAAATTCACAGAGAGTATACAGAAATCAACGCCAAAACCTGGGATGCATGGGCTCAAAACGGCTGTGACTGGTCCATTCCTGTGACGCACGAGCAGTGCCTAGCTGCTAGAGAAGGAAATTGGGCGGTTTACCTGACCCCCTGTATCGCCGTACCGAGAAAATGGTTTGGCGGCTTTGAAGGGAAAAGAATACTGGGCCTTGCCAGCGGTGGTGGGCAGCAGATGCCTATCTTTTCTCTGCTGGGAGCGGAATGTACGGTTTTTGATTATTCTGACCAACAGCTTCAGAGGGAACGGGAAGTCTCTCAGCGGGAGGGTTACCAGATCCAGATTATAAAAGGTGACATGACCAAGCCTCTCCCTTTTCAGGATGAAAGCTTTGACTTAATCTTTCATCCTGTTTCCAACTGCTATGTGGAAGATATACTTCCTATTTGGAAGGAATGTTATCGTGTGCTCAAAAAAGGAGGCTCTCTGCTTTCGGGTTTTGACAATGGTATGAACTTTCTCTTTGACGATGATGGGACACTTCCCCTTACCGTTGCCAACCGGCTTCCTTTCAATCCCCTGAAAATGGATCCTACGGTAAGGGAACAAATGATTGCAAACGGCGAAGGCATTCAATTTTCCCATTCTCTGGAGGAGGAAATTGGCGGCCAGCTGAAGGTGGGATTCCTTCTGAAAGACCTGTATGAAGACCGGGACAGAGAGGGCTGCGGTATTCTCAGGGAATATACACCCCAATATGTGGCCACATGGTCTGTAAAAAAATAAGATCGAAATGCCAAACATAAACCGGGATGGGCTGAAAAGCCATCCCGGTTTATGTTTGATGCAGAGAATAATATAAAAGCTCTGAGAACAATTATCTCCCAGAGCTTTTACAGAAAAGTTATACTATACTGTTAATCCGATACGGTCAATCAAGTCCCATCTCTGAACAATATTCTTTAATCGCCTTATTCAATCTTCTAATTGTATTTTCACTCATAGGCCTATACACTGTGTCTAAATAATGCTGCTCTAAAATGCCAGCATCAAAACCTGGCTGAACTAGAGACTTTACAGTTAACTCTAATTCAGCCCGAAAGTCTAAATAACAATCTGCGGTTTTTTCATACATTATTTTTTATGCAGCCACTTTGCAAAAAGGCCGTGAAAACGCTGGAAATACAGCACGACCAGCCCGGAAACGGCGTAATCATAAAGAAGAAATACACCATTTCCCAAGATGAGCAGAATCCACGGAATGAACACCGTCCCAATAGTAAATTCCTCAATAGGAATCATCAAAATATATACAGCTGCAAAAAAACCGACAATCATAGCCGCATTAAAAACCACAAATTTTAATAGCCAGGAAAGCCATTTGGTATGAATCTGCTCCAGCAGAGATTTCAATATGGGATAATATCCAAAGAAAACGATAAAGAGAAGCACCGCCTCTTTATCTGCGGCCAGAAACACCGAAAGAAGCGATGTAGCCGCAAATACCGGAAATGCCCACTGCCGGCCCAACTCCACCACCACAATGATCATCAGCACACCTGCAATCGCAGGAAGCGCATAGGTTGCCACAGGCAGAATGCCCGTGCACATCATCAAAACTGTGGAAAGAGCCGTTATAATGCCACAAAATGCGACAGCAACACTTTTATTCAACAGCACGGAATCAGGTCACCACCCATACATTCGCAGCAACAGTCTGCACAGATAAGGTTGGAACAGACATCACAGGGACTACATCCCCCCACAGTGCGCATATTGGGGTTATAGCCCCCGTAATTGCCCTGGCGCTGGTTCATGACCTGATTCATAGCCGCTCTGTATTCTGCATTTCCGGGATCCATCTGGGCGGCACGGCTGAAATGGTTGCTGGCCTCTTCCAGCCAACCGCGTTTATAAAGCACCGTTCCCTTCAGGAAGTACCATTCAGCGTCCCGGGAAGCCTGGGGAACTCCGTTTAAGATCTGCTCCGCATCAGCGATGCGCCCCGTCATGATGAGGCTTCGAACGTCTGCAAAGGAGGTCCCTCCACCATAGCCATAGGAGTAGCCTCCCCCTGAATACGCCCCACCGGTTCCAGCAGTATTTTCATACCCTCTTGTACCCTGGCGGCGCTGGTTCATGATCTGATCATAAGCCTCGTTGATTTCCTTCATCTTTTCCCCAGCCAAATCGGCCAGGGGACTATCCGCATAATTGTCAGGATGATACTTTTTAGCCAATTCCCTGTATGCGGTCTTCACTTCTTCATCGGTTGCGTTAGGGGAAACGCCCAACACCTTATACGGATCCGACATGTTCCTTCTCCTTTTTCAGAAACAAAATTTCTTTCTGCATTTCAGGCAGGCCCTGAGAAACAATGTTCTCCAGGATCGGCCCGAATTGTATAAATTCCAGAAGCCCAAAGGCCCCGGTAATTTGTGACATTGTCATATTCAGCGCTTCATTGGCATAAAGAAGAATCTCCTTCTTCTTTTCAGGGGAAAGATCCTGCGTTTTCTCGATGCAGAACTTTCGCAAAAGAGGATTGAATTCCCCTTTTTGCGCATCTCGCTCCAAGTCATCGCAGGCATCCATAATATAGATCCACCGGCCCAAATGATAGCCAAATTGGCCCAAAATGCGCCCTTCAGGGCTATCCTCCTGCAGGCCCTCAAGCTCCAGAAGCGCTGATAGGAATATCGTTTTCAAAAGCTCCCCGGTAGGATGAGCGCAAGCATCCATTCCTGCTTCCAGGTTTCCTTCCACTTCGGCCTGCTGCTCCGTCATAACACGGGAAGCCTCTGCCAGCTGCGGATAGTCCCTAGATGCCTTTCGATTAGCCCGGGCAGCAAAAGGTAGCAAAAAAAGGCGGGAAAACTTTTTCCCGATCCCTCCGTCCCGAAAATCATCCCGAATCTTCTGATATGCCAGCAGAACAGAAACGGCAGCCGCAAATTTCAATTCCTTCTGGCCCTCTGCACAGAACGTACATCTCTTGGCGGGATTCACCACACAACGCCCCTTATGGAAACCGCCGCAGGCAGGCGCCCGCCCCAAAAAAAGCAGACCCAAAAAGGTGCAGTCATAGCTTAACGTCATTCTTGCCGCAAAACCATAGCTTTTTCCCAGTTGCTTGCAAAGACCGCAGTATACACCACGGTACTGCTCAAATTCACGGACAAGAAGCTCTCCTTTTTGCGGCCGGATATATCCAAACAAACAGATACCTCCAGCTTATAAATCTTTCTCCATTTTACAATATCCATACAGGCCGTACATTAACTAATTGTAAATTTTTTGTCAGAATAATAACAAGAGTGCAGAATTTGTCGAATTCCTAATAATCAAGGAAAAAGTTTTAGAATCTCTTTCTAGGGAAGAAAAAGGGTGGTATACTGATAGCGTACCGTCGTCATACAGGCAGAAACATGGAAAGATTTCTTGCCGCACCGTATGCGGTATACAAAATCAGTTAGAACTGCAGAACAAAAAGTAAGGAGGTTTTGACTTGGAAAGATACGCTTGGAAAGCAACTGTTAAAGAAGGAATGCTGGAGGAATACTGCCGCCGGCATCGTGAAATCTGGCCGGAGATGCTCAAGGTATTAAAAGATGCAGGCATACGAAATTACACAATCTGGAATAATGGACTGGAACTTTTCGGATACTATGAATGTGAGCACGGCGTGGAATATGCGGCAAAAGTGCAGGCTGAAAGCCCCGTGGTAGATCGTTGGAACAAATACATGGAGGATGTCATGGTCATGGAAATGGATCCCGTTACCGGGGCTCAGCCTCTCATGACAGAAGTATTTCGTATGGAATAAACTTGGAGGTGGCAATCATGAAAAAAGGAATTTCATTGGTCATTTTTATTGTGGGAATTCTCACAATCTTATGCGGCGCCGCCGCAACCACCCTGGGTGCTGTTTCATTCAGCACCCGTGCTGGCAGGCGGTAAGCAGATTTTAGGACAGAAGATTCCCTACAAAAAGAAAAGCTCCGGTGTATCCGGAGCTTTTCTTTTTGTACAGTCTCTACTTTTACAGCCAGAAATATAAAAGCCCTCCGGCTGCTCCAGCCCCTAGCATAACATAAACGGGGTTCAGTTTCCACTTTCGTAGGGCAAACAGGCATGCCCCAAAAATTCCCATTGCTACATAATCTACCGCTTGGAAATCAGGCACAAAACCGCCCTCACCCCATAGGGATGTAATTAGGATTGTTATTCCTGCAGAGGCGATCAGCGCCACAACCGTGGGGCGTAGCCCACTTAAAACACCCTGCAGAAGACTCAGATTCCTATATTTCAAATATAGTTTGGCCAAAAGGTAAACAATCACACAGGAAGGAAAAATGCATCCCAGAGTAGCAACCAGAGCTCCCCCAAAACCAGCAATGCGAATCCCCACAAAAGTGGCAGAATTAATCGCTATAGGCCCGGGGGTCATTTGTGAAATCGTGATAAGATCAATAAATTCCGAATATTGCAGCCATTGATGCTGTGTAACCACCTGTTCCTGAATAAGAGGCATTGCCGCATAACCGCCCCCAACGCTGAAAAGCCCGATTTGGAAAAAGCTCCAGAAAAGCTCCAGATAGATCAAGATGGATCCCCTCCCTACTTTTTCCGGCGGCCCATCAGAAACCGCACTGCTCCCAGGGCTCCGCACACCAGCACGATCAGAATGACGTTCACATTCCAGATATATGAAGCCACAAAAGCCCCTAGTAGAATGCAGATCGAGAGAATATTTTTCTCTTTCACAACGTTTCCACCCATAGAAATGACTACATCACAGATCACGGCAGCCACACCGGCCTGCATGCCTCTGAGCACATTATTAACCACAGGATTTTCTCGAAAAGCGGTGTAAAACAAAGATATCACGGAAAGAATTATAAGCGGTGGAAGGACTGTTCCCAAAATAGCTATAAGAGCACCAACTGCACCAGCTATCCGATATCCCAAAATGATGGAAGCATTCACGGCAACCGCACCAGGGCTGGATTGGGCAATAGCCGTGAGATCCAACATTTCCTCTTCTTCCACCCAATGCAGCTCATCCACAAATTTCTTTTTCATCAAGGGGATGATCACATATCCTCCCCCAAAGGTAAAGGCACTAAGATAAAACGTGGAAGCAAACAGCTTCACCAATTTCTGTTTTTTCTGCACTTCTATCAACTCTTTTCCTTTTTTCAGTATACTGTGTTCTTTGAAAAAGTAAAGGTGCTTTTCTCCATAATTGGTATTTCTCTTCCGGATAGTCTATTTCGGCTTCAAGATTCCCCGCAAGACCGTTGCCTCATGCATCTCTGTGTGTTATACTGTATTCGTAACAGAAAATGATTTAATAGGACACATGACAAGATATTTTCAGTTCATGATCAATAGCGATATTGAAACAGCCTATAACACAGAAAGGAATGCAAACTTTTATGGTTCTCAATTTTGAAAATATACCGGAGCAAATCCTACATAAATTTCGTGGCGGCGAAAAAGATACTGCTGCCCGCATGCACACAGACGAATACAATAAAATTATGCGTGGTCGCCTGGAGCCAGGGGCTTCCATCGGCTTGCATACACATGACACGAGTAGCGAGATTATCTATATTTTGAAGGGACGCGGCATGGTACTTTATGATGGATGCGAAGAAGCCGTTGAAGCAGGTATCTGTCATTACTGCCCTAAGGGGCATAGCCATAGCCTCATTAATAACAGCACGGAAGAACTTATCTTTTTCGCTGTGGTGCCAGAGCAATAACCACGTCGTCTTCCGCAAATGCTTGGTTTATATGAAATTTTTATCTAGCGACTATATAAGCTGGGCCCCCGGAATCTTCTATTCCGGGGGCCCAGCTTATATAAGGGATTCTCAATTTGCACGAATCACCACGGCTAGCTTTTTCTGTTGCCCTACAGGGCTGTCCCACTTTTGGGAATGTGCAAGCTAGCCATATTCACCCGTTCCAAAGTGAGAAGTCTCACTTTTTTCTCTATACCTCCTGCATATCCAGTGAGGCAGCCATCCGCTCCTACTACACGATGGCAGGGAATAAGTATGGATATTCTGTTATGCCCCACGGCCCCGCCTACCGCCTGGGCCGACATATGGGCGAGACCTTTCTTTCTGGCAATCTGCCCTGCAATCTCACTATACGTAGTTATCCCACCATAAGGGATTTGCTGCAGTATCTCCCATACGGAAAGCTGAAACGGAGTGCCCATCATATGAATTGGAGGCATAAAGTCCGGTTTTCTACCGGAGAAATAGATATCCAGCCAGCGTTTAACATCCAGAAAAAGAGGCAAATATGATTCTTCATGTTCCTGATCCAGGCCACAGGCAAAATACTTCTGCCCATGAAACCAAAGTCCTGTCAGCCCCTCCTCGTCAGCGGCTAACAGGATCTCGCCCAAAGGAGACCGATAAGAAGATGTATACTGCATGATTTATACCTCCAAAAATCGATTTGAAACACCAGGACCACTCCATCGTATAGAAGCAGGCAATACCGCGACAGAAATCCTGTAATCTGCAAAAGTTTTCTATTTGTCCATGCCTTTAGGGAATCGATACGATTTAAAAGTATGAATTTCAGAATGTTCTTATCATGTTTCCATACAAGTATGCTCAACCGAACTGCCATGCTATAGTAGATTTAAAGCCAAGAAACATTCAGTATTCAATGCAAACCATTTTGGCAAACAAGATACTCCCTTTCCCAACTTCGAAAACCGTAGAATATACAGAATTTAGCCGTAAGAAAAATCCGCCCGCAGATTTTTCCACGGGCGGAAACAAAATGTATAGAGGAATATTTATTCCCACTCCATTTTAAAGATTTTCTCTTAGGTGTTTTAACCCTAATTTTGGTCTCTTTTCGGTCTGGAATCTCAGCTATTTGGGTCTGTTTCAACCGATTTTGCCCGCTTCGTGTACCTCTCGTGTACCCGTAATCAGGCGTTTCAGACGTCGCAGGAATCATGTGCTTTTTGTCATGTAACTGTTCTGTGTATTCCGAAAACAGATAGAAAACCTAAAAGGAGAGTGATAAATCTTTAATATTAGTATACCATAAATCGGCTCTGCGTTCAACAAATTTGCGGTGCGGGCTTTCATTTCGGTGAAAGCCCGCACCGCTTTTTCTATTTTAGGAGGAAATCATGTCAGAATATCAACTGGAAATTAAGCAAATCGTAAATTATCCACGCTGTCGGATTTACCGGCAGTTCATACGAAATCTGATTGCAGACCGGAATATCCGCATCGGCGGCAGCTCCGGTCTTTTTTATTACACCGTCCTCTGCAGCTATGCAAATTTCCGCACATCATACAAGCGCATAGACGGTATCAGCTATACCATATATCCCGGCGAGTGGCTGTGCCGGATAAGCGAGATGGCAGAGTGGTTCCGCACACGGTTTCAGCATCAGGCGGTTTCCATTCTTCAGGATTTACAGGAGCGCCACCTGATTACCTATTCTCTTCTCGGCCGCGGGAAGCTGGTAAAATTCAAAATCCTGGGCTGGCAGAAGCATAACCGCGTGTTGGACTATAATGCACCCTGTTCTAAGGACAGCGGCTTTTTCTTCCTGCCGGTGTCTGTTGCTGCCGAGCTTGTCAGCCGGGGACGATGCTCGGAGATGGACGTCCTGCTGGATTTGTGGATCAACACGGTATATAACGATACACAGGTACAGGGATCAGATGTTGGCCCGGTGGTCTATCTGCGCAACGGCACTGGAAATCCGCTACTTGGTTACGCCGAACTGGCGCAGCGTTGGGGCGTATCCAAAGCGACGGCCGGCCGGTATGTCCGCAAGCTGATTTTGCTTGACTATATATCCGCCGTGTCCTTTGCGGGTACGCATGGGACGGCGCTCTACTTGAAAAACTATCTCTCCACGATGTTTCAAATTTCGGACATATTGGTAGACAAGGATGAAGTTGCGTTATCCCTTAACCTTTCTGTTCCTGTCGATGAATATGAAGATGTGGATGAAACTAGCGGTTCAAATTCAGAAAATAGCGGTTCAGATTCGTACACGGAGATTATTGCGCAGAAAGTCGGTCAAATCCTCTCTGCACAAGGCTTTCCGTGCATTTTCTGCCATAAATCCGTCTATAAGTTATTACCCTTATCCCACGACTGCAAGGAAGAGCTTTTTGTTTCAGGAAAAGCAGAAATGCGATATTTGCTTATAATTTCTTGTCAGCAAAAAAACGCCGAACTTTTCCGGTTTAAGATCACCTTGCGCAAGGGGGTGAAAGAATGAAGCAAACATCAATCAATGATACCGCTGAGAATCCGCTGTACCATGACACATGGATGCTTCTCAGGAAATACCGGGACGTGGTGTGGAGCCTGGAGCTATCCGTCCAGCAGGTACGCCGCCAGTTCCAGATCGAGTTTGGCAGCAGCATTG
>CAJFPJ010000035.1 GCA_904399395.1 uncultured Clostridia bacterium | reverse complement strand
GAACGAAAAAGTACAGTTTTTCAAGATAAAAAATAAAAAATATAGTCTTTCTGCCTATTACTATACTATTCACTCATGTATATTACCAGTAAATAGATGTTTTATTTCAGACAATTTTTGTTGAATATTTATATACAGATTACCCATTGAAACATATAGGATATTTCTGTAGAATGCAAGTAGGGCAATAATCGCCTGAAATCTGCCTCATACTTTAGAGGAAGTGTCGTAAATGATCCCCTTTTATGAAAACAAACCGAATTCCGTATATGCCTTTCTGTTTCCCAATATTCGCTTTCCTCCTCATATGCATATCGTAATCGAAATGATGTACCTATTTTCCGGAAGCGTATCCGTTACAGTTGAAAATGAGACCTTCACACTTGAACAGGGAGACATATTTATTGTATTTCCCAATCAGGTGCACAGCTATGAAAGCACGGATTGTAAAAACTTAATGCTGCTTCTTCCAACAACCGCTTTGGGAACTTTGGCCAGTTCTATTCAGGGAAAACGTCCCCTGCGCTATTACCTGCGTGCCTCAGAGGTTCCCGCTTATGTTTCTTCCGTTTTAGAGGCCCTCTACAGATTGCGGCGCACCGCAGGGCCGGAAGAGCAGGAAGCCCTGGCGCATGCTGCGTTTGCAGGTGCGATCGCCCGCGTTGGACTGACAGATGCTAAAAACACCCAGCCAACGATTATCGGCCGCGCCATGGAGAGTATCGCAGAAGCCTACCGCCAACCTATCACCCTGCAATGGCTGTCACAAAAATTAGGGGTAAGCAAATGCTATCTTTCCCGAGAACTGAATGCATTCCTCAAAATGGGTTTCCGGGAATATGTTAATTGCCTGCGAACCGACTATGCCAAAAATCTTCTGAAACGGACAAATCTCTCCATAACGGAAATTGCGCTGGAAAGTGGTTTTGACAACCCGCGTACTTTTAACAGAGCGTTTCATTCTGTAACCGGCATGACACCCCGGGAATACAGGAAAACATAAAACAGAAACGATACACAAAAAGCCCAGGTCCGGACACATGTCCAGACCTGGGCCTTGTTATACAATTATACGATATACACATTGTA
Source organism: uncultured Clostridia bacterium (assembly GCA_904399395.1). Classification (GTDB taxonomy): domain Bacteria; phylum Bacillota; class Clostridia; order Oscillospirales; family Acutalibacteraceae; genus UMGS1264. The sequence continues at coordinate 40,455 of CAJFPJ010000035.1, read as the reverse complement.
GCGCCGTGGTCACAAGCGTATCCTATTCTTATAGACAATCACCGGCATTTCCAGATCAAAGCAATTCTCTGCGAAGCTCCTCACCACTTTTGGGGCTAAGATAAGCGGGGGGAATATCAAACAGAGTCTTACAGCCCGTTTGCCCCTCCAGAGAAAGGCGATAAACAGCTCTGGCGCAGGCCACCAGAATGGAAGAAGTGAATTCCGGGTTGGAATCCAACTTCAAGGAATATTCAACAATATGGTTGTGTTCCTTATTCCAGCCGGTCTTTCCGCTGCGGAATACAAAACCGCCGTGAGGAATGCCGCTGTGATCTCTTTTCAGCTCTTCTTCGCTAATAAAATGCACAGTGGTGTCATACTCATCAAAATAGTTGGGCATCGTTTTGATCTCACGCTCGATTCGCTGCAGATCCGCCCCTTCTTCCGCCACAACAAAGCACTCGCGGGTGTGCTTCTGGCGGGTGGTGAGCTCAGGATTTTTTCCGGCCCGCACTGCCTCTAGTGACGCTTGGACAGGAATGGTATACTGCCTGGCATCCTTTACGCCCTCTACCCGGCGGATGGCGTCAGAATGCCCCTGGCTTACACCCTTACCCCAAAACGTATAGCTCTCGCCTTCCGGCAGAATAGCGGAACCATACAGCCGGTTGAGGGAAAACATCCCCGGATCCCATCCAGCAGAAATAACAGCCACCTTCCCGCTTCTTCTGGCGGCCTCATCCACGTCGTTAAAGTGCTCCGGAATGCGGGCGTGGGTGTCAAAACTATCTACAACATTGAACCACTGGGCAAATTCAGGCGTCTGGGTGGGCAAATCGGTGGCGCTTCCCCCACAGAGAATCATAACGTCGATGGAATCGCTCATGGAAGGAGCCCGGTCCACCGGAAGCACAGGAACTCCTTCTGTAAGAATTTGCACCGTATCAGGTGACCGGCGGGTGAAAACAGCTGCAAGCTCCATATCCGGTGTCTGCCGGATGGCACACTCAACGCCCCGGCCTAAATTTCCATATCCCAATATACCTACGCGAATGCTCATCTCTATATACCTCCTGCAGTTTGGTATTCTGCCGGTTCCTCATACAACCGGTCGCTCTCTTAATAATACAATTTACCGCTATTTATTGTAACTACAAACAAAGCGCTTTGCAAGCCCTCCTGTGGAAAAACAACAGAGGTTTTCTTTCTTCCCAACGTGCAGCAGAGAAAGCCCTCTCTTTACCCAATGCCGTGATACAAAAATCCTAAAAGCAGAACTAACACCGTCAGTGGGACATAAACATATTTAGCCACTATGCGAAAACAACGCGGAAGAGGCTTTTCCCTGCCAAGTTCCAGCTCGCTGCGGATTTTGTGATAGCCCAACACATAATAAATAGAAATGGCCCCCAGTACGGCTCCCGCCGGAACCACTACAATGGATATAAAATCCATCCAGCTTCCAACCTTTGGCTCAGCTTCCAAAAACATCCCTGCCAAAAATGTAATACCCCCACAGAGTAGGACAGCTGCTGTGCGGGAAATCTGAAAGCGTGTCTGCCAACTTTCTGTAACAGCCTCAAACATATTGATAAGAGAGGTTATTCCTGCAAAAGCTACAGAGACAAAAAAGAAAATAGCAAAAAAACTACCGAAAGGAGACTGCATACGCGCAAACACCTGGGGCAAAGTGATAAAAATCAGGGATGGACCTGAGTCCGCCGGGATACCGAAAGAAAACACCGCCGGCATGATCGCCAGGCCAGAAAGCAGCGCCGCCAGCGTATCGAATACCGCTGTGCGCATGGAAGCCTTAGGAATATCAGCCTTTTTGCTGAGATAAGCGCCGTAAACAATCATGCCCGAGCCTGTAATGGAAAGAGAAAAGAAAGCCTGCCCCATGGCCATGACCCAGGTATCTACCCGAAGAAGAACCTCACACCTGGGAATTAAGAGAACTTCATATCCCCGGCCAGCGTTAGGAAGAAAAGCGACCCACACTGCCAGTACCAGAAATAGAAGAAAAAATAGCGGCATTAACACCTTGCTGACACGTTCAACACCTTTAGAGACACCTGTAATCAGAACGGCACACACCAAAACAACGACAGCGGCATGCCAGGGGACACTGCTGAAATCCCCTTTCATGTGAGAAATAGGCCCCTGCATCCCCCGAAAACAGCTGACCGTTTAAAGCTCCTCCGCAAAAATATAAAACCCACCCTACAATCACAGCATAACCGATGGCGATGCCGAGAGAACCCAGCAAAGGGAGCCACCCAAGTACCTCCCCTAATTTTTCCTTTCCGCGGCAGCTAAAGCAGTACCGATATGATCCAAGAGTCCCAGTACGTGACAAACGGCCCACACCGAATTCAACAGAAAGTCCTACCCATCCAAACAGGAATACAAATAACAGATAGGGAATTAAAAACGCCGCACCACCGTATTCCCCTAACCGGTAAGGAAACATCCATATGTTTCCCAGGCCCACTGCAGAACCCACACAGGCAATAACAAATCCCAGAGAGGAACTGAAGCCTCCGTTCACATGTGCATATTCCTGCTCTATTCCCTTTGTCTCAGAAGGTTTCCTCTCGTTCATTGCCGATCAACCTTTCCCGTTTCATTCTAAAAACAGCTCCCTTATCCTTCGCAGTTTCTATACGCATACTCACCGTTCATCTTTTTTATGTTGCCAAAGATAACACAGCTTTTTCATAAGGTTTTCAGCTGCTTTAGTGCATCCAACCGGGAGTTGGCAAGCTTCTGAATAATTGTCAGCTTTTCATGCAGACTATCCAGTTCTTCCTGAATCTGTGCAAGTTCTTCCATATTCCTGCAGTCGGCAGCATATTTACCCGTGAGGCGCACCAGTTCCCGGATGGTTTCCAAATATTCAGTTATTTTTTTCGGCTCCTGCTTTTTATCGGTAGTTACCTGTGTATTTCCCTTTTTTACCCAATATCCGGTGGAATAGTAATAGGAACGTTTCTCAAACCTGAGGCATTCCCACTTCTCTGAGAGTTGAAATTCAAACAGCCCTTGTTGCTCTTCATCAATCATTTCGTTGACAATTCGAACAAAGTCTTCCATCCGTTTATCCGGAATTACATAAATTTTCTTCTTCTCATCCGTGCGGAAACCGGATTTCGCCATTCGCTCTTCCAATTCCGGATAAAATCCGCTATATTTACCGCTTCTGGTTCCTCCGTATTCCGATACCAGAAGCGCTCCATCGGCGTAATACGCATAACAGATCCGTTTATATCCATCCTGTGTTACCGCATCAGGCATAAAGATGTGTGGATTTTTCAGGCCATCCTTACATCGACCAAGTGCGAATTTTCCCCGAATCTGCCCCAAACATTTTTTGACATCATCAGGCAGGGACACTGACGCTTGCAGGTTAAAGGCCGAATCTCCAGGCTTATCCAGCCTGTTTTTAAGAGTGAATGTAAAGACAATATATAACAAAAAGCACATCCTAACTAAAAATAATTTGGGGTATACAAGATACAACACAAAATTTTTGTCGTGTCATCGATGTATGACTCATATTTATAGTGCATGTACAGGCCACTCTGACATCTTTAGAAAGGGCAAACATTCCCTTGTATTCAGATGATAAGAGGAAGATACGCTCGTATTATCTTTCCTCCAGCATCTTTCCCCTCAGATATACCACATAAGGGCGATCCACATGATACCCAAGCTGCTCCGCCAGCCGCACAGATCGGAGGTCAATAGCGTCCCAGCTTGGATAAATCCCTCTTTTAACACATTCCAGGATCAGGCGTGCGCCGCAGGCCTTGCCCAGTCCCTTTCTTCGGAAATCCTTCTTTGTATCGATCTCAACCTCAATGCCGCCTGTATACACTGTGTAGGAGGAGGCGCCTGCAACAGGCTTCCCCGCATAGACGGCTACAAAACCCAACCCTCGGGTAAAATAGTCCTCAAAATTCGTAAACTGGGAGCAAAAATCTCTTGACCACTCTTCTGCAAGCACCATATCATAGAGTTTCCGATCGATGGGAACCACTGAAAACTCGGGAGAAATCCTATCCAGACAGTTCTTTAAAATCTCTTCTGAAAAGACATCAGGCTCCTTTTTAATCGCATACCGGCAGGATTTTACAATCTGCCTGTCTAACACAGCCTCAAGGCAAGAAAACCACCCTGTCTCCCGCGGAACAAGTATATCGCCTTTTGCTTCTCTCACCAATTTTTCGCAGGGCCTTCCCGCAAAAAAGCTGAAATCCCCCACTGTAATACAGGCAGAAGACGGAGATTTCCAATCATCTGCTGCCGCTACCCCCATATGTCCTTGCAGGCAGGACCAGATCATTGTCTCCTGCCAACCAGAAAACAAAGGTGCAATAGCTTTCATTTGTTTCATTTCTTTCATTCCTTTTACTTGCCCACCCTTTACTTTTCATTTTTTATCGGTCGGAGAATATTCATTTCTATGTATCCCTGTGGAACACGTCTGCCAATCGTATTTCCATTTATTTATAGAGCCAAACAAATTATATCTCCCATATGACACATTTTCATACCGCTGAATAGCCATGCCGTTCTTTCTTGTTCAGCTCGAAACTTTTCACATTACCGATACGTCAAGGCAGAATCAGCCATCAAGCCGCTGATCCGCATTGCCGCTATTCTTGTCAAACTCCGGTTCCTGGATGCGTCCAATGATCACCATAGCTGTCACAAACAGGAGGAACATAAAGATGAAGGGAAGACGGCGGTCCAAACTGGATAGCCACCCTGAAAAATACCCAAAGGGCGATGCAAGGGCGATAGTGGAAGCCATAATCAGGGCATTGATCCGGGCCCTTTCCTGTGGATTGATATTCAACTGAAGCAACGCATCCTTTCTGGGATTTATCAGCGCAGCAGCCACAGCCCACATGAATACATATAACACCACACAAGGCAGGCTTCCCTCCGGACTCAACACCAGCAGTAAAACAGCCCCGGCATAGAGTGCCAGCCCAACCCACATGGGAATCCGGAATTTTACACTGTTCAGCTTATGCTGTATTCCAACCATAAAGGCCAGCATAACGGCTGCATTCAGAATCGGGAACAGGGCCAGATATTCATCGGAAATCCCCAGCCATTGAGTCACATACAGGCTGAAAAAATTGGTGCTCACAAGATTGGTAATATACAGTATTACTGAAACAGCGACTGCTTTCATAACTCCCTTATTTTTCAACACTTTGGGGATTAATTGCCGGTATTCCCCCAACATATGGAAAACAGAAACCTTTTTTGTCTCGGCCATACGGATTTTTCCCTGCCTAGTTTCACGGCAGAAACGAAACGTAATCAACGTTTTTAATATCATATTGATAGAAAAAATCAGATACAAAATCCGGAGAACCGGCACAACAGAAAAAGAATTGATAAACAAGCCTGAAAGAGGTGCGAAGAATATCGCAACCAAACCACCGATATTTACCCAGGTATATAGCCCTATCAAATCTTTAGGCTCCGCATCCTCTATCAGAAGGCAATACCACGCGGTCTGATTGATCTGCTCAAAGCTATTCAGAATAGCTGCAACTAAAAAGAGCCAAAAATTATTGGAAATGGCCCATATCAGGCAGGCCACCGCCCAGCCGAAAAAATCCCCCATCATAGTGGTAAATTTTCGCCCTAGTTTATCAGTCAATATTCCTCCAAAAAAAGAGAAAAACACCTGAACAAACATGGAAATAGATAAAATCAATCCGATCTGCACATCTGTTATCCCTTGGGTATACATATATAAAGTGGCAAACGGCGCAATCAGATTATATGGAATCCCCCACAAGGGTTCAATAAACACCAAAGTTCTGGGATTCCCCTTATTACGCGACAGCATTTCCAAAAGTGGGTGCTCTTTCAGCCTTTTCATTTTAGACAATATCCGCATATATTCTCCATCCTCGTTTTCTCATTCTAATTATGTCCATGCCATTTCCTGTTCCGCCGGATACGGGGCAGAAGCGATACTCTTTTTCCTCCCTAAGAGTATGAAAATTTTCAAAAGTTTCATGGATATCTTTTTACCTTGCTTTGGAAAGCAGTGCCACTGTCTCTTCCATTGCTTCCATTAGGCAGGGAACTTCTCTTCACCATCGACCTTTTTCCTACTCAAAAGGACAACCGTCTCCACATGTTCTGTCCAGGGGAACATGTCCACCGGCTGAATGCTCCTGACGCGGTACCCTTTCTGTATTAAATAAGCCAGATCCCGTGCCTGAGTTTCCGGGTTACAGGAAATATACACCACACGGCTCGGAGCTAGCTTCAGAAGAGAATCCAGAAAACGCCGGTCGCTTCCGGCCCTTGGCGGATCCATAAACACCACATCCGCCTGCTCTTTTTCCGCCGCCATGGCTTCCATCCATTCGCCCGCATCGCCTGGATAAAACCGCGCATTGCGGATACCGTTGCGCTTGGCATTGGCAATAGCATCCCGAACGGCATCTCCATTGAGTTCTACACCGATTACTTCTGACGCAAGACGGGAAGCCGTCAAACCAATAGTCCCAATACCACAATAAGCGTCTATGACCCGTTCTTTTCCAGTCAGGCCCGCCACTTCCATGGCTTTGCCATATAAAACCTCTGTCTGCACAGGGTTGATCTGATAAAAGGACGCCGCGGAAATACGAAAAGTCAGTCCGCAGAGAACATCTTCAATATAACCGGGGCCATAGAGGACTTTCTGCTGTTTTCCCAACACAAGGCTTGTATAATAGGGATTCACATTCTGCACAATAGTGGTGATTTCAGGATGTTCTGTAAGCAGAGCTGCTACAAAATGTTTTTTTGCAGTAAACACCGGGGTGGAAGTCACCAACACCACCATGATTTGCCCTGTGGCAAATCCTCGTTTTACAAGAACATGGCGCAGGAATCCTTTTTCCTGCCTTTCATCATAGGCGGAAAGATGAAAATCCTTCAGCAATCTGCGGATTGTGACGATGATAGCATCCGCCGCCCGGTCTTCAATACGGCAGGAATCCACAGGCACTATCCGGTGTGTGCTGGACTGATATACTCCGGATATGATCTCCCTGTGCCGGTTGACGCCGAAAGCGGCCTGCACCTTATTCCGGTAATGATAGGGGTATTCCATCCCCAAAATCGGTTTCACTCTTCCAAACCGCCCCAAAAGGGCGCGAACCTTTCCTTCCTTAAAGTGGAGCTGCCGTTCATACTCCATATTCTGCAGCTGGCAGCCACCACATTTTTTTGCAAGCGGGCAGGGGCCCGTATATGTCGGTCTCATAGTATCTCTCTCATTCCCGGCTCTTCAGCCGCTTTTTTATATACCATGTGATTACAGGAGAAACACACCGGTTTCCTGGGAAAAAGTTTCTTTGTCCTTGTCAAAGCTTCGAGGATATGGAGCGCATCTGTTCCGCGTCTTCAACCGTAACACCGTTCCCATATCTGGCCTTCTCATACAGATTGTGGAAATCTTCGCTCTGCGGCTTCTGATTCAAGCCTGCTGCTTCCATCTGTTCCGACGGGGTAGCCGACTGGGAAGGAACGGCCTTCTTTGGCATACCCTTTTGTATCTTCTTCCGGTAAAGACGGCGTATGCGGGAAACCGGATCCCGTCCCCAACGAGCTGTAGCTTTCTTTGAGCCATGGCTCAACCTTTCCTCCCGAAGGAAAGGAAGGATAAATTCTTTCTCCTCTGTTCGTCCTTCTGGTATTTCATAAAAGTTTTTATACAATTTGTATACGATATACACAATAGCGGCAAGAATACCAACGCCTACTATCACAAAGCCCAATATGATACATATCTGCTGCAACAGATCAGCAAGCCAGCTGCTGCTCCCGCCTTCCAGAGGAAATCCGGAATTTTCAGGGGGGAGAACTTCTTCTTCCGGTTCGATGACATTTTCTTCGTCCCCCGAAAACAGCGAAAAAAACCAGCGCAGAGCAGCCAGAAGCATCTGACCCAACCATTCAAAAACACCCTGCAGGGGAAGAAAGGAAAATCCCACCATAACAAAGCCCACAAGAACTGCGTATAAAAGGGAGATACCGCCGCCCATAGCCCGGATTTGCCTTTCCGGCAAATAAGAAACCTCTTCCATATCCCGAATATAGGTATCCGTAGAGGAAAGAGCGTCCCAAAGAAATTTCAGCATCAAATATGTCATCGCGGAATAGAGAGCCACCTCTGCAGCCGAAGGGGAAACTGCAGACGCTGCGCAGAACAGAGCGGCCACGATTCCCAGCCGCACCCACCCTGGTTGGATGGTATCCTGCAGGCTCGGAAACAGCCGCTGGACAAGCATAATGACGCAGATGAGTGAAGAAGCTGCGGCATAGATAAAGCCCCCGGCAGAGGAAAAAATGACCACCGAAATCCCGGCAGCAGCAATCCAGCCCAATAAGTATTGCCAAAACCTGCGGGCTTTTTCCATCAGGAGACGGCAAACGGCTCCAGGCAGAAGAAGAGATACAAGCAGCATTGGAATGAAGGTCTCCATTTGGAGGAGCACCGCCGCCAAATACAGAGCAGGCAGCAGAAAAACCGCCATTTCTAGCACCTCGATGGCCATCAGCACCGTATGAAAGGTTCTCTTTCTCGGAATCGTTTCCCTTTTCATCGGCTACACCTCCACTTCAAAGTAGAAAGTCTCCACGCCCGGCAGAGACACTCTACGCTTCATTTCGGGGTGAAGGGGAACAATCCACTGGGCAAATGCATCTCCCGCCCGGCAAGAGGCCGCTTCCTTCTGAAGAGCTTCCTTCTGGCTGGTGGAAACCAGTACCCAAAGCCCTCCCCCTTCTTTACGAAACCGCTCCAGTGTATGGACAAAATCCTCCTGCCCCTTGGAAAGATCGATCCGTGCCAAAAGGCGGCGACAGGCGGCGGCATGGGAAGAGCCGCTTCCAAAATCCGAACAGATTGAATCGCCTGTGACAGCATCCCTTCCGTTAGAAAGAATGCGGACAGGTATCCCCCTGCCGGCAAACCATTCCGTCAGCGTGCGGATCATGCGGATACTCTCCTCCCGCAGGATATCATACACACGAGTGCCCTCGGATTCCAGGTTCAGGAGCAATGTCACTTCCTGTTGACTGGTGTCATGATATTGGTTTACCTTCAGTTCTCCTGTTTTGGCGGAAGCATTCCAGTTGATTTTTTTCATGCTATCCGTGGTTTCATAGGGGCGTATTCCCCGAAATTCAAAGGGATCCTCATACAAAAAACGGTTTATGAGGCACTGTCCCATCATATGACTGAAGGGGATCTCCAATCCCTTTACTGCGCTTCTGCCGGGGCATACATAAAGCTCTGCAGAGCAGGGAACCGTTTCAGCCAGGAGCTGTGTATGCAAAAGATTCATCGTCACCAAATTTGCTTCCTGGATACTGAAATACCCTCTTTTCGTGCATTCCACCTGCATTCTGCGTGTTACCTTTTGATAAGGCAACATGCAGAACACATCCTTCCGATACGAAAGATCGGTCCGGTTTGTATTCTCTGTGTCTAAAAAACGAATCTCCCTTCCCATGCGGAATTTCACCTGCAATACCGGAAGGGGAAGAAATTTCCGGTTGGTCACAGCCTCGGTCAAAAGGCAGGTATCTCCTTCCTGCACTTCCCGGCGATCAAAGAAAATTTCTGCCAAAAGGCCGCGGCTCCAATACCGTTTCCAAAGCCAGCGCTCCAGAAGCATGATAAGAAGAGCACCTGCTATTGCTAATAAAACAGCCATGGCTCACCGGCCCCACTCTTCTGTGGGAACAGGCGTCTTTTCTGCGATTTCACGTATAAGCGCCTCTGCTTCGCCAGTGGCGGCAAAGCCTCCCATGAAAATGAGTCTGTGAGCCAGCACCGGTACTGACAATTCCTTTACGTCTTCCGGCACTACATAGTCCCGGCCCCTGACCAGAGCAAGCGCCTGTGAACACCGAAGCAAAGCTAGTGTTCCACGAGGGCTGACACCGCTGGAAACAGTATTGTTCCTTCGTGTCTCTGCAGACAGACGCTGCATATACCGAAGCAGCTCCGGATGAACGTGAATATTCGGACATCTGCGCCGCAGAGTGAGAACGTCTCCCCCACTGCACACTGCCCCTAATTCCTCCAGAGGATCCGCGCGGATGAATCTCTGCAGAATAGCATATTCCTCTTCGTCAGAGGGCAGCCCCACAGAAAGCCGCATCAGAAAACGATCCAACTGGGCCTCCGGCAAAGGAAAAGTGCCGGCTGTTTCCACCGGATTTTGAGTAGCAATCACAAAAAAAGGTTCCTCTAACTTTCTTGTGACCCCATCAACGGTCACCTGATGCTCCTCCATGCACTCCAAAAGGCTGGACTGCGTCCTAGGCGTTGCCCGGTTTATTTCATCCGCCAAAAGGATATTGCAGAAAACCGGCCCTGGATGAAACTCGAAATTACCCGTCTTTCGATCATAAATATTGAGGCCCGTTACATCCGAAGGCAGCAGATCAGGCGTAAACTGGATGCGTCCAAATTGTGCATCCACCGATCGAGCCAGCGTTTTGGCCATCATGGTTTTTCCCGTTCCCGGGACATCCTCCAGAAGAACATGGCCTCCGGCAATCATGGCAGCGATCATGTATTCCGTCACCTTTGCACGGCCCACCAGAACCTTTTCCATATTCCGGCATATAGCCCCGATGATCTCCTTTTCTCCGGAAGAAGCCTCATTTTTGTTGGATTCCCGTATGGTCTCCTTCTTTGCTTCCTGCAACCGTCTCACCCCTTCTTCGAGCATGATATACCCGAAAATTATTATTTCTGTTCCGTATACATTCCCACCTTACCGGCTTTTTTCAAGTAAGAGGGTCCTATGTATGTAGCTTACATCACCCTGTGCGGTGTTGCAATCATTATAACACAACGCGAAACAAAAGTATGCAGTTTTCTTTTTCCGGCAGCGTTTTGCAGAAAGTGATGCCGGTCAGAATTTCTGACCGGCATCACTTCGAAAAATCCATATCCTGCAAAGAGCACTCATCGCACATTTTTTGAAAAAGATTGAATCTCCCTGCTGTCACCCAAGAATACGCAGAAAGATGGTATATGCTACTTCTTCCAACTCTGTTTCTGTAAACTTCTTTTGGAGAAGCCCTTCATTGCCCGTATCTGCCACATTGAAAATAGAAAAAACGGAAGAGCAGGCGAAAACCACCTCATAAAGTTCCACCCCCTCCCGCAGCAATCCTTCTTTCCGGCCAAGAGAGAGAAATTTCATCATAAGTTCTACTAAATTCCGCCGAATCCCACGGAACAAATGCTCCGTAGGACATCCTTCCGGATTTGCTCCCACACCGGGGGGAACAATATGACGGCCAAGAAAAAGAAAAAAGAAAAGAGAACGGCACCGGCCCATCCATACCCTGGCGCAATGGAGAAGCTCTCTGAATTCTTTTGGGAAGGATTCCCCCCAATAGCAGGCCTCCATTCCACTTAGGGCCTCTTGGGCAAAATACTGGGCCGTAACCAGAAAGATATCGTTCTTACTTTTGAAGTATTCATATACTGTGCCTTTCCCGATACAGGAACGGCGGGCCACTTCTGCCACGGTGATTTCCGCCTCCGGCATGCCGGAGGCGATCATTTCCAACACCGTATCACAAATCTGTTTTTGCTTTTCCTTCAATTTCCTTCACCTCATCCTGAACAGCAGGCCTTTTCTCTCGTCTCATCAGGCTATACATAGCTGGAATCAGGAAGAGCGTCAGAAGAGTGGAATATATGAGGCCGCCCATAGTAGCTACGGCCATGGGCCGCATCAGCTCCGCACCCATGGAGGTATCCACCGCCATGGCGACGAGGGCAAATATGGTAGTCAGGGCCGTCATCAGAATGGGGCGGATGCGGTTGCGCCCAGCCCGCAGAAGGGCCTCTCGCTTCGTATAGCCCGCCGCCATCTGCTGGTTGGCGTAATCCACGAATACAATACCATTGTTTACCACGATCCCCACCAGAATGATAAAGCCCAAAAGTGCTACGGCACTGATCGGCATTCCGGCTATTGCAAGGCCCAAGAAACCGCCTGTAAAGGCGAGAGGAATTGTAAACATGATAATAAAGGGAGAGAGGAAGGACTGGAACTGAGCCACCATCACAAGATAGATAAATACCACAGCCAGAACCAGCATCAGAAGCAGATCATTGAAGGTGGAGCGCATAGTCTCGCTCTCGCCGGCAATCTCATACCGGCAGCCTTCGGGAAGCTCCAGCTCCTGAAGCTTTTGCTCCACCTGCTCGTTCACTGTGCCGGAGATATACCCGGCAGCCACAGAGGCAGATACGCTCACATATCTCTCCTGCCCCTGGCGATTGATGGAAGAAAAGCCTTCTGCCTTCTTCACCTGGGCTATATCGCCAAGACGGATCTCTTCCTCAGAAGAATTCTGAATCTTCAAATCCTCCAGCTTTTCTGCAGTCAGTTCTTCATCTCTGCCATCACGAATCGTAATAGTATACTCTGCAGCGCCAGAGGTAATCTCTCCGCTGCCCGTATCCCCTGAAAGCTCACCGGCTACTGCGCTGTAAACCTGAGCTACTGTAAGCCCGTTGGCTATAGCCTTGGTTTTATCCACTTCTACACGCAGCTCACCGCTGGTCTCTCCCAGACCGTTATCCACCTCGGCGGTGCCCTCCGTATCTGCTATGACGTCCGCCACCATCTGAGCTGCCTCCCGCAGAGAATCCAGGTCATTTCCGTAAATATCCACTGCTATGTCCCCACCGGACAGCATGCTCATATCCATATTAGCGGAAGAGACAGAAACCTCATAGGGCAGATCTTTTGTTTTTTCACGAATCTCTGAGACAATCTCTTCCACCGGAGCTGTACGTTCATCCTTCAGCAGAAGGTAAATGCTGGTTCCATCGCCGGAACCCATGCTCATAAGCGATGCATCCCCCGACACGGAACCGTTGTTCATGATTCCAACTGTCTCCACATCCGTCACGCCGGAAAGGGTGGTATAGAGCTCATCCAGCGCATCACAGGTTTCATCCCAAGTATAAGTATCCGGCATGGAAACAGAAACAGAGACGCTGCCGCTATCCATAGAGGGGAAAAGCTCCGTGCCGGAACGGAAGGCCAGAGCCACACTGCCCACAAGCATAACCACAGAAAGAGTGATAGCGATCCATTTGTGATTCAGGGAACGGTCCAGAAGCTTTGTGTAGCCGTCCGCCATTTTGTCAATAAAGGTTCGGCGCATAGAGAAGTTCTTTGCCAACATCCGGGAAGAGGCGGAAGGTACCAGTGTCAACGCCACCACTAAGCTGGCCAGCAAAGAGAAGGTGATGGTAAGAGCCATGTCTGTGAAGAGCTGGCGGGTAAGCCCTTCTGTAAAAATGATGGGCAAAAACACCACGATGGTGGTAATTGTGGAGGAAGTGATAGCTCCTCCCACTTCCTTTGCCCCCTCTATGGCCGCTTCTTTGGCGGATTTTCCTTCGGAAAGCATCCGGCAGATATTTTCCATCACCACTATGGAGTTATCCACCAGCATGCCCACGCCCAAGGCCAAACCGCTCATAGAAATCATATTCAGCGAAATCCCGCAGAGGAACATGAGCACAAAAGCCGTAACAACGCTCAGAAGGATGGACGCAGCCACAATCAGCGTGGGACGTATCCTGCGCAGGAAGATAATCAGGATGATCACAGCCAGGCCGGCGCCCACAACCAGGTTGGAGAGCACCGTCTGGATCATGATATTAACGTAATCCCCCTGGTTCATCAGGGCGTGGAAAGAAAGGCCCTCGTTCTCTTCCTCCAGAGTATCCATTCGGGCGAGAACAGCGTTTGTCACGTCCGCTGTGGAATAATCCGGCTGCTTCTGCAGAGAAAGCATCACGGCATACTCCCCGTTTACTCGGGAATACATGGCGGAGGTGTTGTCGCTCAGAGCAATGTCGGCCACATCCGACATTGTTACATCGCCGAAATCGGGAATGCTCATAATCACAAGTTCTTCCAATTCCTCAGGGCTTTGCAGTTCGTCTCCCACACGGACAAGCCAGGAGGAACCATCCTCAGAAGAAACAGAACCAGCAGGCATAGAGAAATTCTGGCCGGAAAGTATGCCGGAGAGCATATCCTTGGTTATATCCGTCTCCGGAATCTCCACAGATTTCATTTGTTCTTCAACCACAGCGTCCGCCTGCTTCTCAGCTTGTTCCATAGCCGCCGACTTCACCTGATCCGCCGCAGCCTGGGCATTTTCTTCTGTGTAGCCAAGAGAGAGGAGCTGCTCCTTCTGGGCGGCAGCAGCTTCATCTGCCTGCTTTTCCGCTTCCTTCAGAACAGAGCTGCGTATCTCCTCTTCCGCCTGCTTGGTGTAAAATTCCTTCAGGCGGCTGTTCAGATCCGCAACTTTATCTTCAGAAATGGTCAAATCAATATAATTTTCAATCAGGCCGGAAGCCGAGACAGAAGCTACACCCTCTACGCTTTTCAGCTCCGGAATGATTTTTTCCTCAATATAAGAGGCAGCTTCGGAATCTTCCTTCCCAGAAAGCCCCACAGAAGATACCATCACCGGCATCATATCAGGATTGATCTTCATAATCACCGGCGCCCCTACTTCATCGGGGAAATAAGGCTCCACCAGATCCAGGTTTTCCCGCATCTCAATCATAGCGGAATCCATATCTGCATCTTCGTGGAACTTCAGAATCACCATGGAGATTCCCGCTGAAGAAACAGAGTTCACTTCCTCCACATTATCCACACTGGCCATACTTTGCTCCAAAGTGGCGGTGACAGTCCTCTCCACTGTCTCAGGAGAAGCGCCGCTATAGGTGGTCGTAATCACCGCATAAGGCATATTGATGCTGGGGAGCAAATCCATGGTCATCTTGGAATAGGAGACGAAACCCAGAATCACAACCAGCACGATAGCCACTATTACGGTATAGGGCTTTTTAACGCTGAATTTTGATAGCATATGTGCTGCCTTCCTTTCTCATATTTGCAGGCCGGACCGAAAGATATCCTCCGCCTTCCTAAGGGGATTCCAGATCCCGACCGACCAGTCAGTCGGGTCCTAGTATACGAAGAGACCCACAAAAAAGCAAGAGATAAATTGTAAACAATTGCAGCAATGTTTCCGCCCCTGCGCCAAAGGCTGTATACTACTCATGTAAACTTTCTTTCCCTTTACAGAGGATTTTAGAGGATTGAGTCTACTTTCCCCGAAAGCGGTTGCTTTTTGGAGGTACCTCATACTATAATATCATATACAGTATCGCAGTACGTAATATGCTAAGCCGGGGTATCGGAGCTGTATCATACGCCCCTCTTTAGGTCGGAACCCTCGTGCGGAATCCACAGTACCAGGCTTTCTCTTTTTTTGGACACAGCTCCACACATGAAAAGAGGTGTATCTCCCTTGGAACCTATCCTTGAAAAAATTGCCTCCGGCAGCACGGAGGCCCTTCAAAGCTTGTTTGCCCAAAAGGGCTATTCCGTATACAAATTTGCCGCGGATCGGACATCCGACCGGGAAATAGCAAAGCGTGTTACAAAAGAGGTCTTCAGCAGTCTTCCGTCCCTTTTGAAGCGAAAAACAGCGGAAGAGCTTTCTTCTATTTCCCTGGACCGTCTGTTGATTACGCGAACCAGGGAGCTTTGCGATTCCTTTCAGGATCTGGCGGATATCCGTGGGCAGCTTTTCGGAAAAACGCCCTCGGCCGCGCCCGGGCAAGACCCTTTTCAGGAGGATCCCTTTCCCCCGGCGCCGCCTTCCTCCCGATCGGAGCCTGTTTCCCCTTCAAACAAAACACAAGCCTCTCAAGCCTCTTTTTCAGAGGATTTTCCGGGCAGCACCTTACCAAAAGAGACAGAAAAAAGTTCTCCTACTTCTTCCGGAAACGCTCCCTCTGCGGAGCCTACTCTGCTGACCGGGCTTATTTCCCCTGTAGTTGTGCCGAAAGAGCCGAGGCCATCCTTTGAAGACATGTCCTCAAAGGATGAAAATCGCACCTCCCCTGACTCGCCGCCTCTTTATGAGGTTCCTGCTCCGGCGCGGAGGCCATTGCCTTCCTTTTACGATGAGCCCGGCTTCCCGGAGGAACCGGAGGACGAGGAACTTTATGAAAAAGAAGGAAATGGCAAATCCATCCTCTTTGGATTTTTGCTGTTCCTGCTGATTATCTGTATCCTGATACTGGGGTGGGCCATTGTGGGTATCCTTATGGATATCGGTTGGATACCATACTTAGATCTGGGCTACAGCTGGTTCAATGAGACAATTTATCCGCTGTTTTAAACAATTCCTATAAATTTCTGATTTCTTAGGGCGTCCGTGCCATGTGCAGGGCGTCCTTTCTATTTCGGCGGAATCTACAAAGCTCTCTTTCATCCCCAAAAATCCCCCAAATAAATTCGCATTCTTCCTGTTGACTTTCTCAGGAATTAGGTGTATCCTATATTAGAACAAATGTTCTAATATAGGATCGAGGTGTCTCTATGTCCCTTACTACTCTCGAAAAACTAACGATTCTGACAGACGCCGCCAAATACGATGCCGCCTGTACCTCCAGCGGCGTTGACCGGCCAAATGTTCCCGGCCAGCTGGGCAACGCTGTTTCTTACGGCCTCTGCCATAGTTTCGCTGCAGACGGACGCTGCATCTCTCTTCTGAAGGTGCTGCTTACCAATTCCTGCATATATAACTGCAAATACTGTGTCAATCGCTCCTCCAACGACACGCCCCGGGCGGCGTTTTCTCCCAGAGAACTGGCGGACCTCACCATAGCCTTTTACAGGCGAAATTACATCGAAGGTCTTTTTCTCAGCAGCGGTGTCCTCCGCAGTCCGGATTACACCTGCGAACAACTGATTGAAACCCTGCGGATCCTGCGGCAGAAATACCGTTTCGGGGGCTATATTCATGTAAAGGCCATCCCCGGAGCAGACAGTGCTCTGATCTCCCGCCTGGGTCTCTTGGCAGACCGTATGAGCGTCAACATTGAACTTCCATCGGAAACCGGCCTTAAACAACTGGCCCCTAACAAAACAAAAAGCTCCATATTGAAACCCATGGGCCTTATCAGCGGAAAAATCCGAGAAAACAAGCACGATCTGGCCCTGTATAAGCATGCCCCTGTTTTTGCCCCCGCCGGGCAGAGCACACAGATGATCGTTGGGGCCACACCGGATTCCGACCTGCAGATCCTACGCCTCACAGAGGGCCTTTATAAAAAATATAGGCTCAAGCGCGTGTTTTATTCTGCATATGTGCCTGTTTCCGACAGCGCTCTCCTGCCCCCTGTGGGCACAAAACCACCGCTTCTGCGGGAACACCGCCTCTATCAGGCAGATTGGCTCCTGCGCTTTTACGGCTTTTCCGCCTCTGAGATTCTGGACGAGAACACCCCTTCCTTCGACCCTTTGATGGATCCCAAATGCTGCTGGGCCCTGCGCCATATGGAACAGTTCCCCATTGACGTGAATCGGGCCGAATACGCCATGCTTCTTCGCGTACCGGGTATCGGTATAAAAAGCGCTAAACGCATTGTAACAGCCCGGCGAGAGGGAAGTCTCACCTTTGAAGGGCTCAGGCGGCTGGGCGTCGTTTTAAAAAGAGCCCAGTATTTTGTCACCTGTTCTGGGAAAATGATGCCGGGCCTGCGGGTAACCCAGGAGGGGGTCTTCCGGGCGCTGACAGAGCCCTCTCCCCGCAGGCAACTAGAGGGTGCGGAGCAACTTTCTTTCTTTGACACACCGTCCTCCCGCCTCTCCTGGGGAGACTCCCCTACCTCCCCTCTTCTTACAGAAACGATTCCGAAGGGGGAGATTTCCGCATGACACATTCCTATCCCCTGAAGGAGATTTCCAAAGCTTACCGATACGACGGCAGTTTTGCCGGTTTCCTTTCTTGCGTATTTGAGGCCTACCTGAAAAAAGAATATCCATCTGCCATTTTCCCGGAAGATGCCCCCGGCAGTCTTTTCCCGGAAAAATGGATCGAAACCGACCGGGAAAAGGCCAGACGCGTTTATGTTTCTCTTCGGAAAAACATTTCCCGAGAGGCTCGGGAACAGGTTCGCCTAGGTTTTCTCAGTTGTAACCCTGAAAAGGAACTTCTCCTGTTCCGCTTTATTCGCACCGGGCTGGAAGAGGGCCCCGCCGTCATGAACCGGCTGGCGGATGCCTCCGTCCATGAGTTGCTCAAAGCTGTGCAGCAACTGCAGAACGAAAGCCACCAGTTGCTGCAGTTTCTCCGTTTCTCCGATTACGGCGGCGTCCTCATCGCCACGGTGGAACCCAAAAATAGAGTGCTTTCTCTTATGGCAGAGCATTTCTGTAGCCGCTATTCAGGGGAACGCTTCCTCATCTGGGATAAGACTCATCGGGAAGCGCTTTTCCACTCGCCGGAAAAGTGGGAAATTCTCCCTCTGCTTTCCTTCACACCGCCGCCGCCCGGCCGTGAGGAGAAAGAATACCGAAGGCTGTGGAAACGTTTTTATGATACTGTTGCCATTGAAAGCCGCTATAATCCCCGCTGCCGACGCAGCCACATGCCCATGCGGTATTGGAAACATATGACGGAATTCCAGCCTGAAAACGGCTCTTCTCCATCCGAAAAAGGAGGAGAATGCCGGCCCACAGAGATTCTCGTTTCTGTAGGAAACGAGCCTCAATTGACAGACGGAGAGAAAGACCCTATAATAAGAGCATCTTTGCCGGCCTCCAAAAGAGAGAGACCGACCCGAAGCCATCCGGAGGAGGAAAAACTGCATGCGGAAATTTGACGGTGTTATCTTCGATCTGGACGGAACCCTTCTGGATTCCGTGGGCCTCTGGGCGGATATCGACCGGGAGTTTCTAGGAAGCTATGGCTTTTCTGTCCCCGATGACTATATGGACGCCGTTATGTCGCTGACCTTTCGGGAAACCGCAGAATACACCATCCGCCGCTTCGGCCTCAGGGATACACCTGAGGCCATTATGGAACGTTGGACGCAGATGGCCCGGGAGGCTTACGCGAACAGTGTTCCTCTCAAGCCAGGTGTGAAAGAGCTTCTGGCTCTACTCAAGGAGGAAGGGCTACGTATCGGCCTTGCCACCGCCTGCCTGGAAGAGCTTTTTCTCCCCTCTCTCCAACGGCACGGGATCTATGCCGCCTTCGATGCCTTTATTACCACACATGAAGTGGGCAGCGGGAAGGAAACGCCTGCGATCTACCGGCTGGCTGCTCAAAGGCTGGGCGTTCCGGAAAAGCGCTGTGTCGTCTTTGAGGATGTATATTCCTGTTCCCGCAGCGCTAAAGAAGCGGGAATGACGGTTTTTGGAGTCTACGATTCCCATGCAGCCTGCGACCGGCCTCGGATGGAATCTCTCTGTGACCGGTACTGTCTCAGCCTGGAAGAGCTTACAGCAGACACCGGGTGGCTATATGCACCGGAGAAGAAAGCATCTCCTCCCCCGCAGAACTCGTAAGGAGTGGTATTGCTTGCTAATAAACGGCCGCCTGCAGGCGGCCTCTTTTCTATAGCTCTTTTACTTTCCCTAAAGGCAGCGGCCCTTGGGAAACCTGCTGTAAATCCGCCGGGGAGGTGACTTGCCTTGTATTATGAACACTCCGTTTTAAACCGGGGCTTCTCCGAGATAAATCCTATCACATACGGCGCAGAGCGCTGCGAACCAGGGCACTCTGTGCGCAGCACCAGGGATTTTTACCTGATCCACTGTGTGTTTTCAGGAAAAGGTATTTTTGAACGGGCGGGAGTCACCTATCCGCTGGAAAAAAACAGTCTTTTTCTCATCCGCCCCGGGGAACCCACCTATTATTGTGCAGACAAGGACGTCCCCTGGGAATACGCCTGGATCGGTTTTGAGGGAAAACTCTGCAACAACTTGCTGGAATCCACCGTCTTCGCAGAGGGCCGCTGCACAGCCCTCGTCCCCCAAGCTTTGCGCATCTTTGACGAAATTCGCAGGACTCCCGACCTTCTTCCCTCCACAGAGCTGCTTCTGTGTTCCTTTGTCTATCAGCTGATGGCACTTCTTCAAAAAAATTCTCCGGCAGCTCTCAGCAGACCAGAGGAATACGCTGTGCGCACGGCGGACTTTATCCGGGCCAATTACACCAATTCTGTCTCCATCGAGGGAATAGCGCGAATTTTGGGTATCGACCGGCGATATCTCTGCCGGATCTTCTCGAAGAAATACGGCTGTCCGCCCAAGGACTATCTGGTGCGCATCCGGCTCCAGAGGGCTGCAGAGCTTCTGCAGAACAAAGGCAGCTCCGTGCGGGAAGCAGCCAGAGCCGTAGGTTATGAAGATATGTATACATTCTCAAAAATATTTAAAAAGAAATACGGTCTCAGCCCTATGCAGTATAAAAATACAATGGGGCTCAAACAGGAGGTAGACACATGACATCATATACCATAACCCCTGAAAGTTCCCCCTCCAACAGCCGCCTGCGGATCTGCAACATTCCGGGGAAAGCTATGACCCATGGGGGCAAATTCCACGCTGACGATGTATTTTCCGGGGCCCTTCTCACTATTTTGAATCCTGAAATTCAAATCCAAAGAGCTTTTCAGGTTCCGGAGGGCTACACCGGTCTTGTTTTTGACCTGGGTTGGGGGCGTTTCGATCATCACCAAAACGGAGCTCCCGTGCGGGAAAACGGCGTACCTTATGCGGCCTTTGGCCTGCTCTGGCGGGAATTTGGGGAAGAATTTCTACTGCGGCACTGCAGCAAAGAGGACACAGCCCGGGAATTTGCCCGGTTTGACGAGCAATTTGTGCAGCCGCTGGATCTGGACGACAACACAGGCTGCGGCTCGGATCTAGCCTCTGCCATTGGGGTTTTCAATCCTTCCTGGGATAGTTCCGCAGAGCCGGACGAATGCTACCGGGAAGCCTTGGCGTTTGCCAAAACTCTTCTTACGAAGCATTTTGAAACCATATTCGCCACTGTGCGCGCCTCTGGTTCCGTCCGTAAAGCTTACAGCAACATGAAGGACCATGTGGTGATTCTGCCCTTTTATTGCCCCTGGAAACAAGTCCTGGCTGGGACAGACGCCTGGTTTGTGGTATATCCCTCCCAGAGAGGAGGCTTCGGCGCTCAAACCGTGCCCGCTCGCCGGGGTGAAGGCGGCTCTCCCTACGATTTTCCTGCGGCCTGGGCAGGTAAAAGCGCAGCGGAGCTCATGGCTCTTACAGGCCTTGCTACTATTCGTTTCTGTCACAACAACCGCTTTCTCACTACAACAGAAACACAGGAAGATGCTATAGCCGCCTGCCGGTTAGCCATAGAAGCCCGTGAGGCTAAACCTGCTCCGGATATGGAATGAAAACCCAGGTGCATGTCACCCACACTTTGACACACAACCGAATAGGAGGAACCCCCGTATGCGCAGAAAAGACCGGGCGCTTTCCACAGAAGCTGCACTGCAGATTATAGATGCCTGCCCCTTCGCCACCCTTTCCCTTATAGACGGAGAAGGGATGCCTTATGGCGTCCCTATTACCATCGTCCGGGAAGGAAGCGCAGTGTATTTTCACAGCGCCTTGGAAGGGCGCAAGATAGATGGCCTCCGGAAAAATTCACACGTGAGTCTTTCCTGTGTGGAAAAGGCTGAAAACTCCCAGACGGATTACACCGTTTACTACACCTCCGCCATACTGAAAGGCCGTGCGGAGGAGATTACCGAAGAAGAGGAAAAACTCTACGCTCTGGAACTTCTGTGCCGACGGCACACGCCCCAGCTTATGAAGACTTTTTCATCCTATGCACAGCGGTTTCTGAGGGTTACTGGTGTTTGGAAGATTACCGTCGAAAGCGTCAGCGGAAAGGGGAACAGCAAGCCCGAATAAACTATCTTTTATCTGAAAAAGGGGACTGACATTCTGTTAAAATGTCAGTCCCCTTTTTATACATCTGTCAGGCCGCGCAGTCATCCATCCCAACCGCAGTATAGCCACAGAAATGAGTCGGTCATTGTTAGTTTCTGACCAAAAAACCTTCTCACAGAAGCTGCAGGATATTGACAGAGTGGGGCTTCACTGTTAGTTCCATACCATTTCGGAAGGCTCCCAACTTTTTTTTCTGGATCTCCACTTCGGTGCGGCCTACGTCGTTATAGGAATCCTTAGTCTTTCCGCTTATGCTGTAAAGCACTGCCTCTGTATAGTTACCGGGAAGCGCAAGAGTAAAGCTGTGCTCTTTTTCAGGTTCTTTGTTGACCACTGCCAGTGCCATTCCCGCACGGTCAGACCATTTGGTGGCCAGAATATCCAAAGCAGAGGTTTCCACCGCGGCACCGTTTTTATGGGAAACCTGCAGGACAGGAGTTTCATCCTGCCAGCAATCCACGACCGTATCCCCCAGATAATTGACATAGAGATCAAACACATGATAGGTGCTCCGCAGCACGATCCCTTCCCGATGGGTGTAGATACAGCCTCTGGTATTCACGATGGGAGCAAAATTGGCCATCCCCACGATATCGCAGTTGCGGTTCATTGCATTGAGGAAGCAAGCAGTAAATACAGCATCCGCCATGGTATACTGGCTGTTGTTGTCGTTTTTGTCCCTGG
This sequence comes from uncultured Clostridia bacterium, assembly GCA_904399395.1. GTDB lineage: Bacteria > Bacillota > Clostridia > Oscillospirales > Acutalibacteraceae > UMGS1264. Next base: position 17,881 of record CAJFPJ010000035.1, on the reverse strand, counting down.
GCGTAATGTATTCGTCCTTGTGCACCCCCTGCCGGATAGTGTGCACATTTGGGTGATGCCAACTTCTCAGATTCCATTCGTCAAAGGCAATCTTGATTTTTTTCTCCAACCTCATGGCGGTCAGCAGCCCGCGGACCTCCTGGACAGAATGGTCGATTCTGTCGGTATACGCCATACACTGCTCATAATCCGCCAACTCATTGATCTGGGGAACCATGTCCCAGTATTCATGAATAGAGATCCAATCGAGAAATTCCCCACAGTTGCGCAGAAGATGGATGTTCCAGTCCAAGTCGGTCAAAGCCGCCGCTGTCAGCTCTGTTTCCGGGTCCACATGCTTTATCATCTTGGCCGATTCTTTCACCAGCCGGCCCCATTCCTCCGCCGATTTGGCGCCTATTTCCCAAAAGCCGTAGTTCTCGTTGCCGATACTCCAATATTTTACTTTGTGCGGCTTTTCATAGCCGTTGCGGATTCTCCACTTTGCGTAATAGCCCTCATTTTCCAGGTTGCAGTATTCTACCCAGTTGCTCATTTCTTCTGCCGTTCCTGTTCCGGCGTTAGTGCAAATATAGGGCTCACAGCCGATTTTTCGGCACATACGAATATATTCATCCGTCCCAAAGGTGTTGGGATCCTCCACACGCCATGCCTTATCAAAAAGAGGCCTTCTTTCGCTGCCCACACCGTCTTCCCAATGATAAGAGGATACGAAGCAACCGCCGGGCCAACGAAGAACCGGAACCTTTATTTTTCGCATAGCATCCAACACATCTGTGCGCAGACCTTCTTCATCCGCAAAGGGGGAAGAAGGATCGTATACACCTCCATAGATCTGCCGGTGAAAATGCTCGATAAAATGCCCGTATAGCATGGGGCTTCTTACTCCAAATACTCTCTCCGGATCTACTTTCACTTTCATACTGCAGCTCACCTTTCATCCTTCCGGCTCAGCCGGTAGTATCTGTGTATACAGGCATTATAGCAGCAGATGAAAAGCTGATTCTATTATATATCTATGATTTTTATTAAATTTCTCATATCACGCCTGGCCGAATTTAGCTCGGTACTCCCCAGGCGTCATACTGGTGAGTTTTCGGAAACAGCTGCTGAAATGGCTCTGAGAGCTGAAAGAAAGATACCCGGAAATTTCACTGATGGAATATCTGGAATACCGCAGCAGATTCTTGCTCTGCCGAATCCGTTCCCTGCAGATATACTGGCGGATGGATATCCCCTCCTCCCGGCTGAACACTGTAGAAAGATAATTGGGATGCACCCCAAGAACGTCCGCTATCTCCGAAACGCGGAGTTCACCGTGCAAATGCTTAAAAATATAATCCTTGGCCCGAACGGTAAGGAGGTTCCGGCCGCTTTCCGGACCTGCTGCCGCTACCTCACGGGCAAAATCATTTTCCGCCTGCTGGGCCACAGCGTCCACCCTGTGTATATCGCTTGCAGACTCCATCAGCAGGATATACCCATCCGCCATGGAGAAGGCCAGCTCCGGCAGCAGACCACCTCGTATGGCAGCCCTGGAAGCCAGCACTATAGCGATAACCGCAAGATTTTTCGCTTGCCGCAGCGGATCCTCTGCTACTCTTCCGTATTCCCCCACCCATATTTCATTCCGGCATCTTTCCAGTTCTTCCTTATCCCCGTTCTGAATAGCTTCCAATTTTCGCATTTCATGGTCATAAGGATTGTGAGGCGTTTCTGTTTCCTGGTGGTGAAATACCCGGCCGTTAATGGCAGCGCCGGATTGCTTCTCGATCCCAACGCCCACGCTGGTTTCCTCCAGAAGCCCACTGTATTCCACTTCTTTCCCGGTGAGAAGATGGAACAAAAGGAGCAATCCATTGGAGAAACTCCGCAGGTCGCAATAAGGAAATTTATAGGATCCATCGCCGCACAGATGATGCTGCGCCTGCATATACTGCGCCAAATCTGCCCCATCCTCCGATACCCGCACAGGGCCCGCCAGAAGGATTTCTCCGTTTTCCAGCCGGAGAATCCCGTAATAAATAAAATCCCGTTCGCTGAAGAGATCCGGAACTGCCTTCGGTTCCCGGCTCAGGACCTCGCGCAAAAAATTCTCGTCCCGCCGGAACGGGTCGAAGTCTGCCGGAAGGTTTCCATAGACTTCCCTGAACTCTCCATCCGGCCCGAGCCTGCGGATCTCCCCATGTAACAATAACACCATCTGCCTGCAGATATATGTGATATTCATTCTTCTTCCCCCTTATGGCAGGAACCTGAAACGTTCTGATCCATTGTAGCATGTATTTTCGTGGGAATCTATAGTGCGCCCCGCTGGAATCTGAAAAGCCGCTACCGCCTTCTATGCAGAATCAAACAAAACTACGTCCCTGTGGTGTAACACAGCCATCCTATGTAAAAACACAACAGGGCATATCCTATTCGAAAGAATCACGGTATGTTTTCTGCTCACGAAAATGGGCAACAAAAAAGAGGACACGCTATGAGCGCATCCTCCGTCCTCAACATTTCTATTTCCGCAAGCTGTGAACCTACATGCATAAAACCTGCATCATAGTTTTTAGGCCTTTTTTATAAAACTATGCCCACAGACAGGGCAGGTAATCTGGATTTTCTTGCCCCTTTTGGGAACGCGGAGCGTATTCTTGCACTTAGGGCATTTATAATATTTATGTTCCTTATCTCTGGGGCGGCGATTTTTTCCTGTGAAAAATCCTTTCAGAGCCCGCCAAAAAGATAGAAATTTTTCATTTTCCCTGCGACGAGCAGCAATATTCCTGGAAAACATGCGGAAAAAGCTCCAAACCAATAAAAGAAGGGAAAGCCAGGCTAGAATAGGCCACCAGAATATCTGGGCTATAATATACAGAACAATATACAGAATCAAAATCGCAAGGGAAAGCTGGTCGCTCCCATATCTTCCATACATTACCCTTTGCAGCCACATCCCAAAACGTGCAAACAGATTCATCTTTCTTCAACTGCATCCTTTCCGCACTGTATACACCTATACTCCGGCCCTAACACAGCGACTCTTCTCTCAAAATGGGAAAAGCCCGGCATCCGAAGACGCCGGGCCAGTCTTGCTGGGGATACCGGTTACCAGGCTGTCATACTTGGTACTATACCGCTATGCCTTATGCTGGCGGTGAACGGAATGTAAACAAATTCTGAATTCTGCACAACACGGTATAGAAAAAGCCATGGGCCTCCAAAGAATCCCCTTATTTTGCGAGCTTGTCAAACAAAGCCGTCAGCTCTCCTATTTTTTCTTCACGCATCTCTTCATTGCCTGAGGAAAAGGCCTCTGATACGCAACACTGCAAATGGGCGCGGATGATTTCCTGCTCAGCCCGGCGCAGAACTGCCTGGGCCGCCAGAAGCTGATTGAGCACATCCATGCAGTAGGTGTCCTTCTCGATCATGCGAAGGACACCATCCATCTGGCCGCGGGCTGTTTTGATCAACCGGGTTACAGAATCGTTATCTGCCTTCACAGGGCCCGCCTCCTTTCAGCGCTTCAGTCGATGGATACCACTTCATAGCCCGCATCGGTAACAGCTTTTGTCAAAGTTTCATCGCTTACCGTTCCTGAAAGCTCCACGACTGCACACTTCTTTTCCAAATCTACTTTGGCCGTCACACCGGAAAGATCATTGAGGGCTTTTTCCACCCTGCCAGAACAATGGGCACACATCATTCCTTCAATATGAATCGTCTTTTTTTCCATAGCTACATCTTCTCCTTTTTCATTTGTAAGGGGTACTTCCCCGCTATTCACCACACCGGAAATGGCACAATCCGCTTTTTCCGGCACAGGGCAGGAAGCCGCTTTATTTTCTATCTCACAGAATTCCGGCCTGAGAGAAGGCTGGTTTCCCGGAAGAGACGAAGGCTTTGTCTCCGCTTGGGTATGGCGCTTCGGTTTGAAGAAGCGCAGGCGGAGGGCGTTGGTGACAACAAACACAGAGCTCAGGCTCATAGCAGCCGCGGCAAACATAGGATTCAACCGAATCTGGAAAATTGGATACAATATGCCTGCTGCCAGTGGAATACCAAGCACATTATAGAAAAAGGCCCAAAAGAGATTTTCTTTGATATTCCGGATAACTGCACGCCCCAACTGCACTGCAGAGGGTACATCCATCAGATCATTGTGCATCAGCACCACATCTGCGGATTCGATAGCCACATCCGTCCCGGCACCTACGGCTATACCCAAATCCGCTCTGGCCAAGGAGGGGGCGTCGTTGATGCCGTCTCCCACCATAGCTACCTTGTGTCCTTCTTCCTGCAGCCTGCGGATTTCCTTTTCCTTATCTCCAGGCAGAAGCTCGGCCGAAACGGCTGTGAGACCCAACTCATTGCGTACAGCCTCGGCTGTGCGCCGATTGTCGCCTGTGAGCATAATAACATCCAGACCCAGAGCCTTCATTTCCTGAATGGCACGTTTGCTGCCCGGTTTCAGTACATCCGCCAGAGCCAGCATTCCCAAAAGCTTCCCATCCTCTGCGAAATAGAGAGGCGTTTTTCCCGAGGAAGCCAGCTCTTCCGCTTTTTCTTTAAGACCGGAAAGGGAAATGCCAGCTTCCTCCATCATGGCAGCATTGCCCGAAAGAATCTGCTTGCCGTTCACAAAAGCGGAAATTCCCCGCCCCTCCTGGGCTTTAAATTCCCGGGGCTGCTCAAAAATGGCCCCATTCAGCTCCGCCCAGCGGACAACAGCCTGTGCCAGAGGATGTTCTGAGGGCTTTTCCACAGAACCCGCCCGGCTCATGAAAACCTCAAGGGGCACACCGGGCGCCGGGAAACTGTCTGTAACCTCAGGGGTTCCCTGGGTTATGGTGCCGGTTTTATCCAAAACAATCGTATCGATTTTATGGGCAATTTCCAAACTTTCCGCTGATTTGAACAGAATCCCGTTTTCAGCGCCCCGGCCGGTTCCCACCATAATAGCAGTGGGCGTCGCCAAACCCAAGGCACAGGGGCAAGAAATCACCAAAACGGATATACCGCAGGAAAGAGCCATTTCCAGCGAATTGCCCGCAAGCAGCCACACAATCATGGTGAGCGCTGCCAGGGATATAACTACAGGCACAAACACAGCACTGACTTTATCTGCCAACCTGGCAATGGGAGCCTTCGAACTGGTGGCATCCTCCACCAGCTGAATGATTTGCGAAAGGGTCGTGTCGCTCCCCACTCGTTCCGCCCGCATCTTCATCCAGCCGGAACGGTTGACTGTCGCGCCGGTCACAGCGTCACCGGGCTGCTTTTCCACAGGAAGGCTTTCCCCTGTTACTGCGGATTCATCCACTGCACCGGAGCCTTCCAGGACCTTTCCATCCGCAGGGATGCTCATACCCGGCTTCACAACCAGAATATCTCCCACCTCTATTTCCTCGGCGGGGATCTCTACCTCCTGGCCGTTTTCCAGGCGCAACGCCGTACGAGGCGCCAGATCCATAAGCCTGTTCACGGCTTCGGAGGTCTTGCCCTTGGAGCGGGATTCCAGATATTTGCCCACCGTTATCAGCGTCAGAATCGTTCCCGCGGATTCAAAATATAGATCCATGGCATACCGATGGGAAAGTTCCAAATCTCCATGGCCAAGAGCCCAACCGATCACATACATCGCCGCCACACCGTAAATCAGCGCGGCTCCGGAACCTACGGCTATAAGGGTATCCATTGTAGGGGCGCCGTGAAACAACGCTTTAAAGCCGCGGCTATAATAGCTCCTGTTCAGATACAATATGGGCAGCAGCAACAGAAACTGCGTAAGAGCCAGCACCATAGCGTTTTCATCCCCGTGAAAAACAGAGGGAAGGGGGAAATTCATCATATGCCCCATGGAAACATACATAAGCAGTATCAAAAACACAATGGAAAGAATAAGGCGCCGGCGCACACCCTTCGCCTGGGCAGCCGCTTCCTCCACCAGGCCTCCAGCAGAAGCGGCCCTTCCTGGCGCTTTGCCTACAGAAGCTTCTGCCAGGGAAGCCCCGTATCCGGCCTGTTCCACAGCGTGAATAATGGTATCAGAAGAACACGCTGCAGCGTCATATTCCACCACCATAGAATTCTGCAGCAAATTAACCTGAACAGCAGAAACACCGCTGCAACCCTTCACAGCTTTTTCCACATGGCTGCTGCAGGCGCTGCAGGTCATTCCCGTTACAGCATATCGTTCTTTCATAGCTTCCTCCCTTTCGGTAATTTTATATACTCCCAGGGGGTGGGGGTATAATACTACAATACACCTTTTTCTGATATATGTCAAGAAAAATATAGCACAGGACAGAATCAATACCTTTAACCAATTCTCTTTATCTGCCGCACTGCATAGCTTGCAGATTGCTCTGCTCCATCGAATGCAGCTCTAATTGTATCTTTTTTCCGAGCATTGGGTAAGAATAGTATCCCGAATCAAGAAAAAAATAAACGAACCTAAACCATAAAACAGGAGATCAAGCATGTACATATGCCATAGAGTCTCTTTTCCATATACAGTCGGGCAATAAGACGGAAAAAAGACGTTAAATATCCCCTTCCTTTTGCCGTTCTTGCTTATAAACCGGAGAAACACAGGAAAGAATAGTAAAAAACTGAAAGGAAGGTGCAAACCAAATGTCTTCACAGAATACAAGCAAAGGTTCGGATTTCGTAAGCCGACAGGAAATCATTGAGGAAATCGACCGGCGAATCGGATTATTGAAGGAGCATGAAAACGACGCTATCGAAATCACCGGAAACCAGTATGCGGAGCTGAACCGCGCTCTGAGCAAAGTAATCGGCGTCCCTCTGATGGGCGAACTTACCAGTATGAAGGAATATATCCAACAAATGTAAAAGGCGGACCAAACAGCCCGCCTAAAGAAAGGATTTGATTCTATGGAAAGCGAATTCATGAAAAACATCCGAGAAAATCCCTTTTTTAACACCTTGCCTGCAGCCCTGCAGGAAACTATTATCCAATCCGGCGCATCTGTCTCAAACGAGCAGGATCTTCGGAATTTGGCGGAGACGTATCTGAAGAAAAAACCGGCAGAGAAGCAGAAATAAAGATCCTCCAGAATCCGATACGCAGCCCGGGCCCCGCATCTCACAGCGGTCAAAATATAAAAAGCGGAGAGCCGCATCTTGTTCCACGGTTGGAAACAAAGAGAGCGGTTCTCCGCTTTTTTATTCACTCTATCTTTTGTTAAGCCGGCATAATACAGGATTTACCCACGGCTTTCCAAAGAAACATACTCCCTGCGGGGAGAAATACTCATATAAGAGGGCCGGATGATCTTGCCGGAATTGATCTTTTCCTCCATCAGATGGGCCGACCAGCCTGCAATGCGCGCCATAGCAAACAGCGGGGTAAACAGCTCTGTGGGAAGCCCCAGCATGTGGTATACGAAACCGCTGTAAAAATCAATATTGGCGCTGACACCCTTATAGATTTTGCGCTCCTCAGCGATCACCTTTACCGCCAGCTTCTCCACGTTGGAATAGAGAGCATATTCCTTCTGCATATTCTTTTCATCAGCCAGTTTATGGACAAAGCTCTTAAAAATATTAGCTCTGGGATCTGAGATGGAATACACTGCATGCCCCATACCATAAATCAGGCCCTGGCGGTCAAACGCTTCTTTGTGGAGCAGAGCACGCAGATAACGCTCCACTTCCTCTTCGTCCTCCCAATCTTTCACATTGGCCTTCATATCCTCAAACATCTGCACAACCTTGATGTTGGCACCTCCGTGGCGCGGACCTTTCAAAGAGCCCAGAGCAGCCGCTATGATGGAATAGGTGTCAGAAGCAGAGGACGCCACCACGTGGGTGGTAAAAGTGGAATTGTTTCCGCCGCCATGCTCTGCATGAAGCACCAGCGCCAAATCCAGAATTTTAGCTTCCAACTCAGAATATTTGCTGTCGATACGCAGCATATGCAGAATATTTTCAGCCGTAGAAAGCTCCGGCCGGGGGGAATGGATGAAAAAGCTATTATTAAGCCTGTCTTCATCAAACGCATAGGCCTGATACCCATACACCGCCAGCTGCGGGAAAAGCGCAATCAACTCAATACACTGCCGCAGCATATTGGGCAGAGAGGTGTCGTTGGCCTTCTCGTCATAGGCATAAAGAGTGAGAACACTTCTCGCCAGTGTGTTCATCATATCCGCCGTGGGGGCCTTCATAATGATATCACGCACAAAGTTTGTGGGAAGAGTCCTGTATGTATTGAGAACTACCCGGAAATCAGCCAATTCCTTCTCTGTAGGCAGTTCACCAAAAAGTAATAGATACACAACTTCTTCAAACCCAAAGCGCCTATCGCGGATAAAACCCGCCACCAGCTCTTCCACATCATAGCCGCGATAAAAAAGCTTGCCTTCACAGGGAACTGTTTTTCCGTCCACCACTTTGGAGGATTGAATCTCAGAAATCTCTGTAAGACCTGTCAAAACGCCCTTTCCGTTCAAGTCGCGCAGGCCGCGCTTCACATCGTATTTTGCATACAGGCTCGAATCGATTTCGCTGTGTTCCTGGCACAGGGCCGCATACTGCATCATTTCCGGCGTAATTTCAAAAAAGTCCCTGCCGTCTGTCTTTGCCATATCACATTCTCCTTTTCCCATAGAATTTGCGGCTCTGTCCGTATCCGCTCCACCGGCGATACGCTCTCTCCGCATTCTTTTCCATGATACAATTAACATACTTATTATATCGTAAAAACACAGGCTTTTACAATGTGGAAATATGAACCACTTGTGAATTTTCTATAGAATTTTAAAGATATTGTGAAGCTTCTGACCAAATTCGTATGATTTATCTTGGAGAAGAGCGTCTTTGCAGAGACATAATCTTATATTGGTAATTCTAAAATATAAAAATCCTCCTGAAGCGAAACTTCAGAAGGATCGTATTCTATCTTAAAATTGTATATTCAACTGAGCATACAGCTCGTCTCGCAGGGTATAGTATTCTTCCAAATCTTCAGGATCCCATGTAAACACATCAATCCCCCTGAGCGTTTTCAGAGTTTCCCATTCCGAAGAACCATCTTCATACTCAAACACCGTCGTCTGCTTTTCCCCTGTAAACAGGAAGGCGTCCGCCGGGGTATGGGTTGCAAATGTATATTGGGCTTCCTGAAATTCGGTGAGGCTTCTGGCCGGGTGAAATTCCGCCTTATTCAAAAACAGAAGGTACTCCTGCCCACTGATCAGGGGCAGCTTCTTTTCGCCGGATGTGTTGATATACCGGTACTCTGCAGATACCGAATAGTCCCCCACTACCCAGATCTTTCTCCCTTTCAGATTTTCTTCCCCTTTATATACCTCTTTTATTTCCACCTGCGTATAGAGCGTTTCACCGTGGACCCGCCTTTCCTCCGTGCAGGCCGCTTTCACGACCGCCTGGGACTTTTCCAGCAGTTCCTCCGCCGTCAAAAGATACTGCGGGCGGGGAGCTAACAGGGGATCTATATCGTTTTCAAGCTCGCCTGTCTCATCTAATTCCATTTCTATCCTATAACTCTCTTTGAAATCGCTGGGGCTCGTCATATATTCCTCTATCACGCCCGGATCAAAATGCACAACCGAATTTTTCACCATGCCGGCCAGAACAAAACAGACAACGACCACCGCAAGGGGAAGCGCATACAACCACCGTCTCATGGAAGTTCCTCCTCTGCTACCACACCGTCCGATATACGGAAAGTCCTGCCGCACAGAAGCTTCAGCTCCTCCTTATCGTGGCTGGCAAGAAGGATCGTAGCGCCTCTGCTGTGTTCCTCCCGGATGATCGTGTTAAACTGCTCTATGCCGCTGTCATCCAATCCGTTCGTTGGTTCGTCCAGCAAAAGGAGCTCTGGTTCTTCCATAACAGCTTGTGCAAGGCCCAGCCTCTGTTTCATCCCCAGGGAATATTTCTTATATACACGCCTGTCCTCCGGATCCAAGCCTACCCGGCGGATGGTCTTACGTATCTCCTCATCCCCAATTTTTTTGCGCACAGAGGCCAAAAGCTGCAGGTTCTTCATTCCCGTAAAATCCGGCCAAAATCCCACGTTTTCTATAATGAGGCCCATATTCTCTGGGAAAGCATATTTTTCATTCAGCTGCTTCCCAAAAACGGAAACAGAGCCCTCAGTGGGAACGATCAGCCCTGCCACTGCCCGAAGAAGCATGGTTTTTCCGGAGCCATTATGGCCGTAAAAGCCGTAAATCCCGCCCTTTTCCAGTTCCAGGCAAACGTCGGAAAGCACCGTCCTCCCCTTCAAAATCTTTGTATAATGCAGTAATTGGATCCCATCCATTTTTATCTACCTTCCTTTCCTACTGAAAGAAGATCGCACCTTCTGAGTTTTCGTGCAGCCAAAAATCCTATCAGGCCGCATTCCACGACACAGACCAGCAGGCTCTTCCAAAGCTCAAAGCCGGGGATCGTCTGTATTTCCCCTGCAAGAGGAAAGATAACCGAAGTAAGCTCTGTATCCCCTCGCAGAAGCCCCATTCCATTTAAGGTGGGCAGCAGGAGGAATACCGCCGTATTTACGCCTTCCACCGAAACGAAAACCGTTCCCGCCAGAAACGACAGTATATGAAGGGCAAACGCCAGAAGGAAGCCATATAGCTCCCCCCACCAGAGAGAAAAAACATTGGCAAGCAAAAGCAGGGGTAACAGCGTGAACATGGAATTCAGCCATACTGAAGCCACCGCATACAATGGAAACCGCCATTCGCCCTGCTGAAACGAGGCGTATATGTAGGATACGGCCAGGAGAAACAGCACCGCGCCTCCGGCCTCCAGAAATAAGGAAGCAACCCGCTTCCCCAGCCAGCGGGACCGGCTGCCCGACCTTGTAAACACATATACAAAGCTGGTCTTAAAATCCTGGGCGAAATACGAAGAAAACACGTATATATAGAGGAGCAGAGGCAGTATGCAGAAAATCAGGTTATTCAGAAAATACCACTCCGAAAGGCTGGCGCAGTTTCCATAGAGCGTGAGAAAAAGCCTCTCTTTTCCTCCGGAAAAAAGCTCCCCCGGGCCATAGAGCCAGAGGAAAAACAGGAACAGAAGATTGGAAAGCGCCGCCCGCAGAAGCCATCTGCGCATATTCGCCCCCTCCTTTCACACCTTCTCTTTCTGCAGGGAATCCCTGCCGGGCAGGAACCCGAAAACCAGGAACAGAAGCCCTGCCGCCACGGCTGCATACAGCCCCAGCAACGGCAGAAGCTCACCTACAGCATAATAGTCCAAAAAACCACGAAAAAAGAACAGCAAATCCGGCCTCAGATGATAGAGAAAGAACTCAACCGCCACAACCACAAACACCAGGGCGATCCCCCCGAACGCGCTGCGGAGCCACTCGCAGAGGATGGCAGCCAGAAGGGAAAGGAGAAGAAGGGAAGCTATCTGTCCTACAGCGCTCAAAGCTATGCTGCTTATATGAGCGCCGTAATCGCTCCATCTTCCCAGAAGAACGCTGAAGAGAAGAAAGGCAAGCTGCATAAGGGCTTCATAGAGCAGGCAGTCCCACACAAGGGCGGCCCCTCTGGCTCTCCACAGGGCATTGAAGCGGGAAAACCGGCAGCGGTAATAGCTTTCCAGAAAAACCTTCTGCTGGAAAAACAGGAAAAGGAGAAAAAGCGGGATATAAAAAGCTATTAAGGTTCTGCTGTTCCAATTAGAAACAAACAACTGCTGAAACGGATCTTCGACAATCTCAAAATCTACCGCCGTCAACCCCACCGAAACGCACCCATAGGCCGCCAGCGCCGCAGCTATCAGGAGCGAAAGGCCGTCCTGCGCCCGGGTTTGCAGGTATCCTTTGATCATTCCACCTCATCCTTTGCAACCCGTATTTTTAGCTCTATGGCCATCATGGAGAGAAGTAAAAGAATAAGAAAACAACCCAACCACCATATGAAATTCCATCCTGGCACCGGAAAGAAGAAGGAACCTATTGTCTGTCGAAGCCCTGGAACGGAAGAATTAAAGACAAATGGAATATATACTATCACCCATACAAACCCCACCTGTGTGAGAGTTAGAAACCTGTTTTTATGGAAATACAGGGAGCAGGCATAGGACAAAAGGGCCGCTACCCCGCCTGTAAGGCCGGGAAGCAGGCAGTATATGAAATTGAACAGATAGGGAAACCGGACCTGCAGCCACTGCATGGTCTCCCCTACCCCCAGGATGTGATTATCCTCATAACCCGGCCGCCCGATGGTATAGGGAATTTCCAAAGGAAAAGCAACGCAGAGGACAAGCTGCTCCAGAAGCATGGGGGTAAAGATCACCAAAAAGCCTCCCGCAAAGGCCGTAAAAGCTCCGCTGCGGTAATACCTCCCGCGGCCCACCCGGGGAAGGAGGCTTTTCAGCGCGCCGGAAGACATAGTGTCAAAATAATAGGAACCAAAAGCCATTGCAGCTAAAAAAGGCAAAAAAATCTGGATAAAAATATCTATAGCTGTCGTAGCTGTCCGCATGGAACCTGTATTAAGAGGAGTCCCCAGGCCCGTGCCGTCTACGCCGAAATAGTACCAGGCGGGATAGAGGTTTATATCCAGATTTCCCTGGAAGGAAACGAGGGCCAGGGAACCCAAAACAAGCAGAATCCCAAAGGTAAAGGCGATAAAAAAATCCCTGCTCCCCAGCATATATTTCAGATTTTGCTTCAACATCTGTACATACGCCTCCATTTCACTAAGGAGTTATATTCGCCGCACCAGATAAGTGAACTCTAAAACCATTTCATATTCAAAATTAAAAAGGTCATTATAATATTTTAACCATATTCTTTATTGTCAGTATAACATAATTCTACATAATATCAATAAAAATTACAAAATTGTTTAATTTTATATACAATTCATCTGAGAAGGATGCAGAGCCGGCAGAGCACATCCGTCAGCAACAAAAGAAAAGCTTTCAGGCTTATGGATATGGGAAAATCTTTCCGACATTGAGGCAGGAGGGAATTGCTCGAAACCCAAAGACGGTCTTGCGGATCATGCAAAAATATAATCTGCTTCAGTGAGATCCGCAGAAGAAAATAGGTACAGATGGGCCTGCAGCTACATAAGTAGCAAAACTTACTGAATCATCCATTCTATCACCATGAAATCATGAGCGCCTCCAATACAAAACAGGAGTGGCGCCGCCTACGCTGCGCCACTCCGTCTAAAGCTTTATATCATCCTACCAAGGATACCTTTCTGTGCTGTCCATATAATCTGGGACCAGTTTATTTATACTTTACCGCTTTATAAAATGGAATTTTCAAATTTTCGCATTCACCGGCATATAACCCGCCACCTTCTGAACGGGCTTCCACACTGCCAAAGCAATACCGTAATCCACCATACTGTGGACAACCGTTCCAAAGCCCACCAGCACCATAACGGAGAGGAAATACCCCTGCTCATAGTAAAGCTGGCTCATATTGCTGCCCGCCGTATAGAAGAAGGTGACCACAATGACCTCCATGACCGCGTGGATCACGGCCATCGCAAGACCAAACACAGTGCAGGAAACCGGATGCCGCAGGGTTTCCCTTTTTTTCTGCAGATAAATAGAGCCAATAACCACAAAGACAATCTGACTCAAAGCCCGGAGAGCCACCACAAGGGGGAAGCCGCCCAGGAAGAAACCCACCGTCGTCACCAGAGAGACGCACACTGCCACCGGAACAGAAATAAACATGGCCATAAACAGGGCCACATGGCTTCCCAGCGTAAAGGAAGCAGGCTCCAAAATAATCTTCAAGGGAGAAAACATGGGGATCACAATACCAACCGCGCAAAGAAGCGCCGAAACCGTCAGCGTCATCATACTGGAACGATTCTTCATACAGTACCCTCCTGATATGCGCCTTCCCGGGGATTTCCAAAAAGGCTTTCCTATTTTCTACATCCAGCATACCCCACTGGATATATGTCTTGACACCTGCATATTCTACTATTCCCGTCTATGGCTGTCAAGGCTTTCGTCCCTTCCAATCGAAAGACCGGCGATGTGACGGTGATTTTCTGATCTTTTTCGCTGTTTTTAGAGAAATTTTTTTAACGATAACCAGAAGGCAGAGGAAAAGCCAGCCGCAAAAATCCGGCTGGCCGTTATACTCATAACGTATCTATATTTCTTTCCCGTTACTGGTAATAACAAACTTTCCCTCAAAGGCGGCGCTACAGGTCTTTGCTATCTCCTGCAGCTCTCCCCTCTGGCCATTTTGAATATCCCATAAAGGACCTTTGCTATCACTCCAAAAGAATTCCCTTTTCCGAAAGCGCTTTCCGCACGCGTGCGAACACCTCCGGCGAAGGACAGGAAAGGGTGTGAAGGTGGATGCCTTCTGTCAGGGTCGAAAGGGGATTAGCCCGGTTCTCCCGAAGCTTCTTCAGAAATAAATCCACATCATATCGGGAAAAGATCTGCAGGCTGCCGGAAATCTGCCCGTAGAGAGGATGCTCTACGATCACGTCCAAAAGTCCGCCGCCGTTATCCACCACTGTATAGAGTTCTTCTGCCAGATTCTCCTCCGTATGACGGCAGGCAATCGTGTACACTCTGCCGCCGGAGGCCTCTTTTTCCAGAATATATCCTCTGGGTGTAGCCATAATGGTGTGATCCGCCGCCCGGAGAATAGCAATATCCCCCACGATAATCTGGCGGCTTACCGAAAATTTTTTCGCAATGGAACTGGCACTCATAGGCTCTTCCCGCCCCTGCAGAAGTTCTAGTATCTTGCTGCGTCGTTCCACTGTATCCAATTTCCCCTCTGCCCGCTCATCCGCTTCATGTACGCCGTGCATCCATTTCACAACCTTTCCCGACTTCTTGCCCTAATCCCGGAAAAACTCCCCTTTTCCGCTTCAGGCATATCTCACCGCTGTTTGGGTCTTTCCGGTTTTTCAGATGTCTCACAGATTTTTTCTGAAACCCGGTTCTGCCACTGCATAAAAAACCACAGCAAAACACATTCTGCCACACAGCCTGCCAGAAATGCATATTCCGTCCATAAAAGAGTCTCTCCCCACATTCGCTGCAGGATAGAGATCAGTTCTCCTCCTGCGGCCACCAGAGAAAACACAAAGGTGAGAACTGTCATTTTCCTGGCTCTGTGAAAGGAATGGTCGCATTCCTCTCTGGTCATAATTCGTTTAGAAAGGAGGATCGAAACCACGCTCTGCAGAACAAACAACACAAACAGAATAGAAAAGCCATAGGGCAGCATCACATACACCAGACGGCTGCCCGGCGGATTGAAAAATCCAATGCCCAAAAGCCAAATGACAGAGAGAAGGCCATAAACCGCATACATTTTTTTCAGCGGTTTCCTCTCTTCATCTTTTATACGAAGTGTATAATATTTGCCTATATAAACAAATTGTTTCTTTCCAGGCTTTCCATTCCCATCCGGAGGGACCATATACCGCCAATCTTCTCCATACCGATTCACATGCATGCATTCCTTTCCCTGTTTTCCACTTTCTAAAACAGCATCTATATCTCTCTACCTGTATTGCTTATTGTAGGAGAAAACCTCTTGTTTGTAAAGAACATAAAGGGAAAAACACGGGAATGCCACCGCTCTTTTTATATTCCTTACGGAAAAGGGCCTCTTTCGCATACAGACTTGCGAAAAAGGCCCTTCTCATTTAATCATATCCGTGTTCTAAGTTTCAGGCAAACCTGAATTATCTAGATCCTATCAGTGATTCTTCCCAGATTCTCTTCTCCTGCAAAGAACAACAGCTGCCGCACAACCGCCTGCCAGCAGGATTGCAGCTATCATCCAAGCCGGATTGATGGGAGCCTCACCGGTAGGAGGTGCCAAAGGTGTAGACTCATCGGGGATTTCTTCGCTGCCGGGATCTGAGTTTTCAGGGTCAGAGGGAGCACCGGAAGGTGTGGATTCATCCGGAATCTCTTCTGTTTCCTCTTGCCAGCCGGCATAGAGAACTGTCCAGTTTGCAGTCAGAGCTGTTGCAAAATCATATTTCTGAGTGCACTGTGCATCTGTATACCAACCTGTAAACTCATATCCTTCCCTCACAGGAATCAAAGTCGGCTCAGAAGCTGAACCGCTATAGGAAACCGCCGTCTGCGCCTCAGGCATATTAGTTACTGTGGCATCGCCGGCATTAGCGTCAAAGGTCACACCCACCAAAGGAGCATACACACTGGCAATCTCCCGGCAATAGCCGCTGTAGGGATGTTCCGTGCCATAAGCGCCTGCATACTTCGCACAATCCGCGCAGGAATACTGCATAACGCCATAGTTTGTCTCGCTGGCCTGATCTGTTACTATGCCATTGGCCCAGTCGTATACATGATGGGAAAGCTGAGCGGTTGTCAGGCTACCGATCACTGCAGCATCCTTATTGGTAATATCTTCCTTATTGAATTCTGCAAACAGATCACCGTCATTATTTTCGCTTATCGTTTCCAGATTTCCGCGGGCATACAGAATGCCATGCTCGTTATAGAGTGTTGGATTCAGGAAAAGAATGTGGGAATCCTGAGCATCCAGATCAATTCCTGTAAGAACGTCCTCTGTATTACTCTTTACAATCCCTTTCAGCTCATTCAGGTCATAGGCTACAAAGGAAGCGCAGCCGTTATCCACCACTTTGCCCTTGCGTCCAACACCGCCAAGCCAGACGGATTCGCAGCCTGTAAGAGTCAGAGAATGCCCATTGAGCCATGTATCGCCCGCGCTGTAGCTGAGAAGCCGCTCACCATTACAATCCAGTGAAATCTTTCCGCCAGTGAAGGAAGAATCCCTGCTCTGGAGGTATATGCCCGCGTAACCATTGTGATGGATATCCAGCACTGTGTCCGTCATCTCAAAGCCAATGCAGGAAAGGCCATGCCCGCCACGGTTCCCATTGATAGTAATAGTGGAGTTATCCACAATCCAGTAACCGCTGTTGCAGGCGTTGCCCTGATTGTCGCTTACATTAATAGTGGAATCGCTCACATGGATGTTTACATTGTTAATAGCAAAGCCGCCGGCTTTGTTGTCATGGAAATCCACGGTGGAACCGTTTTCGATAAAGATCGCATCATAGCCTGTTCTGTTATCTCCAGAATAAAAGGCGTTTATGTTGCCGCTGGTGCAGTTCATGTCTACGGCCGTCATTGTGGAATGATCCAGCTTTAAAACACTACCTGCATACATAGCGTAACTCCAGCCGTCTGTATTCCCTTCCGTGCTGATAGAACTATCCTTGAAGGTAACGCTGCCAGAGCTGCCGTAAAGACCCAGGAACTGACCCTTCCAGCCGTTCCCTTCCAGTGTGCAGTTGTTCAAGCGAATATCTCCTGAGAAAAAGTAGATTGCCGCGTCATATCCGGCAGAGGTGCTTTTCCCACCATTTTCAGCTACAAAAGTACAGTTATTGAAGGTCACATTCTCCCCTATCCAGAGCTTTGTGACTACTTCGCCGTTATTGTAAGAGATTCCATCCTGATTCCCGCTGATTTTGACGGTCTCACCAGAAAGATCAAAGGTGCAGTCTTCAAACACGATCGGGGTATCCGTACTGCTGGCTATCATGACAGCCTTTCCCTCGTCAATTGTGTAGGAAGTATCCGTCGCGCCTTCCCGGATAATATTTACCCCCTCTTTCAAGGCTGCCGGCACTTTTTCATTCTCCTGCGCTGAGACCCCGCCAAAAGCGGAAAGAGCCAAAACAGCTGAAAGAGAAAATGAAACTACCTGTTTCAACAGTTTCTTCATGTTACTGCCTTCCTTTCTGAAAATATCTTTCCTTTTCTGTGGGCAAGAACTGCGCAGCAGATGCGGGCCAAAAGATACTATACTCTCTTACAACGCGGTTTTTTGTCAACCGAAAAAGGATACTTTTTC
>CAJFPJ010000034.1 GCA_904399395.1 uncultured Clostridia bacterium | reverse complement strand
TCTTGCTGTAAACTCTTCCAGGCTGGGAACATCATATTCGAAAGAAATGGCCGTTTTTTCTACATAAGGAGTATAGATTTCCAAGAGCTTTTTTGCATCTTTCACCGTCGCAATACGGATTTTTACAGCATCCATTTTTAATCCCTCCTGATTTTCGATCCTATTTTAAAACCTGTACGCTTTCCATAGGAAAACACTGCATGGGCCTTTTGAGGTGCAATTCCAACCCTATATTTCACACCATTAATACAGTATACTACAGTTCAGATAGGAATGCACCTGAAAATGTAAGTATATACTTGCACATCCTTTCTTCCCGTGCTACAATAGGAAAAATTTCTGAAAGTGAGCGTGAGAATATGAAAACAGTTGCGATGCAGCAAATTCAGCAACAGATGCAGTATCAAAGTATTCTTTCGTGTGCTTTTTATTCTCTCGCTCTTCATAGAAAGGCATGTTTTACCTCTGACTACCGAAGAAGGAAGGCGATTTTTCCTTCCTTCTAGGGGGAGTTCCCTTTCTATATTCTTTTTGTTAAAGGGTGGGAAGACCGAGAGGTCAAAAGCACACCGTGAGAGGGCTGAAAAAGCTTCTCTCACGGTGTTTTTATATGCATTTGGTTTAAAGGACCAGATATGCGGGAGGAGGGAGATATTTTGCCAAACCAATCCGGGCAGGGCCTTGGCCCTGATACAGATATACTATTTCTCTTTTACCGGAGCCGTGTGGTGAGGCGGCGATAAACAATAGATTTCGAGAGGAGACTGTATATGTCAGAAAATTTTTGCCCAGCAGCCGATGCTGAGCTCTCTTTTACAGAAAAGGAACGGATTCCTGCAGAGGCCCTGTCCTTTTATGAGGAAGGAAAGGAATGGAACCGGCTGCGGACAGGGCTGGGATTGATTGAATTCGAACGCACCAAAGAGCTTCTTTTGGAATTTCTTCCCAAGCCTCCCGCCGTATTATACGATGTTGGCGGCGGATATGGGGAATATTCCTGGTGGCTTTCTTCCCTTGGCTATGAGGTCTATCTTTTTGATCTCTCAGAAACGAATATCCTTCTTTCCGAAAAGCTGGCTCCCTTATATCCGGACGCCACACTGAAACATGCGGTGCGGGCGGATGCCCGCAGTCTTCCTGTGCCGGATAGTTCTGCGGATGCCATTCTGTTTATGGGGCCTATGTATCATATCGTTGAGAAGGAAGAGAGGCGAAAAGCTCTTGCAGAATGTTTCCGTGCCCTCAAGCCCGGCGGATTGCTTTTCACGGCCGCTATCACGCGCTATGCAACGCTGCTATGGGCTTCTACTGTCTATGGAAAGGATAACGAACTTTTGGGGGAACGGGCCTTTTATGATATGACGGCTCATGAAATACGCACGGGAGACCATATCCGCCCAAACCCCAATGCGTCGTCTTATAAAGGGATCGGCCGCTCCTATTTTCATCTTCCCAATGAACTTGCAGAAGAACTGGAAGAAGCAGGGTATGCAGGTAACGATGTCCGTGGTGTGGTGGACTGCGGCTGGCTGGTGCCTAATCTGGATGAGATATGGGAAGATCTGGAAAAACGGGAAGCGGTTATGCGGGCGGTGCGCCTTGTGGAAAAGGAGGAAAGTCTTCTGGGGCTGAGCACCCATTTGCTGGCTGTATCCCGAAAGCTCTGAAGAGAATTTCCCTATTCAGTATAGAGGATAAAAAGTGTCGGCATGGCCTTTGTTTTCATACTGTGAACAAAGTGTTTAGAATCTTCAAAGCTACCGGTATAATAAGAAAAAATTAAAAAAATTAGCACTATCCTATTGACATTGCTAATTTTTGTGTTATACTATAAATGTAC
Source organism: uncultured Clostridia bacterium (assembly GCA_904399395.1). Lineage (GTDB taxonomy): Bacteria > Bacillota > Clostridia > Oscillospirales > Acutalibacteraceae > UMGS1264. The sequence goes on along the minus strand of CAJFPJ010000034.1, from coordinate 2,400 downwards.
TTAAAAGAGAGGTTCAGAAAAAGGAATCCAGAAAAAATGGATCTGGCTTTTAGGTGCATCAGGAAATAGATAAAGGTAACAAAAGGTTCGCCATCGAGAGGTTCGCTCCTCCCAGCTACGAAGCACACAGGAATGAATGGAGGAATGACATATGTTACCGATGTTTAGAGAAGATTTGTTTGACGACATGTTTAACGATGCTTTTGGTTTGATCCCCATGTCGGGGCGCCACAATCCCCTTTATGGCAGGCACGGAAAGAACCTGATGAAGACCGACGTAAGAGAAACAGAAAATTCTTATGAGTTGGATGTGGATCTTCCCGGATTCAAGAAGGATGAGGTTAAGGTCGAACTGGAAGACGGGTATCTTACTATCAGCGCGGCCAAAGGGCTGGATAAGGATGAGAAGGATAAGGAAGGCCGCTATATCCGCCAGGAGCGTTATACCGGCCAGTGCAGCCGCAGCTTTTATGTAGGAGACACTGTGGAGGCAAAAGATATAAGCGCCAAGTATGAAGACGGTATCTTGAAGTTGTCTCTTCCCAAGGTGGATCAGAAAAAGCTGCCTGCAAAGAACAGCATCACAATCGAATAAAAGACAATTGAAAGGAACGCTGCCCGAGAGGACGGCGTTCCTTTTTTGTGGATTACACAGGGAATATGCATGTAAAATTCTTTCATAAAAGAGATGAAAAAATTAATTTTCATTTTACAGTGACTTTTGAACAGGCTTTACGTTCGTATTTTATACTTACACATGTTCTTCTGAATGAAAATCTATGTATGAAAGGAAGGCATGAATATGAAAAAATGGCTGAAACGCGGCGCAGCAATGGTAATAGCTGCTGTTATGACCGCACAGGCTGCGCTCCCGGCCTTAGCTGCAGAGTCAGGAACGGAGGAAACTTTGAAAATTGCTTCCCTCTCTGACACTCATTATCTCTCACCGACCTTGATAAAGGATACGGAGGATTTTACCACCCATCTTAACAGTGACCGCAAAATGTTCGCGGAAAGCGATGCGTTTGTAAATGCTCTGCTGGATACGATTAAAAAGGACGATCCGGATGTTTTGTTGATTTCCGGCGACCTGACGAAGGATGGGGAAAAAGAAGGACACGAAGCCTTGGCTGCTATTCTTGAAAAATTTGAAGAAGAGACGGATACAGAGGTTTACATCACTCCTGGAAATCATGACTTGAATAATTCTAACGCTATGAATTTCAACACGGAGGATGGCGTAGCAGCACCTGCTGGACGTACCACGCAGGAAGATTATAAAAAGATTTATGGGGATCTCGTTTATAATGATGACAGCGTGATCGCTACGTTTACCCCTGCAGAAGATAAACAGGGCGGCGGGCTTTCGTATGTGGCCCGACCCAAGGACGGCTTCACCATTATTTCAATTGATTCCGCCCGCTACAGCGCCGATAATACCGAAAGCGGCCTGAACGAGCACGAGACCAGCGGCGCTGTCAGCGCCGACCTGGAACAGTGGGTGATAGAGCAGATTACCGCCGCCAAAGAGCGGGGAGACACGGTGATCGGCCTCCAGCATCACGGCATGGTGCCCCACTTCACCATGGAGCCCGACCTGCTGCCCATGTATCTGGTAAACGATTACGAACGTCTGGCTCAGGTGTATGCAGATGCCGGAATGTCCTACATCTTTACCGGCCATATGCATGCCAATGATATTGCCACGGTAACTACTGAAGCGGGAAACACTCTTTATGATATTGAGACCGGTTCCGTTGTGACCTATCCCTCTCCGGCCCGTGCGGTAACCTTGACCCGTTCTATCGATAGCGGTATTATCAAGGAAACCATGGATGTGAAAACCTACACGCATGTGGGGCCGATCACCTTCACCGATCCCCTCACCGGTGAAGAGCGCACCATTGAGGACATGACGGAGTATGGCCGTCAGCACGGCTTCAGCAACGATATGCTCACCACCACCGTCAACGGCTTCCTCCACAGCTATTATGTCCAGGCCATTGAGGCCGGCGGCATCCGCTCTGTCATCGAGAGCCTGGTTTCTGACCTGGCGGGTATGGATCTCACTGTGGACCAGCTGGTGGACGTGGGCCTGCCCCTGCTGCTGCCCACTCCGGAAGAGGGCGGCACCCTGTATTATGACAGCGACGAGGGCGGCATGGTCATCGACACCACCGGCTCCTCCCTGGAACTGCAAATCCTCATCCCCAACTCCGGCCTGAAGCAGGCTTTGAACGTGCTCCTGGATAAGGTGGACGCCCTGCTGGAGGACCCCGCTGAGCTGGACAACGCTGTGACCACCATTGTGGAAAGCCTGACGGGCATCATGGTCACCGACGACAAGACCCTGCTGGACTATGTGAACTACATCTATCAGAGCCACCTGGGCGGCGAGGA
>CAJFPJ010000033.1 GCA_904399395.1 uncultured Clostridia bacterium | reverse complement strand
TACTGTCGGGGATATTCATCAATACACGCCCAATATTACCGCTTCCGCCCTGTCTCAGCACTTGAATCAAATGAAAATGGCCGGTATTCTGTCTTCTGAGAAACAGGGGATGAACGTGTTTTACTGGATTCAGGACGAGCGGGTGATTGGTTTGATAGAGGCTATTAAAAAAGAATACTGCCAAGACGAAGGGGATGAAACCACATGAAAATTACTGTAAACCCGCAAAAGTGCCCGCAAAACCACACATGCCCTTCCATAGTGGTTTGCCCTAAGGGTGCTTTTGAAAAGAGATAGAAGAGAAAGCGAAAAAGCGGACGGATTCGCACTCGTGGAACCGTCCGCTTTTTTATCTTTTCAGCCGCTGAGAATAATCGTTCTCACTGGCTTTTTTGATTTTGGCTTAGGTGGTATTAACAATTCTTAAACAATTCTGAAACTATACAAAAACAATGGTTCTTTATTCTATTGGCGTTGGATTGAATGAAGGAGCCGGCTATGCTGGCCATACTGGATATGGATACACCGAATCATCGCAAGCGGCAGCAATCCATTCAGAAAATAGAACGTGCTAGTAGGATACCGAGTTTTTTTGTAAAATGTAAAAGGCTGCATAATAAGCCTTTTTTCAACTCTGCCATCATAAAAGAGGAACCATAACCGGTTTATGGAGGTGTGAAGGTGGAACGGTTCAGAAAAACAATGCGCAGAATTCTTTTTCCCGGTAAGGCTGTTATGATTCCTTTGACAATACTTAGTGCGGTACTGTTAACCAGTATTTTTGCTTTCGATTTTAGGCAAAATATTTTCGCCTATCTATCGTATATGCTTTCTGCCTATACTATGATGATCATATGCCTGAAAGCATCCAAGCAAATCAAAAAGGGGATTGACTTGATTGAAAGCAAAAGTCAGCATGTGAACCGGTATCTGAATGATATATTGTTTCGCACCCATGTTTCCCTCTATACATCTCTGGCCCTCAATAGTATTTATGCTATTGTCAAGTTTTGGTCCGGTATTGTTTATCACTCTTTCTGGTTCGGCAGTATCGCTGTTTATTATTTTTGTCTTGCGATTATGCGATTTATGCTGCTTCGGCACGCCAATCGGAACGCTTTTGGAGAAGATCAGATTGCCGAATATAAAAAATACCGAATCTGCGGCGCTGTTTTAATGGTGCTGAACCTGGCGTTGACGGGCATGGTGATTCTGGTGGTTACCAAAAACTATACCTATAGGTATCCCGGCAACATGATTTATGCCATGGGAGCCTATGCCTTCTATAATATTATCACTGCCATAATAAATGTGGTGAAATTTCGTAAACAGAATAGCCCTACTCTCTCTGCTGCTAAGGTAATTAATCTGGCTTCTGCTTTGGTGTCCATGCTTGCTCTGGAAACAGCCATGATTTCACAGTTTGGAAGCGAAGAATCGCCCCTATTCCGGCGGGCCATGACTTCGGCTACGGGCGCCTTCGTTTGCCTGGTTGTTTTGAGCACTGCAGTATATATGATTGTCCGCGCAACAAAAAACCTAAAGAGGTTACAACAACAGGCTCTAAATGACTAAGGGAAAGGCAGATGTATGGTATAATGTGCGCAGAAACTTTGTTTCTGCGCAAGTCGAATCTCGAAACAAGTCCTTTTGGATTTGTTTCGAGATTCGCAGGCGGGGTTATACGGCGTAGGCCGCTTTCGGGTACATGGTATAATTAAAATTAACGTGCTATATGGCAGTGACCGAATTTTTTATTCAATGATTCTGCCGGGAAAGTGAGGAAATATGATCAACATTCTTGTTTTGGAAGATGATGCAAAATTAAACCAAACGGTCTGCACCTACCTCAACGACAGCGGTTTTCGGGCAAAGGGATGTCTCAACGCCAATGCTGCATACGAGGAGATGTACAATACCCTTTATGAGCTGATTATTTCTGATATTATGATGCCGGAAATTGATGGTTTTGAATTTGCAGAAAATGTGCGAAGGGTGAACAAACACATCCCCATCCTGTTTATGTCTGCCAAGGATGATTTGCCCTCAAAACAGAAGGGATTCCAACTGGGGATCGATGATTATATGGTAAAACCCATTGAACTGGATGAACTGCTTTTGCGTGTCCGGGCTCTGTTGCGCCGGGCCAATATCGAGATGGAGCGCAAGCTGGTGGTCGGCAATCTGGAGTTGGATGCAGATGGGATGACTGCTGTGGTGAATGGAGAGGAGATTCCTGTTACCACCCGAGAATTCAATATTCTTTATAAGCTGCTCTCATATCCCAAAAAGACCTTTTCACGGGCACAGTTGATGGATGAGTTCTGGGGGATCGAAAGCAACACCAGCCTGCGGGCGGTGGATGTTTATGTAACAAAGCTGAGGGATAAATTTTCCGCCTGCGATGGATTTAAGATTGTAACAGTCCGGGGATTGGGATATAAGGCGGTGCTGGAATGAGAAGCTCTGTATCAAAAGCAAAATCCGCGGTGCGGCAGTCTCATTTCCCGGGCATTCTGTGCGTAGTCTACTTTTTAGCTCTGCTTCTCATGTCGGGAATCCATACAGGGCTAGTTATATTGATTAACTCCCAGAAATGGAACGATGTGGTCGCAACCATTATACCAACCGTGTATTGGGCATTGGTAGCGATAGGCCTGACTCTATATGCCCGCTGGCAGATCAAGAGGTCCTATGAAGAACCAATGCACCGCCTGGCAAAAGCCACAGCTAAGGTTGCGCAGGGAGATTTTTCTGTTTATGTTCCGCCCCTGCATACGGCGGACAAGCTTGATTATCTGGATGTTATGATATTGGATTTCAATACCATGGTAGAAGAACTGGGAAGCATTGAAACCTTAAAGACGGATTTTTTTTCCAATGTTTCTCATGAGATGAAAACGCCGCTGGCTGTAATTCAGAACTGTGCCCAGCTTCTGCAGAAGGAAGATATTGCAGAAGAAAAGCGCCGGGAATATACAGATTCTATTTTACAATCCACCAGAAAGCTTTCAAACCTGATAACCAATATCCTTAAATTAAACAAGTTGGAAAAGCAAACCATCCGTCCTGTGCCGGAGCGCTATGATCTGTGCCAACAGCTTTGCGACTGCGCTTTGCAGTTCGAGGATGCCTGGGAAAATAAAGAACTTGAATTTGTTGCGAATCTCGAAGACCGCGTGATGATTGAGGCCGATCCGGGGCTTATGGAGCTGGTCTGGACGAATCTGCTTTCCAACGCGATTAAATTTACGCCTGCAGGCGGCACCATAACTCTGACGCAGACTTCTAATGAAAAAGAGGTGGCGGTTTCTGTTTCGGATACCGGATGCGGAATCGACGAAGAGACTATGCGCCATATATATGATAAATTTTACCAGGGCGATACCTCCCATTCTACCGAAGGAAATGGGCTGGGCCTTGCGCTGGTACAGCGGATTTTGCAGCTTTCCGACGGAACCATCACCGTAAAAAGCTGTGTGGGGCAAGGCAGCACCTTTACTGTCCGTTTGCCCGCGTCAATTCACAGGGAGGAAACAAATCAATGAGTGAACAGAAAGATTTTGTGGGTTACGAGTATAAGGAGATCATCGCTCCCGCCGATCGGATTTCCTTATACATAGATTGCTATGAAAATTTTGGCTGGCAAATAGATGAAAATATGCCTGCTGCCAATGGAATGCGTCACACGACGCTGCGTATGAAGAGAGATCGTAAAATTATCAACAAAATGGAGCTGACGAGGCTCCAACGCCATTTTGAAGCCTGCGCTAAAGAAATCGAAGCATTGGAAAAATCAAAGACTTCGGTTGCGTCCATTTGGGCTTTCATCGTTGGTTTTATCGGCACCGCCTTTATGGCGGGTTCCACCTTTGCCGTAACACATGAGCCGCCGATGATTCTGCTCTGCATCCTGCTGGCAGTTCCGGGATTCATTGGGTGGGCGTTGCCCTATTTTCTGTATCATCATATTGTAGTAAAACAGACAAAGAAAATCCAGCCCATGATCGAGGCTAAGCAGGACGAAATTTACGATATATGTGAAAAAGGGCATTCGCTATTGTAACGAGTGATAGCTTTCAGCCGGTATCCGGGATTCGGATACCGGCCTTTTTGTGTTTTTTCTTTTTAGCGGGTAATCGCAACATTGTGACAATGTCGGGTAGTGTCAAGGAATTTTCGCAAAAAGGTTTGCAGACTCTGATGTGAGTGAAGTCAGCCAGCAATGGAGGCGTCCTCAAGGGCGG
>CAJFPJ010000032.1 GCA_904399395.1 uncultured Clostridia bacterium | reverse complement strand
GTAAAATATTTTCAGTGTAAAAACTGTGTGGGTTCAAGTCTCAAGACAAAAAAATGCGTGGCATCTTTTTTAGTCCCCGGAGACAGTCCGAGTGTTCATATGGACACTCGGACTTTTTATTTGGCAAAATGTCGTTATGAACATCCGCACCAGTCGAGAGCCTCGACGCGCAAGTCGCGTTCGGGGTTTTTGCTTTATTACGGCTTTGCGCTCGCGTTTATGGCAGGTATCTTTTTTGTCAACGCTTCCCATGTCGCCGCAAGCTGCATATCGCTTGCGGCGGCTTTTCTTTTACAGTTTTTGCTCATTAAATTCCATTAGATAGGCGATGTCACAAATTTTGTTCTGTGATTTAGTTAGAATACGCTTTGGTATTCATATAGAAACTCCCCCTGAAAAAACGGTTTAAGAAGTTTTTCTGGGGGAGTTGTTCTGGGACTGGCTATGACATATCAAACTGCCAGCTTATGTTTTTTGTGCATATTCTGTTCTGACGGCAAATGAATTTGATCATCAAAATCAAGATAAGAGGTTTGATTCAGCAAGGACACTTTGAATTTTCTGCGTTTCCTCTTCAGAAGCTGTAAGCATGGGGGGAGCACAGAAAGGTTGCAATTGCAGCCCACGCAGCTGCATGGCTTTTTTGATGACTGGTATAAATTGCGGGGCCACATCATAGATGGCCATAAGTTTATCTATTTTTTGCTGATATTCCTGCATGCCGGCGAGATCATCCCCACGGGCGCATTCCGCGTAACCGGCCGCTATTTCCGGAGCGAAGTTGGAAAGGCCAGCTATACATCCATCTCCTCCGCTGAGAACATTGTGGCCAAAGAATTCGTCGAATCCGGAATAAACAAGGAATTGTGGATGCTTTTTCTTTACTTTCTGAATCAGCGCCCGGGTATGCCCCATCGTTCCCACCGTATCTTTAATCCCTACGATGTTTTCATGCCGGGAAACCAGCTGACCTACCAATTCGGGGCGAAGGTCATAACCAGTACGTTCCGGGAAATTATACAGTAGCAAAGGCCCACAGGCTTTTTCGGCCAGTGTATCGTAGAAATGCAGGATGGCATTGTCCGGCAGGTTAAAATAGTAAGGAGAAATTACCATAGCGCCGTCGGCTCCCTGCTCCAATGCATAGTTAGTAAGCCCGATGCAGGCTTCCAGATTCATCTCACAGGTGCCAACATATACGGTGACACGATGATCGATGTATGACAGAGCTTCCCGAATCAGACGTTTTTTATCTTCCATAGGAATGGCAAAGAATTCTCCGATGCTGCCCAACAAAAGGATTCCGTCCATTCCCTTTTCAATGAGAAAATCATAAATCCTTTTGTTAGCTTCCATATCAATGCGGCCCTGTTTATCCATTGCCGTTACAGCTGGTGTAATCCATTTTGCATGCATAGCTTTTTCCCCCTTTCAATCGTCATATCCTGCACCTTGCATGGCAGAAAGTGCGTGGCTGGTATATCGCTTATAGATACCTTTACGGGGTGGCCTGGGAATTACCCCTTTTTTGGCCCGTTCGGCTAACACCTGCGCTACCTGATCCGGAGGCATTTCTTTCCCTTGGATACCGACCACGTCCAGACTGCGGTGTTCCACACTGTAAGCGATGATATCTCCTGTTTCGATAAAAGCGAGGGGGCCTCCACTGGCCGCCTCTGGAGAAACATGGCCAATAGCCGCTCCGCGTGTAGCGCCGGAAAAACGTCCGTCTGTCACAAGAGAAACCGTTCCATTCAGTTTTTCGTCGCAGACAATGGCCTCTGTGGTCATCAGCATTTCGGGCATGCCGGAGCCTCGGGGCCCTTCATACCGGATCACTATAATATCGCCGGGCTCTATGTTTCCTTCTGCTACCGCTTGATAGGCATCCTCTTCCCGGTTGAAGACTCTGGCGGGGCCTTTGTGTTCCCGCATTTCCTGCCTGCAGGCGGAATATTTGATCACGGAGCCTTCCGGGGCCAGGTTTCCTCGAAGAATAGCAATGGATCCTTTTTCTTCGGCCTTCTCAACGGGAAAAATCACTTCATCCCGCTTCAGACCGTAATTGTGCAGATATCCTATGTTTCTATTAAAGAAATTGTCTCGTTGCAGATCCTCCAGATTTTCCCCGAGGGTCTTGCCGGTAACGGTCATCACGTCCAGGTGAAGCATATCTTTCAGGTAAAGCTCCACCATGGGGACACCACCCGCAAACCAGAAAGTTTCCGTCAAATGCTGGCCGCTGGGATTGATATTCCCCAAATGAGGTACTTTGTGATTGATTTCGTCAAACAACTCCGGCTCCAATTCAATTCCCAATTCCCGGGCAATAGAAGGCAAATGAATCGTCGCGTTAGTGGAACCGCCAATAGCGCTATGAACGATAATGGCGTTCTCGAAGGCTTCTTTCGTTAAAATCTTGCTGACACAAAGGCCTTTTTCCGCCAGTGAGAGAATCATTCTGCCAGCTTTGCGGGCATATGCAAAAATATCGCGCATGGTAGCCGGCATTAAAGCAGCCCCTGGCAATGTCAGCCCCAGTGCTTCTGCCATACACTGCATGGTGCTGGCAGTTCCCAAAAAGGTGCAGGCGCCCCAGGAAGGGCTTCCTGTTCGCTTATAATCCAGAAGTTCTTGTTCGGTAACACCGTCGTTCCGTTTTTGCCGCAGGGAAATATCTCCTGCCAAAAGGGATGTGGTCATATTTGGTCCCGGGCGCATGCTTCCTCCGGGAATGAAGATGGTGGGCAAATCCAAACGGGCTGCAGCTTTTAACTGGGCAGGAATGGATTTATCGCAGGATGCAGAGAGAATCATTCCATCCCATGGAAAAACAGAACCATGGACCTCTATCATATCGCAGATGGCTTCCCGGGAGGCCAGAACATAGTTCATCCCGTCGTGCCCCTGGGCACACCCGTCACAGATATCGGTTGTGTGATACCGGGCTGGATAACCGCCTTTCTCAAATACGCCGTATTTTACCTGCTCCATGATCCCCGAGAGGTGGGTGCTGCCAGGGTGGCTGTCTCCAAAAGCATCTTCCAGAAGAATCTGAGGCTTTTTCACGTCCTCTTCGTCCCACCCGGATCCCATCTGAAGAGCGTCAAACTGTGCCCACAGCAGGCGTTGGGGCGCGCTTTTCTGTTGCATTGGTTATTCCTCCTTAAACAGCCGTAAAAGCCGCTATATTTTGTGGTTCTACTCTCTGAAATTAGATACATAATAGCATAAAAATTCTCAAAAGTTAAGTAACAGCAATGAAATTTTGATATTAAACTAAATGATTTTTTGCTAAAATTTTTGTGTTTTGTTTTTTAGCTGTCAAAACATCCCTGCACTTTCATTGGTCTTTCGGAATAGGATACAACAGAACCTATTTAGGAGGCGGTCTTTTTGGCAATTCGAATTTTCATCGATCAGGGTCACAACCCCAGCGGCCCCAACGCGGGCGCAGAGGGGAACGGCCTGCGGGAGCAGGATGTAAATTTTAATGTGGGAATTTATCTGGCGGGTTTATTGAACGATGATCCCCGGTTTGAGGCGCGGGTATCACGCCCTACGCCGGAGACGTCTCTGGGAACCAGCAATTCCACCAGCCTGCAGGCTCGTGTGAATATGGCGAATTCCTGGCCGGCGGATTATTTTATCAGCATTCATTGCAATTCCAATGAGAATCCCAATATAAACGGCAGTGAAGTATACGTGTATCGGAGCTATACCCAGTCCTATTGGCTGGCCCAGCATATTTTGAATGCAGTTGTGGCCCGAGTTGGAACACGGGATAACGGTGTCCGGCTGAACCCCTCTTTGTATGTATTGCGGAAAACTACTATGCCAGCTGTTTTGGTGGAACTGGCGTATTTGAGCAATACTTCCGACGCAGAGAAACTCAAAAATGATCAGAGCGGATTTGCCTGGGGGATTTATAACGGGCTTCTAAGTTATTTTGGCTTTCCCGAGCTTTCGTAGGCCGGATGAACATTAATATCTTTTGTACATGTTTTCTGGATAAATATTTACAGCCGCTGAAATCCCTAGTAAGCGGCGGCCCGCCGGAGAGAAAACGGCGGGCCATTGCTTTTTACAGGATCTATGCAGTGTTATTCGAAGAGAAATAGGTTTCCTTTTTTTAGCCACCGTGCTACAATAAAACAAATAGCATTATCTGAAGGGGGAGGAAAGGTGCCAGAGGGACTTTTGGTATTCCTGACAGTGGGAAGCATAGGACTGCTGCTTCTTTTAGCGGGAATCTTTATATGTATTCTGGAAAGCCGGAAAAAACAGAACTGCACTGGGGAAACAGTCGGTACAGTGGTACGATATAGCTTTGCAAACGATTTTCCCGCTCCTATTGTGGAATATATGGTGGAAGGAAAGATGTATACAAAGAAAAGGCGGTTTAGAGGCAGTATTTCCATTGTCAGGAGAGGTCTTCCACCCTCTGGAAGCAGGAAAAACGGTGTTTTTGTCGATAGCAAAGATATTGTGCATATCCACAGGGGCGCTTACCTGAATATGAGAGCAGAAGCAGAACGGTTATATCCCTTGGGGACAACGCTTCCGGTTTGGTATAATCCTGAGAAGCCCAAACAGGCCTATGTAGAAAAAATTCCCACAAAAGCGCCAATAGAAGCGGTTGTATTTCTGTGGGTGGGGCTGGGTCTGATCCTTCTTGGGGCTTTGCTAGGATTTCTCATAGGTTGAATAGTTAGGAAGAAAGTATATGCATGAGAATAGGGTTACAACAATGAATTTGTGTGAGCTCTTGGCCTTTATCGATCGGTTACAGGGGCAAGATGTGGGTGTAGCTGAAGCATCCGAGTAAATGGGGAGGGTTTGGATGGAATGAAGATTAGGGAATATACGAAAAAAGATGTTGAATCCTTGCGGGAAATCTGGAACCAGGTGGTTGAAGACGGCGTTGCCTTTCCCCAGGATGAGCCCCTTTCACTGGAAGAAGCAGAGGAGTTCTTTGCTGGTCAATCCTATGTAGGGGTAGCGGAGAAAGAGGGGAGAGTAATTGGCCTTTATATCCTGCATCCGAACAATGTGGGGAGATGTGGGCATATTGCAAACGCTTCCTATGCGGTAAGGCGCGATGTGCGCGGCGAACATATTGGAGAAAAGCTTGTAAGAGATTCCCTGGCTAAAGCCGCCGAGCTCTCGTTCCGGGTGCTTCAGTTTAATGCAGTGGTGGCTTCGAATACGCGGGCAATCCATCTGTATGAGAAGCTGGGGTTTGTCCACCTGGGAAGGATCCCGGGGGGATTCAAATTGAAGGATGGAACCTATGAGGATATACTTCCTTTTTATATTGAGCTTTGAATATATGAGGAATGAAGAAGCAAAAACGGAGGTTGTGTGGGTATATGTCCACACAGCCTCCGTTTTCTTCATGGATTTTTCTGAAGCTTTGCATCTGCCTTTGCTTCTGTGATCTGTGCCCGATAAGAGGCAAAAGCTTGTTTCCGGTATGCAGAGGGTGTGCATCCGATGATCTCGCGGAACCGCCTGGAATAATAGCTGAAATCGTTAAATCCGCAGGAAAGTGCGATACCACTGATGGGGGTGTCTTCGTTTTTCAGGCTCTGGCAGCTTTTCTGGATCCGCACCTGCTGGATATAGGCGAAGGGCGTCATACGCATGACTTCTGTGAAGCTTCTGCAGAAATGGCTTTCACTCATGTGGGCTTGTTTGGCCAAATCCGAGAGTGTGAGTTTAGAAGCATACTCTTTGTCTATGAATTCAATGGCGTGGCGTATTTCATCCAAATTGCCTCTTCCGGTTCCGCTGGCACTGCCGATATCCCTGCCGTGCTGGCAAAATATGCTCCATAGATGGAAAAGCTGAGATTTGAGTGTCAGCTCTGAACAGGGGGCCTCCTGTCTGCGCAGCTGATACATATTTTCCACTATTTCCAAGGCTTCCGCCTGCCAGGGAATTTCTCTTTTGTATAAGACGGGCAGCTCCAGGGAACGGTGTATCACCGGCGCCACATATTTATCAATGACAATATCGTTCACGTAAGAACCAAAGATCTGGGGGGAAAATACGATGGCATAGAAAAAAGCAGGATCGGAAGAAAGGGGAGTTCCCAGATGGATGCATCTGGAATTCACAAAGGCGCCTTCCCCCTGCGAAAGAGAGAAGGGGACACCGTCAATCAACAGCGTTCCGCTTCCTTCTGCCAGCACAAAAAATTCAAATTCCTCATGGATGTGAGGATATAACCGGAAGCCTTCCGGACAATGGGTTTCGTGGAAACCGATGGGGAATTCCGGCTTCCCGTGCTCAATAGTCTCATATACAAATTCCATGGAAATCCTCGCTTTCTATCTTATAGATGCAGAAAGAGCAATTTAGCAAAATAGTCCTATTTATTCTCAGAATACTCCTAGCAAAACAGAGAATCTGCAAATACACTTATAATTAAGTATACTATACTGCTGCGTGTAAAGAAAGGCAAGGTGATTTCTGAAATGAGTTTTCAAATTGTAAATGATGAGATCCGTTTTGTGCGGGCAGGGGAGATCGTGCGCATTTCTGCCTGCGGGAAAAACTGTATCCGCTTCCAGGCTTCCCCCTCTGGCAAACTTTTGGATCAGGATTGGACGCTGCTTCCCGGCAAGGCGGAGGCCAGGGTCTGGGAGGAGGAGAACCGGGCTGTATTGGAAACCGGAAGTATGCGCGCCGAGCTCTATCGGAATGGAAAAACCGTGTATTACCGGGAGGGCAGAAAGCTGCTGGAAGAAAAAAGCGAGCTGACCTTTGACGCAGGCTTCCGGAATTACCGGAACAAAGCAAGCGATCTTTGGAGCGCCCGCATCACCTTTGAGGCCAATGAGGAAGAGCATTTTTACGGTCTGGGCCATGAGGCCAACAATTGCTTTGACATGAAGGGCTGCACAGTGGATCTGCGCCACCTGAATGCCAAGTGCGCCATCCCCTTCGTGTATTCTTCTTTAGGATACGGCTTTTTGTGGAATCAGCCTTCCACCGGCCGCTGTGAGCTGGCCCGGAACCGCACCCGGTGGACAAGCGACAGCACCCGGCAGGTGGATTACGTGGTCATGGGCGGCGGCCCCAAAGAGGTAGCCGGGCTTCTGGCTGATCTTACCGGGCACGCTCCGCAGATGCCGGAATGGGCCACAGGTTTCTGGCAGTGCAAGCTGCGGTATGAAACCCAGGATCAGCTTCTGGAGGTAGCCAGAAAATATAAAGAGCTGGGAATTCCTCTTTCCGTTATCGTGATCGACTATTTCCATTGGACAGAGCAGGGCGATTACAAATTCGACCCCAAATACTGGCCGGATCCCAAAAAGATGACGGAAGAGCTCCACGACATGGGCGTGAAGCTTATGGTTTCTATGTGGCCCACCATCAACGAACACAGTGAAAATTACCGCCATATGCTGGAGAACAATATGCTGATCCGCACAGTGAGCGGCTCCAACCGGGTGTTTGATTTCTATGGCCCTCAGGCGGAGATTGACCCAACGAATCCGGAAACGAGAGCATATGTGTGGAAGCGGCTCAAGGAAAACTACATAGACAATGGCGTAGATTGCCTTTGGTTTGACGAAGCAGAGCCGGAAATCCACCCGGAGCACTTCGACAATTTGATTCTTTCTATAGGCAACGGCAGCGAAGTGGGGCTTTTGTATCCCTATTACTATGCTCAGCTCGTCTATGACGGCATGAAGGAAATGGGACGGGATGATATCGTGACCCTTTCCAGATGCGCTTATTTAGGAGCACAGAAATTTGGTTCTCTAGTGTGGTCGGGAGATATTCCTTCTACTTTCCAGAGTTTGAAGGCACAGATCCAGTCGGGGCTTAATATGTCCGTCTGCGGCATTCCGTGGTGGACCACTGATATTGGAGGCTTCTACGGCGGCGATATCGAATCCGATGAATTCCGCGAACTGATTGTTCGTTGGTTCCAGTATGGAGTATTCTGCCCCGTTATGCGTCTCCATGGCAGCCGGAACGGCCACGACAGAACCAGGGATATTCTGGAACCCACCGGCGGAGATAATGAGATCTGGAGCTTTGGAGAAAGAAACTTCCCCATTTTGAAAGACCTGATTATGCTCAGGGAGCGGCTGCGCCCCTATATCGCTAAGCACATGGCAATAGCTTCTGAGACGGGTGTTTCCGTGATGCGGCCGCTGTTCTTCGATTACCCGGAGGATTCGGTTGTCTACAACGTGGGGGATGAGTATATGTTCGGCGATGATATTCTTTTTGCCCCTATTTCTGCTAGAGGCCAGACGAAACGCTCTGTGTATCTGCCTGAAGGGGAGTGGGTGCTGGCCAGAAACCATGAAACCTATCAGGGCGGTGCCTGGTATGAGGTTTCAGCGGAAATCGATGAGTTCATCGCCTTTGTGCGCAAAGGAGTAGAAGTCCTTTCTGCGTTCCCTGTGAAGGGATGAAATTAAAGAAATTGTCTCTCTATCTTTCTTCTTAACCATAACGTTAGCGGGCAAGAATGGCCGGAGTGGGGAATTTCCCCGCCCGGCCTTCTTGTCTTTTTTTATTGTGAAACCGTGGGGTTCAGGTTTTTGTTGAGCATGTTGTTTTTTAGAGAGGTTTCTGAGGGGAAATATGCTGTTGAAATCTCTTTCATCCTGCTGCTTGATTGACTGAAAGCCGGAGCGGTGTTATAATAAAACAAATTTAATACAAATGGATATGCGGTGCGAAAGGCCTTACGGCCCGGTAGGTAATTGGGAATCCGGTGGGAATCCGGAACAACGGTCATTACTGTGTTTGGCGGGAACGCCATAAGTCAGATTGCTTCCGCATAGCTTACGGTAAAGCAGTCTTGGGCGCTGAAGGGGTGCAACCGATTTTTGCAGAAGCATCTGCGATATTTCGTGCTGCTCTTTTGACTCTAAGCGGGCCCGGGATACCGCGTATTTGCTGTGCTTTTAAATCTGTTGTGCCTTCTCTGTGTATGGATTCACAGAGGAGGCTTTTTTGTTGCTCTGAGGTGTTCTGCTGTGTAAATAGGGAGCAGAAGAAATGGGGAAGGTTCCTTTCCTTGGGAAGGCAATATGCTCCTACAAATAAGTGAAGACAGAATAAGAAAGTGGAAACCACCATTTAGGGGGAAATTCGTTGGAAAAGTTAGAAAAAGAGAGTAAAAAGGCGTATGCGGCCGCCCTCTTGGTAAAACGGAGGAAAGAGCTGGGGAGGCTGCCATTGCGGAAGGACTTCGATGATAAAACGGTTTGTTTCATCAAACAGGTTCTGGGTCCCTGGCCCCGGGCTCTGGAAGCGGCAGGTCTAAAAGAGGCGAGCAGTGTATCGCAAAAAGAGAAAAACAGGCTGAAGCATGAGGCTCAGCGAAAGAGGAGAAAACTGGAAAAGCGTGCAAAAAGGCAGGAACAATCGCCGGAAATGGTTTCCCAGGCGGGGGCGGGAAGAAACCGGCAGGTTAAGGATGCCGTGAAGCTCCCGGAAAACTCAACGGAAAACGATTCAGAATAACCGGTGGCTGTATCCGGTAGAAAATTCTGGAGACGGCTGCATTTGCGATGCGGGTGGGAACCGCATCCTATATAAAATACAGAAAGAGGAACCATAAAAGGAGGATACAACGTGAAGAAATTCAGAAAGTGCCTGTCGCTTTTGCTCAGTTTTTTACTGATCGCCGGTATGTTGCCGGCGACAGCCTTGGCAGCGGAAGGATGGGACGGCTCTGCGGCTTTGGAGGCCCCTGCAGGCTCCGGATCGGAAGCGGATCCCTATCGGCTGGAGGATGCGGCGGATCTGAAATGGTTTGCGGAAAAGGTAAACGGGAGCGCATCCAAAACGACTTCTACCTTTTGCGCTCTTTTGACGGCAGATATCGATCTGGAAGGGCAGGAATGGGAACCCATTGGCCGTTATGCTTCATATAGCGACTACGTATATTACGGAGGTATCTTTGACGGGAACGGAAAGACTGTTTCCGGCCTTCATATCGATACAAATGAGCAGTATCAGGCTCTTTTCGGCTATGTGAAAGGCGGAACCATACGTAATCTCAGAGTGGAGGGCTCTGTGGCTACCTCTGCTTCCTCCAGCTCGTACGCAGCGGGGATCGTCGGGTATGGAAGCCCCGTCACTTTGGAAAATTGTGTAAATAATGTATCTGTTTCCGCTTCCGTTAAGGGATACTGTGGAGGGATTATAGGCTATGCGGGCAGCGGATCCGTGATTATGGGCTGCACAAATAGTGGCCGGATTTCCGGCTGCGGCGACTATGTGGGCGGCATTGTCGGCACAGCCGTCACTTCAGTGAAAATAGAGGGATGCATAAACAACGGTGCTGTTACCAATACGGGGAAGCCCAGCTCTTACGCATACTCTACGGGTGGTATTGCGGGAGGAATTTCTGGAACCTCGTCTATTATCCGCTGTGGAAACACCGGCGATATCTCCAGCACCCTGAAGCGTACAGGCGGAATCGTCGGCAGCCTTGGTGGAACAGTAGAAAAATGCTTTAATACGGGAAACGTGGAGGGAACATACGGAGCTGGCGGTATCGCAGGCGACTCAGGGGGAGCCGGCTCTTCCCTTTCCGATTGCTATAATTTAGGAACCGTTACGGGGAATGAACCTGCCGTGGCCTTCAGCGATACCAACGCTAAAGGTGTGGGTGGTATTATCGGAGGCGTTTCCTCCACCAGCAATACAGCTTCCCTCAAAAACTGCTACAACGCGGGGAATATAGTGCTGAATACTTCAGATGCCACCGTGCTTGCGGGCGGTATTGTGGGCAACAGCTCCGGGAAAAGCTACAGTGGAGCAGTGACTTCCGGGCTGGTTACGGCCCAGAACTGCTATTATCTGGCCTCTGCCGCAGGGCAGGGAGACGGCTATGACGCTTCCGCCGGGGGAAGCGTGGCCAAAAGCGCTGAAGAAATGAAATCCGAAGAATTTGCAGCCCTTCTGGGGAATTTCATCGCCGATCCAAACGGTGGCTACCCCATACTTGCATGGCAAGATCCGGAAGCTGCATATACAGTTGCGTTTTCCATCGCTGTTCCGGGGGCGGGTCTGACTGTCCGGGATAGCAGCGGCGTGGTGATGGAGCCTGAATCCGAACAGGATTTTACCTATCTTCTGAAAAACGGGGATTACACCTATACGGTTACCTGCGAAGAATGCGAAGACGTGCATGGAAGCTTTACGGTGGCCTATGGAGGTCAGACGATTTCTGTTTCTCTGGAGGTGAAAACCTATCCCTTCATCTTTTCCACGACCCCCAGGGATGCAGAGTTGATTGTGGAAGGACAGACGCCTCTTCCGGATGGGAGGACGTATAACCTGCCAAAGGCAGGCAACCCCTATCGCTATACCGCCAGGACCTTTGGCTATGAGGGGGCCTCCGGAACCTTCATCGTTACAGGAAATCCGTTGCAGGATGCGCTGGATATTACTCTTACGGAGAAACCACGGTATCCTGTTGTGTTTTCTTATGAAAAAGAAGAGGGAGGCCCCGACAGCACTGTAACTGTTCATGTGACCAGCGGGGAATATCCTTCGGAGGACCTTCAGGCGGAAGAGGACGGGAGCTTTCTTCTGCCGGACGGGATCTATTCCTACCGGATTATGAGCGCAGGCTACAAGACGGTTTCCGGTAGCTTTACCGTATCCGGGAAGAGCCCTGCTGTGCCAAAAGCATACTTGGCTATTCAAACTGCATGGGACGGTAATACGCTGACAGAGCCTGCTCAGGATAGTGAAGGCGTGTATCTGATTTTCACACCGGATGAACTCATGTGGTTCAACAGAAACGCAGGGCTTGACAGCTTTGCTAGGCTTACGGCAGATATCCGCATCAACGAGGATATGAGCGTTTCTGCAGAGAATCTCTATGTGTGGAATCCTATGGGGGCTTCCAGCAGCAAGGCGTATACAGGTGTGTTTGACGGAGACGGTCATACAATTTCAGGCGTGTATGTCGACCAGAGCGGCAATAATGCCGGTTTGTTTGGATATGTCTCGGGCGGAAGTATCCGCAATCTCACCGTTTCAGACAGCCTTATTTCCGGAGCCGGCAATTACGTGGGCACTATAGCGGGCGATCTTAAGGGAACCATTGAAAATTGCCATGTGACGGATTCGGTGGCGGTTTCGGGAAAAGGATATGTTGGCGGCGTTGTGGGCGAGCTGGATAGCTCCGGCTCTGTGGCAAAAAGCTCCAATGCGGGCGCCGTGCATGCCTTTGCTCAATATGCCGGGGGAATTGCAGGCCGCGTGTATTCCGATAGATCGGATGCGCTTACGGATTCCTTCAATAGCGGAAGCGTCACAGCGGATTCTGGTTTTGCAGGCGGCGTGGTTGGATCCATCTATTCCGGCGGTTCCGTGCAGAATGTGTATAATACGGGTGCTGTGAAAACTGTTGGCGGCGCGGCCGGAGGCCTTATAGGAAGTTTTCGTTACGGTTCTCTTTCCAATGCCTATACTGTTGGCAGTGTGGAGGGAGCTCAATGCGGAGCTGTGGCCGGCGGCCTGGATTTTCCCAACGGCGCCAAATCCTTTGCCTCCGTCTTTTATCTCGGCGGTATGGCAGATGCGGCCATTGGCGATGAAAATGGATGCGCCATCCAGAACGGAGAAGCCAAAAGCTGCACAGAGGAAGAACTGAAGGGGCTGGATGGAAAACTGGGGAGCGCCTTTGCGCCGGACAGCGGTACCATAAATAAGGGGTATCCTATTCTTTCTTGGCAGGCGGGGGGAACGGGAGATACGGACGTGCCTGAACCCGACCCGGAAGGCTGGGACGGCAAGGCCTCTGAAACGGCTCCCCGGCTCATAGACGGGGTATACCAAATTTCCTCCCCGGCAGAGCTGAAATGGTTTGCGGAGAAGGCGGCAGAGTATCCGGATATAGAAGGTATTCTTACGGAAGATGTCGATCTGAACAATCGTCCTTGGGAACCCATAGGCGGAGATACGGCTGAAACAGCGTTTCTGGGTGTTTTTGACGGCAATGGAAAAGGTATCCGCAACCTGTATATTCAGTCGAGAAATCAAGCCGGTCTCTTTGCCTATAATGGCGGTGAGATTCGGAATGTAACTATAGAAGGCCTGATTTTGAATTCCGATAATGCAGGAGCGGTTGCATCCTGCAACGGCGGAAAAATTACAAACGTTGCCTCTGGAGTGAAAATTCGGGGAGGGAATCGGATCGCAGGCATTACAGCCCTTAACAAGGGCGGCACCGTGGAAGGTTGCACCAATACGGGGATCGTTTCCGGCGGCCAATATGTGGGCGGCATCACAGCCGTGAATGAGGGGACAGTAACTTTTTCCAAAAACATAGGAATGATTACAGCCGGCAGCAGTTTTGCAGCTGGTATTGCAGCGGATAACGACGGTGGAATCGTGAAGGACTGCGCCAACAGCGGGCATGTGGTCAGCCGCGCCGCACTCCGGCTGAGCTTTGTGGGGGGCCTTGTAGGGCGCAATAACGGAACTGCTAAAAACCTCTATAATACAGGCAACGTGGTGTGCCTAGGCAGCAGCGTGGGTGGCTGTGTGGGCATCAATACCACCGGTTCCACAGCCTGCGACCTTTATAATGCGGGAGACGTCTTGGGATCCTATGTGGATACGGAGGACGGCGAAGAATTCCGGGTAGGCGGCGCTGTGGGCGAAATGAACGATGGCGTCAGCGAAGCTTATTATCTGAAAAGTCTTTCCATATTTTCTGGGGGAACGCCTGTTTCAAAGCAGGAGCTTATGGAAAAAGCGGGAATACTGCCCTCCATGCTGCCGGAGCAGGAGGATATCACAGGTACGCTCCACCTCGGAAAGCCGGTGGCCGGGAGCACGGCCCAGGCTGTTTACCAAGGAAATGCCAGGAGCCCCTTTTTTGTCTGGTATATTTCAGACGGTTATGATGAGGCGGCTCTGGCGGTGGGAGAGGAATATGAAGTTCCCGCTTCCATGGCAGGGCGTGTTCTGCGGGTAAAGGCGATGGATCCACAGCTGCAGGGCGTGGTAACAGGAGCCTCTGATAAGGTGGAAGGCTTTACCGGCAGCGTAAAAATCACGGGATCTGCTGTGGTGGGGCGTGTGTTGCAGGCAGAATATATGGGCGAGGAAGTATCCCCCTCCTATCAGTGGTACAGAGGTGAAAGAGCAATTTCCGGAGCAACCAATGCTTCTTATACGGTGACGGAAGAAGACCGCGGCCAGATTCTTACCGTACGTGTGAGGGGCTCCAAGCCGGGGTATATAGAAAAGAAAACGGCGGTGGTTCTTACGGAAGAAGAAGCGGGAATGTGGCCGGTTTCTCAGTGCGAAGAGCCGCAGAAGGATGCCCAGGGCGTTTATCAGATCGGCACAGAAAGGGAACTCAAATGGTTTGTAAGCTTTGTGAATGGAGGTAATCCTTCTGCAGATGCAAAGCTCACAGGCGATATAGAGCTTCAGTCCGCTTCCTGGTATCCTATCGGAAGCAGCCGAGTTCCGTATACAGGGACCTTCGATGGCAACGGAAAGAAGATTCGCAATTTTCGCCTCTCTTCTTCCGGTAATGAACAGGGCTTTTTCGGAAATGTCGGCGGAAAGGGTGAAGTGAAGGATCTGCATCTCTCCGGTACTGTGGAAGTCATCGGAAGCAGTGCCATAGCAACCGGCGGCATAGCGGGCTTCGCAGAGGGTAGGGTCACGGACTGCTCCTTTGAGGGGAGTGTGAACGGTTCCCAAGATGTGGGCGGCATCGTGGGTCAGATCGGGGAATCCGGCGTGGTTTCCCAATGCATCAACACGGGCGAAGTAAAAGGCTCGGAGAGCGCCGGCGGCATAGCGGGCTCTTGCTCTAAGGGCGAGATCGGCCAGTGCGTCAACAAGGGACTTGTGGGAAAAGCTGATTCCCTGCGCGTAGGCGGTATCGTAGGAGATATGACGAACTATGCGATTGTCACCGCCTGCTACAATACGGCGGATATAAGCGGTTCGGACTATCTTGGGGGGATTGCAGGCAAGGCGTATGTATGCGCCGCTCCTCAGGGCTGTTATACCACGGGAAAAGTGCCTTTGGGGCTTCATGCCTTCGGTGTGCTTGGAGATCTGGGGGGCACGGATTACATCATGACTACCCACGGAAGCTTTTATCTGACGGAATCGGAAAGTGCCGCCACCGACGTGACGGCCACCGGCGTCAGTTCGGAAAGCATGAAGAAAGCTTCCTTTGTATCCATGCTGAACGCCCAAGCGGGAAAAGAATATTTCGCAGAGGATGAAAAGGACCTAAATGGAGGATATCCGCTTCTTCTTTGGCAGACTGGATCTGCGGGAGAAGGCGGTGGAGGAACTGATCCTGAAGAGCCCAAGACAATTAAAGTGACCTTCACCCTTCTGGGAGACACTCCTCACGGGGAATGGGGAAGTCACACAGAATATGTGGAATGGATCCCGGCCACGGAATGCACTCTCGAAAACGGAACCACAGCCTATGACCTTTTCAGAAAATTGATGAAAGAGAACGGATTTTCCTACGAAGCTCTTGGGAACGGGTATGTATCCTCTGTGACAGGTCCCGGCGGAGTTGAACTGGAAGAATTGGCCAATGGGCCTAGAAGCGGATGGATGTATACTATCAACGGAGAATACCCCGACTATATGCCTTCTGTCCCTCTGAAGGATGGGGATAAGATGGTCTTCTTCTACACCGACGATTATACGGATACAGACTGGAACCCCGTGGATCCCATGGTAGAAGCGGTGGAACGGCTGATCGATGCTATCGGTACTGTGACGTTGGAAAGCGGAGAAGCCATTAAAGCCGCCAGAGAAGCCTATGAACTGCTGACGGATTTACAAAAGCTCAATGTGGCAAACAAGAGCGCTTTGGAGGAGGCCGAAAAAGAATACGCTCGCCTTCTGGCTGAAAAACCGGAGTCGGATCTGGCTGCGGCAGAGCGTGTAGACGCGCTGATCGACGCTATCGGTCCTGTGGACGTATACAGCCGCACCAAAATCGAAAAGGCACGCCAGGCTTACGAAAGCCTGACGGCAGATCAAAAAAAGCTGGTGAAAACTCTTTCCCTCCTGACAGCAGCTGAGAAAGAATGCAGCCGTCTTCTTGCAGAGAAGGAAGAGCTTGTGCGTAATATGGAGAAAAAGACCGCTGAATATCTTCTGAGCGCCTCTATCCCGGGAATCTCCGATGTAGGAGGGGACTGGGTGATTCTGGGGCTTGCCAGGGGAAACCGCCTGAGCAGCAGCTTCCGGAAAGGATATTATGAGAATGTTGTAAAAACGCTCCGGGCCACGGGCTCCGAAAAGCTGCACCGTTCCAAATCCACGGAAAATTCCAGAGTGATTCTTGCGCTTACATCTCTTGGCTATGACGCTTCGGATATCGCTGGTTACAATCTGCTAGCTCCCCTGGCAGATTTTAGCTATGTGAAAAAGCAGGGATTGAACGGTTTGATCTGGGCTCTGATCGCCTTTGACAGCGCAGAATACACTATTCCGAAGGTCACCGGAGGCACAGAGGGAGCACAGCAGACTACCCGTGAGGCCCTTCTGCAGGAGATTCTCTCTTGCCAGCTTTCTTCCGGCGGCTGGTCGATGGATGGGGAAACGGTGGATGTGGACATCACCGCAATGGCTCTGCAGGCTTTGTCCTCCTATTATGGGAAGCAGGAATCTGTAACCGCTGCGGTGGATAAAGCGCTGAAGCTGCTTTCTCTTCTGCAGAACAGCGACGGGAGTTATTCGGATGATGGAGAAGCCTGCGCGGAAAGCTGCGCCCAAGTTGTGGTGGCGCTGGCCAGTTTGGAAATCGACCCGGATAGAGATTCCAGATTTATCAAAAATGGCCACTCTGTTTTGGATGCGCTTACTGCTTTCTGGGATGGAAATGGTTTCCGCCATACGTCTCGTGGAGAGACCGACGCCATGGCCACAGAGCAGGGATATTACGCCCTGGTAGCCTATATTCGCTATCTGGATGGCGGAACGGCTCTCTTTGATATGAAGGAGCTCTCCTTTGAAGCGGGACCGGATACCACTGGAAAGGATTTTCAGGAAAGCGGGAATACGGAAGTTCCTCAGACGGGAGAAACCAGTTCTGCATTGCCTGCTGTGTATATGCTTCTGTTTTCAGGAATTTTGGCGGGATTTACACTTTTACTGAGAAAAATCAGATAGTAAGCATTCAGACAGAAAAGCACTTTCCCTTCTGAGAGGGGAAGTGCTTTTTGTATGCAGAAGAAAAATGGTCATAGCGATTCATAGGTTTTTGATGTCTTCAATCCATTCGCTGTGGTTACCGTTTCTCAAAAACACAGGAATTGTTTCCCAAGGGGTAGGAACGGCAACATATTTTCCTCCTGCTTGAATTTCTCCTGTGAAGAGATTTGCCCAAGAGCCTTGTGGCAAATAGACTTGGCGAGACACAGCATCAGGCTCCAATACGGGGGCAACCAACAGATCCGGCCCAAACATGTATTGATCCTTTAGCTCCCAGACTTCTTTCTCCTTTGGGAAATCATAAAACATCGGCCTCAGAAGAGGTTCTCCTGTTTCATGCGCGGCTTGCATAAGGGAGCGCACATATGGCCGTATTATTTCCCGGATTCTGATGAAACGGGTGAAAAGAGCCTCCAGCTCCGGGCCGTAGCTCCATACTTCGTTGGGAGCGCCTTCATCTAATATGGGTTTTCCCAGGCTGTTATAATGGTCTGTCTTTGGTATGCGTGCTCCGTGAAGACGCATTACCGGGCAGAAAGTTCCCCATTGGAACCAACGTAAAAGAAGTTTTTTAAACTCGGGATCGTGGATATCTCCTCCACTAAAGCCGCCGATATCGGTCGTCCACCATGGAATGCCGGCCATGCCTATATTCATGCCTGCGCAGATCTGACGGCGGAGAGACTCCCAGGTGCTTGGAATATCACCGGACCATACGAGTGCCCCATATCTTTGAGAACCCGCCCAAGCACAGCGCACCAAATTCACTATTTCGCTGTATCCTTCGCCTTTAAGACCTTCATAAAACATCCGTGTATACATCTGGGGATAGATGTTGCCGACTTGTAATGCAGAGCCGAGATAGTGCCTGTAATTACCGTAATCATATTTTGTATAGCCAGGTTCGGCTTCATCCAGCCAGAAAAGATGGATTCCATTTTTTATATAATTCTTTTTCAGTTTTTCCCAGACGTAATAGCGTGTGTCTGGATTTGTCATATCCGCGTAGATTGTCTCCCCGTCAAAAAAACGCATAGTAATTTCAATCCCCTGTTCCACATGGACAAGAAGATTTTTATCCATCATTTCTTCAAAGTTTTCGCTGCGGTAGTCTATAGGCGTCCATACGGAGACCATAGGCTCTATCCCCATGGAACGGAGTTCTTCAGCCATTCCCTTAGGATCCGGGAAAAATTCGGGATCAAAACGAAAATCCCCCATATGCGGCCAATGGAAAAAATCGATGATGAGAACATCCAAGGGGATATTTCTCTTTTTATAACCTCTGGCTACTTCCAAAACCTGTTGCTGATTCCAGTAACGTGCCTTGCACTGCCAAAATCCCAGTCCATATTCGGGCATTACGGGCGGAAGGCCTGTGGCCTTTGCATATGCCTGCTGGATTTCTGCGGGTGTGTCTCCCGCTACGACCCAGTAATCGCATTGTTTAGTGCTTTCCGCCATCCATATGGTTTTATTTTCACCAAAAACAACCTTTCCAACAGCCGGATTGTGCCAAAAGAAACCATATCCGCGGGAAGAGGTCACGAAAGGAACAGAGGCCTGCGTATTTTGCTGGGCCAGTTCTAGGATGCAGCCCTTCAGATTCAGCTTCTCCAGCTGATATTGGCCCATACCATAGAATTTTTCTCCCTCATAAGCTTTGAAACTGCATATGAGGCGGCAATCCCCTCCGCCTATAGAGCGGAATTCTCTGGGGTGAGGGCTGGGAGAATCCTTTTGATCGATATCCTCAAATAAAACGGAGCCATCCTGCTTATGGAAGGTAATTTTTCCGTGATCCTTTCTCCAGCCGCTGGAAGAGAGTTCGATCACGGCAGAAAGCTTCCCATTAGTAATTTTTGCGCGGTCTTTCCCCAGTTCAATTGATGAATCTGTGCGCTCAGGAGAAAGCAGAGCATAGTCTGTATCCACCACTTCTCCCATCATAACGCTTCGAATACGCAGGGCGTTTTCTCCCCATGGTTCAATCACGATTGTTTCTCCATTAGTTCGCCAAATCAATCTGTTTTTTTCGATGGTTATCACTGTGTACGTATACCTCCTTATTTTGAGTATCTTTTGGTCTCTTTAAGACTATAGGCCGTTTCCAAAAGGAAACGGCCTATATCGCTTCAGAGTCTATTACCCCTGATATATATTGATACTCGCCTGTTTAGATATTCTGTAACACTTACCCCTTAACAGCGCCAATCATAACGCCCTTCTCGAAGTACTTCTGAATGAAGGGATATACACAGAGTACAGGGAGAGTGGAAACGATAATAACGCCAAACTTGATCTGGTCGGCATACTGCTGTGCATAAGCGCCTGCACCTGCACCTGCGGTG
>CAJFPJ010000031.1 GCA_904399395.1 uncultured Clostridia bacterium | reverse complement strand
CACCGCAGGTGCAGGTGCAGGCGCTTATGCACAGCAGTATGCCGACCAGATCAAGTTTGGCGTTATTATCGTTTCCACTCTCCCTGTGCTCTGCGTATATCCCTTCATTCAGAAGTATTTCGAGAAGGGCGTTATGATTGGCGCCGTTAAGGGGTAACAGAAGACTTTTTCTGTGAAGAATGGATATTACAATAGATGAAGTTTGAGCTTTGGGAAAATGTGTTTACATACCTAAAAATGAGCCTTTAAAGGTCTTAAGAAAAAGCTCAAAAACCCCGCTCAGGCGGCTTTCAGCAGCAGCCCGGGCGGGGTTCTTTTGTTTTTGGGTTATCCTTTCGCGTCATACCAGGTCTCGCCGATACTCGCTTCCGCCACCAGGGGAACATCCAGCCTCACGGCCTTTTCCATCTCTTCAGTAAGAAGAGATGCCACCTTTTCCGATTCCTCCTTGGGGGCTTCCACAATAAGCTCATCGTGCACCTGCAGGATCAACCGGGCCCTAAGGCCTTCTTCCCGAAGCCGCGCTTCCACGCGAATCATAGCAATCTTGATAATATCCGCTGCCGCACCCTGAATGGGCATATTCCTGGCCACACGCTCCCCAAAGGAACGCATATTGAAGTTCTTGGAGGAAAGCTCTGGCAGATAGCGCCTGCGGCCGAAGAGAGTCTCTGCATAGCCCAACTCCCGGGCCTTTTCCACAGCCTCCTTCATGTAGCGGTCCACACCGCTGAAATGATGGAGATAATCATCGATATACTGCTTGGCCTCTTTTTGGGTGACGCCGATATCCTTGCTCAGAGAAAAAGCGCCGATGCCATAGACGATGCCGAAATTCACGGCTTTGGCGCGGCTGCGCATGAGGGGTGTCACCATTTCCGGCGGCACATGGAATACCTGAGAGGCTGTGCGCCGGTGGATATCATCATTTTCCCGGAAGGCAGCCATCATGTTTTCATCTTGGGCGGCGTGGGCCAGCACCCGCAGCTCGATCTGGGAATAGTCTGCATCCACCAGCACCCAGCCCGGTTGGGCACAGAAAAACCGCCGCAGCTCACGCCCTAATTCTGTGCGCACAGGGATGTTTTGCAAGTTGGGCTCTGTGGAGCTGATACGCCCTGTGCGGGTTTCCGTTTGGTTGAAGCTGGAGTGGATGCGGCCATCCTCTCCCACCACCTTCAGAAGCCCATCACAATAGGTGGATTTCAGCTTTGCAAGGGTTCTGTAAGCCAACACTTTCTCTACGGCCGGGTGTTCCCACCGAAGGCTTTCCAACACTTCGGCGTTAGTGGAGTAGCCGGTTTTTGTCTTTTTCCCGTGGGAAAGGCCCAGTTTCACGAAAAGGGCGTCCCCCAGTTGCTTGGGGGAATTGATGTTGAATTCATACCCCACAAGCTGATAGATCTCCGTCTGAATGCGGTCTATTTCCCCCTGCAATTCCTCACCATAGCGGCGGATACCGTCGCTGTCCACTGCAAAGCCGCAGAGTTCCATGTGGGCCAGCACGGCGGCCAGGGGAAATTCGATATCTTTCAGAAGGGCTTCCTGGTTCTTTTCGGCGATTTTTTCGCTTAGAATGGGAAACAGCGCCGGAAGCAGAGCTGCCCGCCGCGCTTCTTCAGGAAGCCCCTCCACTGCTTCCCGCTCCGGCACCCCGTATTCCTGGGCAAGACGGGAGGGGTCATAGGCCGCTGCCGATGGATTCAGCAGATAGGCGGCCAAAAGGGTATCGTATACTTGGGCCTGCGGCTGGATACCTTCCCGCAGAAGGGCGGTGAAAAAGGGTTTGCTGTCGTGCAGGATGAGTCTGACGCCGCTATTCTCCCACAGAGCTCGGAGAGATTCCGGATCTTCTAGGCAGGCGGCCTCCCCTTCGTATGCACAGTAAAGGGCTTGGACACGCCCTTCCGTGTAAGCAGGTTGACAATACACATCCTTCTGCTTTTCAAGGGCCTTCACAAGGGCAGAGGGGTCTGCTTCCAGCAGATGTAGGGGCTGCCGGGCCTCTGTTTTCTCACTCTCTTCGGTGAAATCTGCCGAAAGCCCCATCTTTTCCATAAGTTTAAAGAGCTCCAGGCGGGCCATCAGGCGCCCGGCTCCCGGATCCACCGGGCCGGGAATGAAATCTTCCGGTGTGTCATCTACCGGCGCATCCGTGCGTATCGTCCCTAAAAACAGGCTCAGGCGGGCACTCTCTTCCCCCGCCGTAAGCTTATTGCGCATGGCAGGCTTGATTTCAGGGGCATCCAAGTGGGAATAGACCCCATCCAGGGATCCAAAGGTCTGAATCAGCATCTGAGCCCCCTTGGCCCCTATTCCGGGAACGCCGGGGATATTGTCGGAAGAATCTCCCTGGATGGCCTTGATATCGATGAGCTGAGAGGGCGTTACCCCGTATTCCTCCCGGATAGCGGTTTCATCATAAAGGGTAGAGACCGGCTGACCCATCTTGGTGGAAAGCAGGCGCACGGTCACGCCGTTCCCAACCAGCTGAAGACTGTCCCTATCCCCGGTGGCGATGACGCAATCCCAGCCCTTTTCTCGGCAGGAGCGGGCCAAGGTGCCTAAAATATCATCGGCCTCGAAGCCGTCGCACTCCAGAAGGTGATAACCCAAAAGGGTTAGAAGCTCCTTCAGGTTGGGAAGTTGCTGGGCCAGCTCTTCCGGCATGCCTTTACGCTGGGCTTTATAGCCGTCATAGGCTTTGTGACGGAAGGTGGGAGCCTTCCGGTCAAATGCGATGGCCACAGCCTGGGGCTCCGTTTCCGAGAGAATTTTTTGAAGCATGGTGAGAAAGCCATAGATCCCGTTTGTAAAAAGCCCTTCTTTTGTGGTCAGCAGCCGGATACCATAAAAAGCCCGGTTTAAAATGCTATTTCCATCGAGTACCAAAAGTTTCATGGATTTATCTCCTGTCCTAGATTTCATATCGATAAACTGTCATAAGGTATACGGGCGGCGCACTTTCTTGTGAAGGAGCCTGCCAGCAGAGCCTGCAGGGGTTTACATTTCCGTATTCTGTTCCTCTCAAAACAAACAGCCGATAGTGTTTTGCAGCGATTCTTGTGAGGCTCGAAAGGAAGTGAGCTTTCCTGAAGGCTGTGAATTTTGAAGCGAATATTTCATATTCGCTTTGAGATAACAGGCTTTGCTGTTTCTTTCACAGTATACCACGTTCCCGGGGAAAAATTAACCCCTGGGGTAGAAATCCCGTTTCCAGCCTTGACAAGGAAAATGAAAAGCAATACACTCAAAACGATGTTCCGCCTGGGATTGCCGTCTTCTTGCAGAGCGACCGGGCAGCGTGTTTATAGCATATACAATACTATATGGAAAGCATTGTTTTTAACTACAGTTTGGGGAAATATACTTTTCTCTGTTTGTGGAAAGGATGAAGAATATGCCGGCAGAATTTATGGAAAAAGGGGGAGCAGGTGGAGATTGGTACTTTTCCTGCCCCATCTGCAGGGAACCCTTGGAAAAAGGAGAAAAAGTATGCCGGTGCCCCCGGGGCCATTCCTTTGATGTCTCGGCAGAGGGCTATGTACATCTTCTTCCCCGAAACCGGATGCACTCCAGTCTTCCGGGGGATACAAAGGAGATGGTGGCCGCCCGGAGACGTTTTTTGGAATCGGGGGCTTATGAGCTTTTTAGCCGGGAATTAAACGGCATGGTGCTCTTCTGTATGGAGCAGGCGCCCCGTCCTCTTCTGTTGGATACAGGCTGCGGCGAAGGCTATTACACGGGCCATATGGCCTCCACTTTGGCGAAGGCGGGGGTAAACGCACGAATTTTGGGCTATGATATCAGCAAAGCAGCTGTCCGTGCCGCGGCCAGGCGATATGGAAAACAGGCGGAATTCGCCGTAGCCAGTTCCTTCGCCGTTCCGGTGCGGGATGGAATTTCAGGCGTAACGGTGAATGTGTTCGCCCCGGTGGTGCCGGAAGAGCTTCGGCGCGTTACAGCTCCCGGGGGCTTTTTCATTCTGGCTGTGCCATCGGAAAGGCATCTGTTCGGCATGAAGAAGGTATTATACGAAAAGCCTTATGAAAATACCAGGCGAGATACGGAATATCCTGGATTCCGCTTTTTAAGCCGCAGAGAGGTGCGCGGGGAGTTGACTCTGACCGATCCCTCTCTGATAGAGGACTTGTTTTCCATGACGCCTTACTACTGGAAGACACCCGAGTCTGGGAGCCGCAGGCTGCGGGAGGTATCCTCCCTTCATACGGAGATCGGCTTTGACTTTCTTCTTTACAGAAGGGAGGAAGAGAATTGATTGGGTTGGAAAGCGAAAAGGAAATCCACATCCTTCCCATGGAAGAGAGGCATATTGTAGAGTTGGCCCGGCTGGAGGCGGTTTGCTTTTCCTCCCCCTGGAGCGAGGAAGGACTCCGGGCAGAACTTCAGAGCGAGACAGCCGTTTTTCTGGTGGCAGAGCAGGAAGGCAGGGTGCTGGGCTACGCCGGAATGCATATGGTTTGCGGGGAATGCTACGTGGATAATATCGCCGTGTTCCCTTCTTGCCGGGGGATGGGTTTGGGCCGCAGGCTTACGGAAGCCCTCATTCAGAAGGGTCGGGAGGAAAATGGCAGCTTTATAACCCTGGAGGTGCGTCCTTCCAACGAAAAAGCAGTGGGATTGTATACATCTTTAGGGTTTAGAGCCGCAGGGCGGCGGAAAAATTTTTATACCCGCCCAGTGGAGGACGCATTGATTATGACGCTTTTCTTTTGAGTTGCCTATATGTTTAGAGTGTAAAAAGAATTAAAGCAACGAAAAAGCTGCTGCAGTTTTTATCTGCGAGCAGCCTTTTCATTGCTTTCAAAACGGCTGTTCTTCAATATTCAATATCCTTTTTGTGCACTTTATGCATTTATTATGATTTCTGTCTTTTAAGCTGTTCATAGCTTTCTTTTTCTTTTTTTACATGCTCAATTCGTTCTTTCAAGATTTCAACTTCATGATCAAAAAAAGGTTTCTGAAACTGAAATTTTACAGATTTTCCATTTCTATCTGTAAAAATAAAATAATAATAGTGTAAGGTGCTGTGAGTCCCATCCATAGTGGAATGTTGATGATATACCTTTTTTTCAATTTTATAGCTTTTAATATCTTCATATAAATAATATTTCCCATTAAAAGGGCTAGACTGAAAATAAAAACCCGTATCCTCGATTTGAACCTTGAAGCATTGATATCGAATAATTAGCAGAATACATAAAATAATAATAGACAACAGAGTAACTCCGGTAAAAAACAAACCTGTTATACCAAAGCCTGTCGGCACAGCCTGCAATATCGCTGGCATTGTCCCGACAAGAAAAAGAAGAAGGAATACCAAGGCAACGGCAATAGTTGTTTTTCCATGTGGTTTCCCATTAATCGTATACTTTTGTCTATTACATGGATTAGTATAATAATTCGCGGTATGGCATTCTTTAACGCGTTGAATTAGATATGTTATACCTTCTTCTTCAAAAGGAAAGAAGGAAAACTTTACAATTTCTCCTTTCCATGTCTCAAAACCACAAAAATATCCCTGCGAACCATTGAACTGTTTTCCTTCGCTTCGCCATGCTTCTTTGATTTGACCATAGGTATAATATTTTCCATTTCTGGGTTTTGTTTGATGGTAAAAGCCATCCTCTGCAATCAAAACCTTAATAAATAATCCCCTGAAAACAGAGAAAAATATTAGGAACAGCACAAGGATGGCCAGCAGAAACCCGAACAGAAAAGCTCCATGGCGATTTATCTGTAAATAGAAATAAAAAGTCATCCCACCGAAAAGAAAGAACACGAACAAAGACAGAATAAGTCCTTGGGGTCTGCCTCCGACTTTATATATCCACTGCTTGTTTTTCACACCAATCATCTCCTTAGTAAGGAAAAAATCGTGGGATACCTTATTATATGCGTGCTGAAAAACCGCCTTGGATAACATCCATAGGCGCATAGGCGCTCTTCTGTAAAAGCCGGCCTCCTTACCTTACGGCTCTGGGGAAATGGTGGACTGGGTCTCGCCCTTATCCTCCAAGAGCTGGACGGATACCTGGAAAGTGACGTTTTCCGACACATCGAAGATCTTCAGCTTCACAGATTCCCCGGCCGAGTGCCCGGCCAGCACCAAGTAGAGATCATCCATGGAGGAGAGTTCTACGTCGTCGGCGGCAAGGATATAGTCTCCTTTCTCCGCTTTTCCGTAAAGCCCACTGCCCTCTTCGATGCTCTGAATCTGAAGGCCTGTTCCATCAGAAAGGATGGTGACGCCCAGCCGCCCCCGGCCTTCCACATAGCCTTTGGTGACAAGATTATCGATAATGTCCTTCACTTGGCTGATGGGGATAGCAAATCCCATGCCCTCATAGCTGGTGGAAACAATTTTGTTGGAATTGATGCCGATCACCTGGCCGCAGTCGTTCACAAGGGCGCCGCCGGAATTTCCGGGGTTGATGGCCGCATCCGTTTGGATAAAGGTCATGGCGCTGTTTTTCAGGGAACGGTTCAGGGCGGAGATATACCCGCCTGTCAGGGAGCTGGCATAGCTCATGCCGCCGGGGTTGCCGATGGCGAAGACTTCGTCCCCTACTTCCAGCAGAGAGACGTCCCCAAATTCGGCGGGATCCAGATTTTGGGCGTCGATGCGCAGAACAGCCAGATCGCTGTATTTGTCAAAACCGATCACAGAGGCGGCGTATTCCGTTCCGTCGTGCAGAACTACAGAGACTTCGTTATCCCGGGAGTAATCCAGCACATGGGCATTGGTGAGAATGAGCCCGTCCTCTGTGAGCACAATTCCGGATCCTTCGCTGAGGGCGGTGGTATCCCCTGCTTTCACTGTGGTGTTCACGCCCACGACGCTTTCCACCACCCGCTTATAGATTTCCTTTGCCGAAATGGGGTCCTGTCGTTTCCCCTCTATTGTAATTCCTGTGAAAGAGGCTTCCGGAACAGCAGAGGGCTTTTCTTTTTCGGGAAGAGACGAATCCCCGTTTTCCCCTCCCGGCAGGCTCTCTTCCGGCTGAGAGGCCGGCGGTTCGCTGACAAGGGGGGAGGATTGGGAAGGAGCGGTTGGCAACTCATATCTTCCGGATACTGTAATCATAGCCGCTATCAGCGCTACAAGAAGCACAACCCCGATGGATATGAACAGGGCGCCGAAGGCTTTTCCTCCCCGCTTGGAACCCCGGGGGATACCCTGAGCCCCGGAAAAGCCGGAATCCCATCGGTAGCCGGGTGGCGGAGGCCAGGCTCCTTGGCCTCCTGTTCCCTGAGGCGGTTGATAGGGCTGATTTCCCCAAGGGATTCCAGCAGAATAATTGGGTCCCTGCGGATATGCCGGATATTCGTAGCTATAAGGGGGCGGAGGTATGGGAGGGCCTCCAGGCCCTGCCGAGCTTCCTCCGGGGGGCGCGTATGGAGCCTGCGGGGCTCCCCATGGTTGTTGCATAGGAGCAGGCGCCTGGGGGGAGAAAGGCGCCGAGGCTCTGGGGTCTTGGGGAGGCCAAGAAGCGGGCGTTTTGTTTCCCAAAGGTGGTTTAGGCTGGGAAGATGCTTCCTCCGGAGCGGAAGCTGCAGGCACACGATAGTTTTCCGCACTTTCCGAAGAAACTGCCTCTTCCTCATGAGAAGAGGCACCGGCAGCCAAAGGCGGCTGCTGGGCCTCCTGCGTTTCCGGCGCTGCTGCAGGGCGGGAACCAGCTTCCGGCCCGGGTGCGGTTTCTTGTTCAGCTTCGTGCTCGCGCTCGTGGTACCCGAGCTCGTGCTCATGCTCATGAATCATGTATTTCCCTCAATTCCGATTCGTTGATAAAAGTATGAATTTCCGCCCGGTCTCGGTCGGGCGGCGCGGTGTGTTTAGCTCAGTGCGCACCACACACCGCATGTTCGTTGTATAACTCATAAAAATGTTTTACTGGGGGTATGCTGCTTATCCTGCAGGCTCTTTTGCATGGCAAAGGGGTTTGTGGACAATATCCCATGAGAGTATGGCGTTATGGCCTGGAAGAGCCTTTCGGAGGCGTTCCTTCTCCCTGTTCCTGTTGCGTTTCATCGGGAAGAGCAGTGAGAGCCCCAGTGATTTCTGGAGGCGTGGTTTCTTCAACCGTGCCGCGTTGAGAGGATTTTTTACCGTTTTTTTCCTTTGGCTTACGGTTTTCTTTATTCCCGGAGCGGGGGCTGTTTTTCTTTTCCTTAGACTCTTTTTTAACCTCCTTGGGGGCGGGCTCCAGAGAAGGGCGTTTGGGAATCCAGAAGGAGAATTGACAATATTCGTTTTCCACGCTGCTTACGGTGATCTCGCCGCCGTGGAGGCGAATGATAGTGCGCACGATATAGAGGCCCAGACCCATGCCGGTCTTATCCTTGCTGCGGGACTTATCCGTCTTATAGAACCGGTCGAAAATCATGGAGATCTCATCTGCCGGAATGCCGGCTCCGCTATTGCGGATGGTAAAACAGGTCCGGTCCGGCTGATCTTCCGTTTTCAGCTCGATATAGCCGCCTTCATTTGTAAATTTCACGGCGTTTTCGATCAGGTTATAGACCACCTGGTGGATCATGTCCGGGTCTCCGTCCATGTAAATGCTTTCTGCGTCTGCAAGCCCCCGGATATCGATCTGCTTATCCTCAATGGGCTTTTCAAAAGTGATCAAAGCGTTGAACACTGTGGCCGTCAGGTCGAAGCGTGCCGGGCGAATATGCAGCTCCCCGCTGTCTATCCGGGAAAGATCCAGCATGGTTTTTACCAATCGGGAAAGACGCTTTACTTCCCCGGACACGATGCCCAGATATTGGCGCTCTTTTTCTTTGGGGATGGTTCCGTCAAGAATGCCATCGATAAAACCTGCGATGGTAGTCATAGGAGTTTTCAGCTCATGGGAGACGTTGGCAATAAAATTCCGCCGAACGCTTTCCACACTGGCCAGGGAGCTGGCCATATTGTTGAAGGCCACCGCCAACTGGCCGATTTCGTCGCTGCTGGTGACGGGGACACGCATGGCAAAATTCCCCTCACCGAAGTTTTTGGCCGCCACGGCCATCTGCCGGAGAGGACGTACAAAATTATAGCTATAGAGCCACACAATGCAGAAGGAGACCATGAAAGCCGCCACTGCAGCCAAAAGGAACATTTGGATGAGGTTGGCCCTGTATTCTCCAAAAGAGCGGAAGGTGCAGGCCGCCATGACTACACCCACTTTTACAGATGTGCCGTTTTCCATGACCACCATGGGGACTCCCACTACGTAGCAGGGATCCTTATACACATTCCCCAGGGTGCTCTGGCCGATATACCGGTTTTCCATAGCCTTGGCGATCAGTTCCTGAGGAATCACCTGCTGGGTGGCATCCGATTGGCTGGCAAAGGCATAGGCCAGGATGTTGCCACGGGTATCGGCAATGAAGATATCGGAATCAATATTCTCGGCAAAAGCTGTCATAAACGTTTGAATTCCGGCGCTCTCTTCCTCGCCGATGATATAGGTGCCATCTGCTACCTTGACCGTACTTTTGGCCGCGATAGCTGCCACACTGCGGGCGTTTTTTTCCAGAAGAACCTGTTTTTCATCCTGCCAGTTGGCTGTAGTGAAGGAAAGCATCACCAGCCCTAAAAGGAAAAAGCTGATCAGAATGGTAAACGAGGTGATTTTCAGATATTTGCGAAACAGGCTCTTCTTCATGGGGCCTTCCCCCCTTTGCTTTGACCGCCCTCATCGGTTGGAGCGGCTTCTGCTATACAAAAAGCAAAAAGCTGCAGATGGCGTACTTCTTGAAACGCCGCCCTGGGCACACGCAGGGCGATATCTCTGCCTGCCAAATACGACATGCTTATTCCTTCACCTCGAATTTATATCCAACGCCCCACACAGTCTTCAGGGCCCATTTGTCAGAAACGCCTTCCAGTTTTTCACGCAGGCGTTTTACATGCACGTCCACGGTGCGGCTGTCGCCGTAATAGTCAAACCCCCAGACCTCGTCCAGAAGCTGATCCCGTGTGAAAACACGGTTGGGATTGCTGGCCAGGTGATAAATGAGTTCCATCTCTTTAGGAGGGGTATCCACCTGCACACCGTTTACTTTCAGCTCATAGTTGGTCAGGTTGATGGAAAGCTTGTCGTATTTAACCTCTTTCACAGTTTCGCTGCTGTTTTTGCCCAGCCGGCGGAGAACGGCTTTGATGCGGGCCACAACCTCTTTGGCCTCAAAGGGTTTCACCACGTAGTCGTCCGCCCCCAGTTCCAGGCCCAACACCTTGTCAAATACCTCGCCTTTGGCGGTGAGCATGATGATGGGGCACTGGGAATGCTTACGAATTTCACGGCAGACCTGCCAGCCGTCCAGCTCGGGGAGCATGATATCCAGAAGAATCAGGTCGGGGTTTTCAGCTTCGAATACTTCCAAGGCCACCCGGCCGTCGTTGGCGATGACTACCTCAAAGCCTTCTTTTTCTACATACAGCCGCAGCAGTTCGCAGATATTCTGGTCGTCGTCCACCACAAGGATTTTTCCTGCGTCCATGAGTTTTCTCTCCTTTTCCGGGCCAAGGGCCCAGTATTCTGTAAGTATATCTCTCTATTGCCCTTTCGCTTCTGCCGCCAGCCCTTTAAAATAGCTTTATGGCGGCTTTGAGGAAGCTTCCTTTTCAGCATAGAATATATACCTCTATGATATACCCATTATAGCGTAAATGAGTGAATTTTCCGTGAAATCCAGAGCAAAAAATTCCTGAGGTTGGAAAAACTGTGCTTTATCCTAAATTATTCGATAAAAGTTTGAAGTTCAAAATTGTGTGGACTTTGCTAGAGGTTCATGCTATACTAGGCGAAGAATGGTGCAAAAATAAAAAGGCCCTGTGCAGCAAGTGGAAGGGGGAACTGCTTGTTCCTTTTTCTGCTTTTCTGTAAAAAGGGGAGATCCGAGTTCCGGAAAGCAGCCTCGGGAGGAGAAGAAAAGGAGTCATACAAATGTCTCAGCTATCCATTTCGGCAAGAGAAGCGATGAACCGGTTCCTGATAGAGGATTTCAATTATATCCTGCGTGCGGAGGAAAAAGCTCTGTCTGCCTATGGGGGGGCGGGACTTTCCGTTAATGAGTTCCACATTATCGAATCCGTCCTCAGGGCGGAGAAAGAGGAACAGAACACCATGGGGGAGATTTCCAGGCGGTTGGGCGTGACTATGGGGACTCTTACCACAGCAGTGAAGACGTTGGAGAAAAAAGGGTGCCTTTTGCGGCGGAGAAGTGTAGAGGATAAGAGAGTGGTCCGCCTGGAGGCCACCGATAAAGGGAAGGATGCCGACCAATATCACCAGCGGTTTCATACCGCCATGGTGGAGGCGGTTGCGGGCTGCCTTTCTGAAGAGCAGCTGGTCACGCTCACGGGAGCTTTAAGCTTGCTGGCGGGTTATTTTTCTCATTATTCCCATGGCAGGGGGGATTTTTCCTCAGAGGGAGAACGAGAGCCCTGGCTTTCTCCCCAGGTTTTGGGGGGAAATGCGGAGCAAACGAAAGAAAAGCGGCCGGAGAAGAGCCTTCAGAGACCGGAGAACTCTGAAGCAGGATGCGGCCGGTGAAGCAGGTGAAAGAACGGGTGATATCCTGCAGAGTCATACAGATAAGCGGAGAAGAAAAGAGGTACTATACATATGGTGCATATTTTGATAGATAGCACGTCGGATCTTACAAGGGAAGAAGCGGCCTCGTGGGGAATAACAGTGGCCCCGCTGACCGTGCGCTTTGGAAGCACGGAATATCAGGATGGTGTGGATTTGACACCTCCTGTGTTTTTCCGCAAGCTTGAAGAGAGCAAGGTGGTGCCTGTGACCAGCCAGGTGAATTCAGGTGTATTCATGGAGCTATATAAATCTCTTCTGCAAAACCGTGAAGATGAGATTTTGGGTATTTTCCTTTCCTCACGGCTGAGCGGCACGTACCAATCTGCCAGAATTGCCCGAAACACGTTCCCTAGAAGGTCTATCCACTTAGTAGACAGCGGTACTGCTTCTTTGGGGGCTTTTCTATTGATACGGGAGGCTGTGCGCCTGCGGGATCAGGGACTTTCCGCTGGTGAAATCGCCGGGGAACTGAACAGACTGAAGGGCCGGGTGCGGATATTGGCGGCTCTTGAAAGTCTCAAATATCTTTTGAAAGGCGGAAGGCTTCCGGCGGCATCTGCTATTGTGGGAACTCTTTTGCATGTAAAGCCTATCCTTAGTGTACGGGATGGGAATGTGGATGTAGCTAAAAAAGTAAGAGGAAATCTGGCTGCATATCAATGGATGGCTGGGGAGCTTTCGGAAAAGGGGTATGACCCCAGATATACGCCTCAGCTGGGATCCACTCAATGCCCCGTCCTTCTGGATACATTCCGCCAAAAGCTTCGGGATCAGGGGTTGGATATCGCTCAATGGGGTCATACGGATGTAGGGGTTGTCATAGGAACCCATACGGGCCCTGGCTGTGTGGGTGTGGCATATATCGAGAAGGAATAGAAAAAGGAATGGGAGCTTCTCCCCCAGAGAAGGCGCACGGCGCGGGAATGTGGAGGAAGAAAGCTCTGCAGAATTCAAATCGATTTTGTTGCAGGGCGGCTGCCGTATAAAAGCGGAAGCCGCCCCGATTTAATGTACTGCCGGCAGGCTGCACCGCAGCGGTTCTTTTCCTATGAAGGAAATGTATGTAATCTTCTGCAAATCTATTGGGAAAATCTTTTTCTGTGTGGTATAATGTGCGCAGAGGTTTTACCTCTGCGCAAGTCGAATCTCAAAGCAAGGCCAAAGGGTCTTGCTTCAAGATTCGCGGGAGCGGTGAGGCGGCTATTGCCGCCAAAAGGTGGTGCGCAGAGGTTCTGCCACTGCGCAAGTCGAATCTCAAAGCAAGGCCAAGGGCCTCGCTTCAAAATTCGCAGGAGCGGCAAGGCGCGGTAGAAATCAAATTATTCGGCACGGATGCCGGCGGTATAATACTAAAGATCAGTCCGGGGGATGGACCTTTGCGAGTCACCCTGCCGGAGTGGTCTTTCTATGTGTATATAGCTGCAGTGAAGCCGCAAAACCGGGGAGGCTTGCCCCGCTTCAGGCGGTTTCCTTTGTGTATAAAGGGAATCCACCAGCCACTTATTGGGAAACGGTAGGTAATGCGCCGCCGGATTTCAGGATAGGGCAAGGAGGAATTGTATGCTGAAACAATACATACGGCCAACCCTGCAGGAAAAATATGAATTCCACAGTTTTGGGCATGCGCTGGAAATTCTGAACGGGGCTTTTCCGGAGGAGTGGAACGAGCTGCAGGATTGCCTTGAAAACCTGGTTATCACGGTGGAGGATCTGAAAAAAGCAGGAGGAAACGAGAGCCCCATACCGAAGAAATTCGATTCCCAGCTGTATCCCAGAGGATGGCGGGAAATCCGGATTACAGGGGATCTGGTGGTGAAGATGTACCCCAGAAGGGCCAACCAGAGGGGGCGTTTTTCCGATGAGCCTTATGACGAAAAAATTATAGAGGGATATATAGACGGCCATAATATCGATTTTGTGAAAAACAAAGTGGCCTTTGACCTGGAATGGAACAGCAAAGACCAGACTTTCGACCGGGATTTGCTGGCTATGCGCACGTATTTTGAATGCGGCCTGACCGAGGTGGGGATCATTGTTACCCGGTCGGAGGAGCTCAATGGGATCTTTAAGGAGCTTTTGGATGATAAAGGGGATCCGCTTATCCGGAAATACGGGGCTTCCACAACGTGGATCGGCAAACTGCTTTACAGGCTTAAATCCCGGAGAAACGGAGGCTGCCCGATTCTGGCGGTGGGAATCAAGAAATCATGTGTGGAAGGTGTTTGAATGGATACCCTAAAAGAGACTATAGAAAATTTTCGGCAGTTTACGGAGGGCAAGACGTATCGGACCATCTATGCGGATCCGCCCTGGCAGTTTCAGAACCGGACGGGAAAGGTGGCCCCGGAGCACAGGCGCCTGCGCCGGTATGAGACCATGAAGCTCAGCGAGATCAAGCAGCTTCCTGTTGCAGAGGCCGCGGCGGAAAAGAGCCACCTGTATCTGTGGGTGCCCAACGCCCTTCTGCCGGAGGGTCTGGAGGTTATGAAGGCCTGGGGCTTTCAGTATAAGACCAATATTATCTGGGAAAAGGTGCGCGGTGACGGCTGCCCGGATGGCCGTGGTGTGGGGTTTTACTTTCGTAATGTGACGGAGATCCTTCTCTTTGGCATTCGGGGCAGTAATAACCGCACTCTTCAGGCGGGCAGATCCCAGGTCAATCTGATCCGGGCTATGAAGCGGGAGCATTCCAGAAAACCGGATGAGATTATCCCGATTATAGAGGCGTGTTCTCCCGGCCCTTATTTGGAGCTTTTCGCCAGGGGAGATCGGAAAAACTGGGATATGTGGGGGAACCAGGCCACAGCCGATTATGAGCCGGATTGGGATACGTACGCGAACCATACGGTGGCTTCGAAATAAACCGAGGTATACAAAAGGAGACATAAGGACCCCGGCGATGCTGGCAATTTCTGCCTGCACCGCCGGGGCCTTTCTGTTTGTATCCAAATCGTTTACATGTCCGCTTCTGAGAGCCGAAATCCTGCCGCCGTAGGCCGGCCTTCAGGCGTTTCATTCCGGCCAGGCGGCAGAGTTCCCGCACATAGAACGGGAGAAATACTCTATTTTTCCAGCTCGCCGAACCGGAGTTGGATGTTGTGGCCTCCCTCTTCCCGGGAGCAGGAATTGAAAATAGCGAAACGGTTCCCTTCCAGCGCTTTCAGGGAGGACCAGGTGAAGCTTGGGAAGGCTGGTGGATCCAGGGTTTTCCATTGGGTGCCGTCTTCATTCCCCACGGAGATGACGCCCGCATTGGAGGAGACCAGCAAGCGGCCGTCTTCCAGCTGCTCCAGATAGGGCCCGCCCCATTGCTCCGGGATGAGCGTTCCGATCCCGGGTTCCCAATCCACACCATTTTTTGAGGTCTTATAGTAGATGTAGAAAGTGGCTTCCGGTTTCACGGAGGGATCTCCCACCTCGAACACCACCATATAGAGGCCGTTTTTAAGGCGCATCCACACAGGCATGCCTGGCCGGAGCTCCGGTCTCTCCGGATCCCAGGCCACCCAGATTTCATCTCCCCAGGTTTCTCCGTCGTCATCGGAAACCTTCATGGAAATGATCTGGCTGAAGTGGGGCGCCCGCTTTACATGCTTTTCATTGGCATACATTACCGCCAGACGGCCGTCCTCAAGCCGGTAGAGATGGGGCTCGTAAAGGCCCTTATCCGGGTTTCCCAAAGCACCGGGATGGCCGCTTGTCTCGTCGATCATAGAGGAAAATTCCCAGGTTCTGCCCCCATCGGCGCTTCTGTAAAGGGGAAGATAGTAGGATTCCTGCCACCGCACGGACCGGCAGGAAAGGAGAATGTCCCCGTTTTCGGCAAAAGCCAGCTGGCCGTTATCCATATCACGGGAAGGATGAGAAAGGGTGGAGATTTGCTCCCAGGTCTTCCCCTGATCCCGGCTCAGGGAAAACCCCAGCTTTGTGCCCCCGCCCGCCTCCAGCCGGTAGCCGTTGTTGTCATAAAAGGTATAGACAGAAAGCCAGGAGCCGTCTTTCAGTTCCAGCATCCGGATGTATTCCGAGCCATAGGTACCGGGGGAAACCACTCTGGCATCCCGGTTTGTATCCTGGAATACCGGGTAATTGTGGATCTGAATGGGTTCCTCCCAGCGGACATGGACTGTTTTTTCTGTTTCGTTTGCCGTCATAGGTGACACGCCCTTTCTTTTTTGATTTTATATTGTACCGTAGGGGCCGGGGCGCAGGATGCTGCGGCGGAAAGCCTGCTTTTTTTGGCTTTCCCCTGCTGCTTTTAAGTCTTTCTCCCGCCTTCCGGCTTATAGTTTTAGCGGCGCTTTTGAGTTCGGCTGGCCTCTCCCGTATCTGGAGAGGCCGCCGGAAAAATGTAAAAGCAAACCTAAATTATCGGATTACTTGCAGTATACCGCCCAAAATTATAGTGTTCAATGAGGTTTACCGGCAAAAAAGGTAGGAATACACGCAGACAACGGTTAACATTTCTGTTGCGGCCCGTCATCGGAAGGCCGTTGCTGAATAGAGGCAGGAAAAAGGGGAACGGCTTGCGCGTTTATACCGCTTCCCTTTTTGTGCTCTTTGTTTTATACTGGGTACATAGTTTGGCTAAGCCGGCTGAAGAACTGCCCGCCTCGGCGGAAATTCAGCCCGATGCAGCCGGGAAAATGAAAAAAGAGAGGCGTGTTTTATGGAACAAACGAAGCCCATGGAATATAGAGAATATGCAGAATACACAGAGAGCCGCCCGGACGGGCAGCCGGAACCCTGCCCCCCTGAGGAAGTCCTGGAAAACCGGGCCGAAGGAAAACAGGGAATGCAGCGGGAAAAACCAGAAAAAACGGAAAAGCAGGATACGTATAGTGAGCAGAGTAAACAGGAGCCCCAGAGAGGGCGTATCCACTTGATGGATGAGCTCAGAGGCTTTGCGGTGTTCTGTATGGTGTTTTACCATGGCTTTTACTCCATGGCAAACCTGTTCGACATGCCCCTGGGAGCCTTCCTTTTCCGGTTTTTTATGCCGGCGGAGCCCTGGTTTGCAGGTCTTTTCATCTGTATAGCGGGAATATCCTCTGATTTATCCCGCTCCAATCTCATACGGGGCGCGAAGCTCCTGCTGGTGGCCCTTCTGGTGACGGGGGCCACGGCTCTTGTGACCCCTCAGGAGATGATTGTTTTTGGCATCCTGCATTTCCTTTCCATTTGCATGATGGGGTTCGGGCTCTTCCAGCTCCTTTACGGAAAAGCCGCCTGTGTCCTTCATAAGGAGCCCCGGCTCTCCTTTCATATTCTGCCCCTTATCCTTTGCGTTCTTCTGTATCTTTTGACTATGGAGCTGCAAAAGGGGTATTGGGGCCTGCCCTTTTTGTTCCGGCTTCCCGTGCCGGAAGCCTTTTACAGCAATGTGTTCACGGCTGCCTTGGGTTTCCCCTACCCTGGCTTTTCTTCGTCGGATTATTTTCCCCTGCTGCCCTGGTGCTTTGTCTTTATAGGGGGAACGGTTTTAGGCCGCCTCGCCAGGGCGGGCCGGTTCCCCGCCTTTGCCTATAAAAAGAGGATCCCGTTTTTTTCCTTTCTGGGCCGGCACGCTCTTATCATCTATGTGTTCCATCAGCCGGTGATTTTAGGCATTTGCTATGGGGCGCAGGCCCTGGCGGGGCTGTGGGCGTAGCTCTCGCTGCCGGATGTGCGCACATCTGGAAAATCTTATGAAGTAAAGCGGTAAATTTGTAAATGAATTTAGTGCGGATTGTGCAAGGGCGGCTATAAGCCGCAGCTCTTTAGTATCGTGTTCTATTGCTATATATACCGGAAAATCCGTAAAAGGAGAGTTGTAGTATGCTGTATCCCAAAAACAGGGAGCCGTCCCTTTCGGAAGAATTGTTCCGAAGCCCTACGGAAGAATACCGGGGGGCGCCCTTCTGGGCCTTCAACTGCCGCCTTGAGAAAGAAACCCTGGAAAAGCAGATTCGGATCCTCAGGGACATGGGCTTCGGGGGCTTTCACATGCATGTGCGCACGGGGCTGGATACCCCTTACCTGAGCCCTGAATTTCTGGAGGATATCCGCTTCTGTGTGGAGAAAGCCGAGGAAAACCATATGCTGGCCTGGCTTTACGACGAGGACCGGTGGCCCTCCGGTGCAGCAGGCGGGTTTGTCACCAAGGATCCCGCCTTCCGGGCGAGGTATCTGCGGCTGACGGCATCCCCGCTCGCAGGATTGGAAGAGAGGACGCTCTCCTCCGCGGAGGATGCCGCAGCGCCCCGGCTTCTGGCGGTCTATGATGTGGAGTTGGATGAAAAAGGAGCTCTTTCCCGCTATGCCCAAATTCTGCCGGAGGCTCCGGCCCGGGGCGTGAAATGGTATGCGTATCTGGAATTACAGGCCCCCGGCCCCTGGTATAACAACCTGACCTATGTGAACACTTTGGATAAAATAGCCATTGAACGCTTTGTGGAAATAACCCACGAAGCCTACGCCCACCTTTTGGGGGAGGAATTTGGCCGCAGGGTGCCTGCAATTTTCACCGATGAGCCTCAATTTGCCCGGAAAAAGCCTCTTCCCTTTGCGGAAAGCCGGGAGGATGCTCTTCTCCCCTTCACGGATGATTTGCCGGATACCTTCCAGAAGGCGTATGGGGAGGACCTGATGGCCTCCCTGCCGGAGCTGTTTTGGGAGCTGCCGAAGGGTAGGGTTTCC
The DNA here is from genome assembly GCA_904399395.1 of uncultured Clostridia bacterium. GTDB lineage: Bacteria > Bacillota > Clostridia > Oscillospirales > Acutalibacteraceae > UMGS1264. Next base: position 24,572 of record CAJFPJ010000031.1, on the reverse strand, counting down.
AGGATCCGGTATTTGTATCACGACCACATCGCAGAGCGGTTTTCTTCCGCCTTTGCGGACACGATCGGTTCTTGGTGCGAAAAGCATGGATTGGCCCTTACAGGCCATATGATGGAGGAACCCACTCTCCACTCCCAGACGGCAGCTTTGGGGGAAGCCATGCGTTCCTACCGTTCCTTCCAGATTCCGGGCATCGACATGCTCTGCCGCAGGCGGGAATATACCACCGCCAAGCAGGCCCAGTCCGCCGTACACCAGTTCGGAAGGGAAGGCATGGTCTCTGAGCTTTATGGCGTAACGGGGTGGGATTGCGATTTCCGCACCTATATGCTCCTGGGAGATTGGCAGGCTGCTCTGGGCGTCACCGTGCGGGTGCCGCACCTGTGCTGGATGTCCATGGCCGGGGAGGCCAAGCGGGATTACCCTGCTTCTATTTTCTATCAATCCCCCTGGTATATGAAATATTCCCTGGTGGAGGATCATTTTGCCCGGCTGCATACGGCGCTCACCAGAGGCAAGCCTTTGGTAAAGGTGGGCGTCATCCACCCGGTGGAGAGCTACTGGCTCCATTGGGGCCCGGAAAAAGAGACCTCCGCTCCCCGGCAGGAGCTGGAGGAAAGCTTTGAAAATGTGACCCGCTGGCTGCTATTCGGCGGCATAGACTTTGATTTTATCAGCGAGTCCCTTTTGCCGGGCCTCTGCCCGGAGGAAGCGGGGAATCCCTTCCCTGTGGGAGAAATAGCCTACGACGTGCTGATCCTGCCCGGCTGTGAGACTCTGCGGAGCTCCACCCTGAAGCGGCTTTCTTCTTTTGCCCGCAAGGGGGGCCGGATCCTTTTTGCCGGCCGGGTTCCCTCTTTGGTGGATGCTCTTCCCTCCGGGGAGCCGGAAACGCTTCTTTTGGAAAAAGGGTGCCGCCTTCTGCCCATGAGCGCCGCCGCCCTTTTGGGCGCTCTGGAGGAAGCCGGGGCCCGGCAGGTGGAATACTGGAAGGTTTCCGGGGACGGAGCGGAGGAGCTTCTCCACCAGCTCCGGCAGGATGGGGACGTGCGCTGGCTCTTCCTGGCTCAGGCAAAGGCTCCCTATAACCCGGATATTCCCCGGGAAAACACCTGGGAGATTGCTCTTGAGGGCCGTTGGAGACCTGTGGAATACGACGCGTCTTCCGGGGAGATACGGCCTCATCCTTACCGTGTGGAAGGCGGAAAAACCCGCCTTTTCCATACCTTGTATGAATATGACAGCCTGCTCCTGCGGCTGGAGCCCCTTTCCGAGGAAGAGGGGCAGGTCTTGGCTCCTTCCCCAAAAGAGGAGGTTCATCCTGCTCTCCGGCCTCTGCCCCTGCCTCTTCCGGAGGAGATGACCTTTTCCCTTTCGGAAAAGAACGTCCTTCTGCTGGATCAGGCGGAGTACGCTCTGGATGGGGAATCCTACCGGCCCCGGGAGGAGATCCTCCGGCTGGACGCTGCCCTGCGGGATTCCCTTTCCTGGCCCAGACGGAAAAAGGAGGTGGCCCAGCCCTGGGTGCTGCCTGCCGAAAAGCCCAGGCATACCCTGCGGCTGCGGTTCCGGGTGGAGTGCGAGAGGGAATTTTCCGGCCTGCTTCTGGCTGTGGAAAGGCCGGAGGAGCTCACCCTTCGCTGGAACGGGTATGAGATTCCCATACCGCATCGGGAAGAACGGGGCTGGTATGTGGATCCCGCTATCGAGACCCTTCCCCTGCCTCCCGCACGTGCTGGGGAAAACCTTTTGGAGATCACAATGCCCTTCGGCCTGCGATCCAACCCGGAGTGGTGCTATATTTTGGGGGATTTCGGCGTGAAGGTGCGGGGCGCACGGCCGGTGCTCACCCGCCCGACCGAAACGCTGGCTTTTGGCAGTGTGGTTCCTCAGGGCCTTCCATTTTATGGAGGAAACATCACCTATCATATTCCCATAGAACTGCCAAGGGAAGCCAAGGGCCTGCGGATTGCCGCCACGCATTTTCGAGGCGCTTTGGTTACGGCCTCCGCCCGGCCCGCTGAGGGGGCTGAAGGGGATAACGGGAGAGCCGGGAAGGAAATCTCCCTCATGCTGCCGCCATATGAGGGGGTTCTGCCCCTTTCCCCCGGGCGATGGGAGCTTTTGCTCACTGTATATGGGAACCGCTTCAACAGTTTCGGCCAGGTGCATCTTTCTGATGAAAAAGAAGACTGGCTGGGTGCGGACGCCTGGCGGAGCCAGGGAGCGGCCTGGAGCTACGAATATCAATTGAAGCCGCTGGGGCTTCTTTCCGCACCCCGGCTTTGGGCGGAAATGAAAGATCCGGATGAGCCGGAAACAGGGAAAAGTGGTGAAACGCCGTGACGCCCACAAAAAAGCTGCCCCTCTTTATTGTCACCGGAGCTTCCGGCGTAGGGAAATCCTCCCTCTGTGAGGAGCTCTTCCGCAGAGAAACGGAGTATATCGTAATGGAAAGCGACCTCCTTTGGGAAGAGCGCTATAACACGCCGGAGGATAATTATGCGGCTTACAGGAGCCTTTGGATGCGGGTATGCGCCAATATAGCGCAATCCGGGAAGCCTGTGGTGCTCTGCGGCTGCGCTTTGCCGGAACAGTTTGAATCCCGGCCGGAAAGAAATTTATTTACGGAGATCCACTATTTGGCGGCGGTGTGCGGGGAAAAAGCTCTTTTCAGCCGGATGAAAGAGGGCCGCGGTATAAGGGATGAGGGTTGGCTGGAAAGTTCCCAGGCCTTCAATCGGTGGCTCAGGGAGCATGGCGGGGAAACAAAGCCGCCCATGACCCTTTTGGATACCACCTCTCTCACATCTCAGGAGGCTGCGGAATGGGCGGACCGGTGGATTCGGGAGAAGATGATAAACGCGTCCCCCGGGGCGGCGTGTTTCCAAAAATAATCTGAGGGGGCTTTATCCTCGCGCATATTGTGCGCATACTGTAAAAAACGGCTTCAGAGCTTTTCCTCTGAAGCCGTTTTTGCGCGTATGGGCGTTTTGCAGATGCCGGGGTGCGGGAATGTAAAATCAAACGTTAAAGCGGAAAAGGACGATATCCCCATCCTGCATGACATATTCCTTCCCCTCAGAGCGCACGAGGCCCTTTTCCTTTGCAGCGGCCATGGTGCCGCAGGCCATCAGGTCATCAAAGGAAACAACCTCTGCCCGGATAAAGCCCCGCTCAAAATCAGAGTGGATCTTCCCGGCGGCCTGGGGCGCCTTTGTGCCCTTTGTGATCGTCCATGCCCTGACTTCCGGCTGGCCCGCTGTCAGGTAAGAAATCAGCCCCAGAAGACTGTAGCAAGCCCGGATGAGCCTGTCCAATCCTGATTCGGAAAGGCCCATATCCTGCAGGAAGAGAGCCTTTTCCTCTGGCTCCATGCCGGAAATTTCCGCCTCGATCTCAGCGCAGATGGGCAGCACGGCGGCGTGCTCGCTTTCGGCTATTTCCTTCACCTGGCGGAAATAGGGATTCTTTTCGATACCGCCCTTGAAATCGTCTTCGCTCATATTGGCGGCGTAGATCACGGGCTTATTGGTCAGAAGGGATACGGTGGAAAGGATCTCCTGCTCTTCCTCGGAGCATTCCACAGAACGGGCAGATTTCCCCGCATCCAGGGCTTCCCGCACACGTTTGAGGAAATCCAGTTCCACTTGATATTTTTTATCGGCCTTCAAAAGCTTCTGGGTCTTATCGATGCGCCGGTCGAGAATCTCCATATCGGAGAGGATCAGTTCCAGATTGATGGTCTCAATATCCCGCTTCGGGTCGATGCTGCCTTCCACATGGACGATATCGTCGTTTTCAAAGCAGCGCACCACATGGACGATAGCGTCCACTTCCCGAATATTGGAAAGGAATTTGTTCCCCAAGCCCTCTCCTTTGGAAGCGCCCTTCACCAGGCCGGCGATATCCACGAATTCAATGGTGGCGGGGGTGAATTTTTCCGGATGATACATTTCAGCCAGCTTGTCCAGCCGTTTGTCGGGCACGGCCACCACGCCCACATTGGGTTCAATGGTGCAGAAGGGGTAGTTGGCAGATTGGGCCCCCGCGTTTGTAATGGCGTTGAAAAGGGTGCTCTTGCCCACGTTGGGCAGGCCCACGATTCCCAGTTTCATAGGCGATGATCAACTCTTTCATTATAAAATTAAAAATATGGAACATAGGATGCCGTCCCGGCTTCCGGTGTTATGGGCGTCCCGGTATCCCAGCGTCCCAGCAGGATAAACGCCCTCGGGCAGGGAGTGAAAATCCAGCCCTGTTCTGCGGCTTTTCCTTTACACAGTATACATAGCTTTCCTGGGAAATACAAGAGCAGGAATGCTTCGGCAGAGGTGCGCCCTCAATGCCTTTCTTCCATATTATCGTAGGTTTCGCAGAACCGGGCGGCGAAGGCCGGCTCTTCCCCGGCGACATACAAATGAGCCGTATCCCCAAAGGACTGGCACCGGAAAAAGACCTCCCCCTCTTCCCGCTCTTCCGTATACAGGGTGGTGACGGAGGAAGGAGCCGCGCAGAAACCGTGCCAGAGAGAAAGGGGCGAGATCCCCAGAATATGAGAAAGCATCACGCACATAACGCCGAAATGGCAGAAAACCACAATGGTATCCCGATTTCCGCCCTTTGTGCGGTAGCGGTTCTTATACCGCTCATAGCCGTGCTTTTTCAAAATGGAGTCAATTCCTTCGGCCACTTCCCGGTAGTATTCCCCGATCCGGCCGGAGCACATCAGGGGCGTGTCTTTCCATCTATCCTTATGGAAAAAATCGGGGGTTTCCGTCCAGTAGGCGGGCATAAGATCCCAGGGAATGTGAAGCTCTTCCCCTGTCTCCGGGTCGGTGACGGGGTGGGTGAATTCCTGCAGGAAATCAAAGATTTCCGCTTCACGGCCCATTTTCTGAAGAGTCAGGGAAGCCGTATCCCTCGCCCGGCCCAGAGGGGAACAGTAAAAGGCTTTGATATCCATGGAGGAAAGGCGGCGGGATAGGAGTTCCGCCTCCTTCCAGCCCTTTTCCGTAAGGGAGTCAATCGTATAATCGGGGTCCGCGTGGCGGATAAATATAAGGCGCATGGGTAATTTCCTCCTTTCAAGGTTTCGGAATGAGCTCTGCGGAACCATATAAAAATGGATCGATATGGCCTGCGGCATTTGGGGTGGTGAGTCGGCAACTCTTTGATGCTAAGCCCGCAAAGGCTGTGAGGCTTTATGAGGCTTTATTGCAGGTTTGTGTTTTGGGGCACGTCCCGCATGGAAAGGCCGATGCGCTTGCCGTTATTTTCCACAGAAAGCACTTTTACCCGAACCACATCCCCCACATGGAGAACCTCTCCCGGATGGCGGATGAATTTTTTGCAGATCTGAGAAATATGCACCAGTCCATCCTGATGGACGCCGATATCCACGAAGGCCCCGAAATCCGTCACATTCCGGACAGTGCCGGAAAGCTCCATGCCCACCTTCAGGTCGTCGGCGGAGAGAACGTCCGACCGGAGAAGCACCGGGGGCAGCTCGTCCCGGGGATCACGGCCAGGCTTCAGAAGCTCAGAGACGATATCCTTAAGGGTGGGAACACCTGTGCCCAGCTCTTGGGCGGCCTTTTCCTCCCCAAAGGCCGAAAGGCGCTCCGGCAGGCCGGAAATGCGGTTTTCCCGCAGATCCTCCGCCGAATAGCCGCATAGTTTCAGAAGGCCTTTTGCGGCGCTGTAACTTTCCGGATGAACGGCAGTATGATCCAGCATCTCAGCGCTTTCCGGCACTCTAAGGAAGCCGGCGCACTGCTCAAAAGCCTTGGGCCCCAGCTTTGGCACCTTTTTCAGCTCCGCACGGCTTTTAAAGGCCCCGTTTTCCTCCCGGTATGCCACGATATTTTTGGAAACAGCCTGGGAAAGGCCGGAGACCTTTTCCAGAAGGCTGGGGGAAGCGGTATTCAAATCCACTCCCACGGAGTTTACACAGTCCTCCACTACGCCGGAAAGCGCTTCATTCAGCCGCTTCTGAGGCATATCGTGCTGATATTGGCCGACGCCGATGGCCTTGGGGTCGATCTTCACCAGCTCTGCCAGAGGATCCTGCAGGCGGCGGGCGATGGAAACGGCGCTGCGCAGGGTCAGGTCAAACTGGGGGAATTCCTTGGCCGCCAGGGGGCTGGCGCTGTAGACGGAGGCTCCCGCTTCACTGACCATGGCATAAGCGGGCAGAGGCTCTACCCCTTCTTCCTTCAGGGCGGCGATAACCCCGGCGGTGAACTGTTCCGTTTCACGGGAAGCGGTTCCGTTCCCGATGGCGATGATCTGCACCTTGTATTTGCGGATAAGTCCGCTCAAAAATTCCTTGGCTTCTTCTACCTTACGGCCCGAATGGGTGGGGTAAATGACGCCTGTATCCAGAACACGCCCCGTTTCGTCCACTACCGCTACCTTGCAGCCTGTGCGATAGCCGGGGTCCAGCCCCAGAGCGGTTTTCCCTTTCACGGGGGGCTGCATGAGAAGTTGGCGGAGATTCACGCTGAATACCTTAATGGCTGCTTCAGAGGCATTTTCCGTCAGAGAGGCGCGGATTTCCCGCTCAAGAGAGGGAAAGATAAGCCTGTCGTAGCTGTCTTCCGCCGCTTGGCGCACAGCCTCGCTGCAGGCGTTCTTCTCACAGGGCTGCTTTACAGAGGCGGAATACACGATGGAAAGGGCCTTTTCCCTGTCAAATTCCACAGAAACCTTTAAAGCTTCTTCCTTTTCGCCCCGATTTACGGCCAGAACCCTGTGGCCCGCTGCTGAGCGCACCGGCTGACGGAAATCGTAATACATTTTATATACGGTTTCGGCTTCCGGATCCACCGCCTTTGCTACAAGTTCAGCCTGGGCGAAAGCCACCACACGCAGGCGCCTGCGCAGGGAAGCGTCGTCTGAAATCTGTTCCGCCAGAATGTCCAGAGCACCGTTGAACGCCTCTTCAGGAGTGGTTACCTCTTTTTCTTCGTCCACATAGGCCGCCGCCATTTCCAGTGGATCGCCGTTACCCTGCTCCCAGAGGGACGCGGCCAGAAGCTCCAGGCCCTTTTCCTTGGCAATGGTGGCGCGGGTGCGCCGTTTGGGCCGGTAGGGCCGGTAAATATCCTCAATTTCCGCCAGGGTGGCGGCCTTTTCCAGCGCAGAAAGGCGCTCGGGTGTCAGGGCCCCGGCTGCTTCGATGCGTTCCTTTACATCTTCCCTCTGCTTTTCCAGGCCCCTGAGGTATTCCAGCCGCTCCGATAAAGAGCGAAGAGTCTGGTCATCCATACCCCCGTGGACCTCCTTGCGGTAGCGAGCGATAAAGGGAATGGTGTTCCCCTCATCTATCAAATTTACAACGGCCTCTACCTGGGCCTGGCGCAGAGAAAATTCTTCTGTGAGCGTTGCCAGTATATCCATTTTAAAACCTCCTGTGTGATATCTGTGTTAACGGTTTACCTCTCCCGCGGGAGAAATTTTCCCGTCAGGAGCATCTTTCAGCCTGATGTATACGCCCCGGGAGCCTTCCGCAGCCGGAATGTGAAATTATTTTCCCGCAGGCTGCAGGCGTGGGGATTCCTCACATGAGGCGAAGCTAGAGCCGGTTTACATACCGCATTTCGAGCAGGTCTTTTCCGCCGATGTTCAAGGTCACCGTATCTCCATTGGGCAGAAAACCCATAGATGTATAAAAATTCCTTGCTCTGTGGTTTTCTGCTAATACCCACAGATACAGATCTTGAAATCCGTCTGCACGAAGCTGCTGTATATCATACGAAAATAAAAATTTGCCGTATCCCTTTCTGAAATGCTCCGGTAGCACGTATAGAGAAATGATTTCCCCCCATCTCTGCATGTTTACATCCCTTGCCGGAGATATGGAAGAGGTGGCAACCGCTTTTCCCCCGTCTGTCAGTAGAAAATCCTTATATATGGATGTTTCCAGCCGGAACCGCCACTGTTCGGGGGAAAGCGCATCCAGATATGGCTGTGGAATGATGCCTCTGTATCCGGCCTGCCACGCAGAGACGTATATCCGGCTTGCTTCTGCTGCGGTTTCTGCAGATATTCTTTCCACATGCATCATAGCGTTCCTCCTGTCTTTTCACTTCTGTATTCCAAAACCGTCAAGCGGATATGCTGTGTTTCTCGTTGAAATGCCGGCAGGAAATATACGTTTATTGTATCATAAATCCCTGGCAAGGCAAAATACCCATGGATAGATTTATTTTTGTAAAGAGAAGATGGCAGGCCGAACACTTCCCCTTGCGCTATGCTACCTCTTTTATATTTCCTTATTTCTCTGTTTTGCCGTATTTCTTTTATGACTTTCACCTTGATTTGAAAGAGGAAGGGATTTTTTTCAAAAGGCGGCATATTTCTCCGCGGGCGGGGCCAAACTAAGGGCGGAGGTGCAGTACGAAGTATGAAACATTATGAAAAACGTAAAACCGCAAAAAACAGCAAAGGTTTTTATATCGCTTTGAGTCTCTGCCTTGTAGCCGTAGGCGTAGCGGCATGGACTACATTTGACAGTGTAAACAATTTCACCGCAGGGGAAGATACCTCCTCTCAGGTGCTGCAGACGGAAAAGACCATCAGCGGTGTAAAGGTTCCCTCCTCTTCAGAGGAGTCTTCCTCTGCCGTATCCTCTTCCAGAGAAGAGAGTTCCCAGCCGGAAAGCACCGTTTCAGAAACTTCCTCTGAGGCACAGAGCAGCCAGGGGACAGAAAACAGCGAGGCTCATGTACCCGCCGGGGCTTCCTCCTCGCCTGCACCAAGCACGGTTACCCCCGATATCCTGCAGTATCCTTTGGGAAATTCCATCTCTGTGCCATTCAGCGGGGACGCCCTGGTGTTCTCTGAGACCATGCAGGATTGGCGGGCTCACACAGGCGTGGATATTCCCGGCAAGGAAGGGGACGCCGTGAAGGCCTGCGCTGCAGGTATTGTGAAAGAGGTATCCGGCGAGGGGCTTTATGGCCTGACAGTGGTTGTCAGCCATGGGGAACTTACCGTGTCCTACTGCGGGCTGGATACGGTCAATGTGAAAAAGGGAGATTCTGTCCCCATCGGCGGAACACTGGGCACGTTGGGTACTATTCCTTGTGAGGAAAAGGAAGAAGCCCATCTCCATCTGGAAGTTTCCCGTTCAGGCAAACGCATCGACCCCGCGGAGCTTCTGAAGTAGCAGAGAATTTCAGAGTATTGCCCTACCGGGTTTCAAGGCTGTTTGCAAAGGATTCTGGGATCGTTGGGTTACTTTCTATTCTTTTTCCGCAGGCTATATCGTCTGCAGCCTGCCCCCGGAACCGATTTGGACGTTTAGGGGCGTTCCCTTTGATTTCTACCCGGGAACCGCGGCAGGGGCTGCGGTAAGCTCCTTTTGGAGCCCTGAGTGGATCGGAAGCCGCCTTTCGGCTTCCGTCACAAAATCAGAGGGAAAAACAAAAGCGCTTCGGTTATTTCCGAAGCGCTTTTTGTTAAACCTTTGGTTTTTGAGGGTTTTAACAAGAGATTGTGGGCAAGAAAAAACCACTGTGCAGAGAAATTCAATTTTCACTCACAGCAGACACGGGTTCATCCTCGTATATGAAGGAAACGAGCTGCTCCGCACATGCTTCGATGTCGGGCACCAAAACTTCCTGCTCAATGCCGGTAATGAGCACCCGCTCAGGCGTATACTGGCCGTCTCCGGGAATACGGTTTTCTTCCAGCTCATAGTCTAGATATTCCAAAGCTCCGGAGGCCAGCGTGACGATTTCATCCTTCTGCAGGTTGGTGGTCACATAGGGCAGACATTCATAGAGCACATTGTGCACAGTTATCAGGTCGGCGGTCTTAAACTTTTCTACAATAGCGGAAATAACGTTCCGTTGCCGCTGTGTGCGCATGAAATCATCCCCTGCAGTGTGACGAATCCGGCTGTAATAGCGCGCCTGCAGGCCGCTGAGATTGTAGGTTCCCTCCGTCAGGTTGTGCCGGGGATCTCCGGATTCGTGATTAATCTGGTCGGCCTCTTCCTGAGTGAGAGTGATTTCAACTCCACCCATGGCGTCGATGATCTTTTCAAAAGAGTCGAAGGTGATGACGGCCCAGCGATCTATATCCACACCGAAAAGAGTCTCTATAGTTTCTACCAGAAGATCAGGCCCACCGGTGGAATAGGCAGTATTAATGCGGTCCTTTTCTGTTTTTCCGGGGATTTCCACATAGGTGTCTCGCATGATAGAGGTCATTTTCAGCTTTTTATGCCGAGTGTCGAGAGAAAGAAGAATCATACTGTCTGTGCGGCCCACGTCATTTTCCTGGTAATCATCCACGCCCATAACGAGGATATTGATGATTTTATCATCGTGATACAGTCCGTTAACTTTTTTCAGGCCTTGGTCCTCTTCTCCGATATCATGGCCGGGGTCGGGAGCTGTGCTGGAAAAAAGAGCGCCGTCGGATTCATTTTTATCGGCAATATTGACTCGGCCCAGCATCACTTCCATATACACAAAGGCGCCGCCCGCCACAAGAAGCACCAGCGATATAAAGAAAATGCATAGATTCCGCAGAATGTGGCGCTTTTTTCGCCGCCCTCTCCGGTAATCCCCTCTGCTCATGTTTCTGCTCATGAATTCCCCTGCTTTCGTTTTTCTTTTTCTTTTCCCTATCCTGTCTGCTTCTTTTCGATGCTGCGTCTGCTGCCTGCGATGCCTGCAGGAAACCTGTTCCACCTTACTGTGCGAAAACTGCAGAAGCTGCAGAACATGCAGGGCAGCCTTCCGGAGAGCATGTGTTTCCTTCATAAGCCGGAAGAAGTATACGGATAAATATCCGGATTCCATCAAGCTGCTTCAGGCGGGCCTGTCTGTAATACAAACTAAGACGCCCGGATATCCCAAAAAGTTTCAAATTTTTTCTCAGAGGCGCCGAATGTATCGGGGCGGGAATACTTCACCCTTCTGTCTCCATCGCTGCCGGAAAGAAACGGGAAATATCTGGTTGAGTCAGATAAATAGAAACACTTTTTTCAAGTTCACGATTTGCCCGGCCTTCCGCTGCCTTATCTTTCTCTTTCCCTCTTTTCTCCGCTCTGTTCACCTTCCAACTCGTCCAATGTCAAGCAGAAAGCGGGCAGGAATTCCCGCAGAAATACATCGACCTCGGGGAGATGCATGTCTTCTACAGAGCGACGCAGAGTCTTTTCCGCCTGAAGGAATTCCAGATTTCCGGCCCGGCGTTCCTGCAGGCATTTGATAAGGGCTGAAAGTTTGTCAGCGGCTTTTAAAAGGGCATGGAGCTCTGCTTCTTCCGGCCCTCCTTCTGCGAGAAGGGGAGCGTATTCTCCCCGCAGATCCTCCGGCAACATGGAAAGGAGTTTTTCTTTGGCGGCTTCCTCCACCCGAGCGTATTCACCCCGGATGGACGGGCTGAAATATTTGACGGGCGTGGGGAGATCTCCAGTGATGATTTCCGGCGCGTCGTGGAATAGAGCCAAAGTTGCAGCTCGCTCCGGAGAGACGCAGCCACCGAACCGGCGACAGCGCAGCAGAGCCAGAGCGTGGGCGATCACGGCGGTTTCGAAGCTGTGCTCTGAAAGGCTCTCGGGCCGTGTGTTGCGCATTAGCCCCCAGCGGTTGATGTATTTCATACGGGAGAGCATGGCGAAAAATGAGAACATAGTGGGAAAACTCCTTTCCAGCGGCCTGCGGCTGCGTTTTTTCCATAATACCTGAGGTTCGGCGCATTTGCAAGAATCTGCAAGAAATCCTCCGAGTGGGAGATGACAGGAATTTTACTTTTTCTTTTGGTATAGGTGTGTTATACTTGTGGTAAACAATGGAATTGCTTACCACATGGTCAGGCCCAAACCGCGCGGGAAAGCCGCGCGGTTCAGTCTTCGCAGGCAGGAGGGCTTTGAAAGCAGAAGGCCGCTTTAATGCCGCACAAAAAGACGGGATTTTTGGGAATATACATCCGATGGCAAAGGATTACGGCAGTTCCCTAGCTTTCGGACAATAGCTTTCGGACAATATTATTCTGCGCCTGAGTGGTCTGTAAGAAATTGGGTTCTATGGAATTATATGAGATAAAACGGACGAAACTAAATATCAAATCAGACGAGGTGAAGATATGCGGAAAATACAGGCTGCGTTGGAAAGGAACTGCTATTTAAAAGCCTTCGTATATGGGCTTTGCATATCGTTTCTTCTTTTTATCCCCTTTATCTTGGTGGATGAGGGCCTTTTCCTTTTTTATGGAGATTTCAATGTGCAGCAGGTGCCTTTTTATCAGATGTGCCATGATGCTGTGCGCAGCGGCAACGTAAAATGGAGCTGGACGACGGATCTGGGAGCCAATTTTGTGGGTTCCTATTCCTTTTATCTTTTGGGCAGCCCATTCTTCTGGTTGACCATCCCCTTCCCCAGTGAGGCGGTTCCCTATCTGATGGGGCCCCTTCTTATACTGAAATTTGCCTGCGCCTCTTTGACAGGGACGATTTTCATCCGCCGGTATGTGAAGGATTCTTCCTCTGCTGTGTTGGGCGGCCTCCTCTACGGTTTTTCTGGTTTTTCTGTTTACAACATCTTTTTCAATCATTTTCACGAGGCGATTATCGTCTTCCCTCTTCTTTTATGGGCGCTGGATGAATACATGGAAAAGCGCCGCCGGGGCGTTTTTGCCTTTATGGTGTTCCTTTCCTGCTTTGTGAATTATTATTTCTTCACCGGGCAGGTGGCTTTCACCCTGATTTATTTCTTCCTGCGGCTGTTTGGTGGGGACTGGCGTCTGAACCTGCGGGATTTTCTGCTTTTGGTCTGCGAAGCTGTGCTGGGGCTGCTGCTTTCCTGCGTGCTGCTTCTTCCCACGGTTTTGGCTGTTTTGCAGAATCCCCGGGTGGATAACCCGCCGTCGGGCTGGAACGCCCTTCTCTACGGCTGGAACCAGCGGTATATCCATATCCTGGAGTGCTTCTTCTTCCCGCCCGATATCCCGGCCCGGCCCAATTTTACGCCGGAAAGCGAGGCAAAATGGGCTTCCCTTGGGGCATGGCTTCCCCTCTTCAGCATGGCGGGCGTCATCGGTTTTATGAAGCGCAACCGGGGCCACTGGCTGCGCAGGCTTCTTCCGATCCTGTTTCTGATGGCGCTGGTGCCTATTCTGAATTCAGCTTTCCAGATGTTCAACGCCAGCTACTATGCCCGCTGGTATTATATGTTGACTCTGATGATGGCTCTGGCCACTGTCCGCGCTGTGGAGGATTCCGAAACGGAATGGCATAGCTCCATCCGCTGGGTGCTGGGCATCACTTTGGGCATTGCCCTCCCCATCGGCCTGATGTGGGAGGAAAACACCAGCGAGGATACGGGCGCCACGTATTACACTTTCGGCCTGGAGCAGTATCCCACCCGGTTCTGGAGTTATGTGGCCATAGCTCTTTTGAGTCTTCTGCTTCTTACAATCATATTCCGGTTCCGCAAACGGAACTGGAAAAAGTTCATGAAGTGTGCAACCTTGGGCGTCGCGGTCATTTCCCTGCTTTACGGAACGTATTTCATCGCCCTGGGAAAGACCCAGAGCGACAGCACGCGAAAGCATTTGCTTCCCTATTGTATCAACGCAGGGGACAATATCTCTCTGCCGGATACGGAGACCTGCCGCATAGACGTTTTCGATGGAATGGACAACCAGGCCATGTTCTGGCAGATCCCCACTATCCAGGCGTTCCACAGCATTGTGCCCGGCTCTATCATGGAGTTTTACCCAACCATCGGCGTTACAAGGGATGTAGGTTCCCGGCCTGAGACAGATGTATACGGCCTCAGAGGCCTGACCTCCTGCCGGTGGCTGTTCGACCCTGTGCTCAGCGGTGAGAATTTCGGTGGGGATACGGGGGATACCCCCGCCATGCCTGGCTGGACGTATTACGACACGCAGAACGGTTTCGACATCTGGGAAAACCAGTATTATATCCCCATGGGCTTTTCTTATGACTATTATGTAACCCGTGAGGAATACGATGAATGCTTGGAATCCAATCGGAACCTTCTGCTTCTGAAGGCTTTGGTTCTTTCTGATGAACAAGTAGAAAAATACGGTTCCATGCTTGAACATCTGCCTGTTTCGGGCACAGAGACCATTGAAGACATGGAAGATGGTTATCAGGGCGAAACGTATGCGGATCAGCTTAGGCTCACGTATACGGAGGATGCCTATTATCAGGACTGCCTGGAGCGGAAAAGCATGGCGTGCTCTTCCTTCACCCGGGATAACGACGGTTTCTCTGCCACCTTTGAAGGGGATAGAGAGCGCCTGGTGTTCTTCAGCGTTCCCTATGAAAGTGGCTGGAGCGCCACTGTGAACGGGGAACCCGCAGAGGTGGAAAAGGTCAGCGTGGGCTTTATGGCGGTGAAGGTTCCAGCGGGGAAGAGTGAGATCCGTTTCGATTACACCACCCCGGGCCTTTCCATGGGCGCCGTAATCACCCTTTTGAGCGCCGTTTTGTTGGGGCTTTATCTGTTTTTGACAAAGCGGTATGACAAGGCTGCCAAAAAGCATTGGAAGCGTGTATACCGCGTGAAAAATCCGGAGCTTCTCAGCTCCTTCAGGAGGTGAATCCCCATGCCGGTGGATGAGTGTGAATCCCTGCTGCCGGAAAAGGCAGCGCCCGTGGTCTACCTGGTGATTCCCTGCTACAATGAAGAGGAAGTCCTTCCCGAAACGGCCAGGCAGCTGACGGAACAGCTTTCCCTTCTCGTGAAGGATGGGGCGGCTTCCCCTTTGAGCCGGATGCTTTTTGTGGATGACGGCAGCCGGGACAGAACGTGGGAGATCATTTCCTCCCTGAGTGGGGAGAATGAATTTGTATGCGGGCTGAAACTGGCTCATAACAGAGGCCATCAGAATGCCCTTTTGGCAGGGTTGATGGAGGCCCGGAAGCATGCCGGCTGCGCCATCAGCCTGGATGCAGATCTGCAGGATGATATATCCGTTCTCCCCCAATTTTTGCAGAAGTTCCGGGAGGGCTGCGATGTGGTCTATGGGGTGCGCAGCAGCCGGAAAACAGATTCTTTCTTTAAGAGAGCAACGGCCCAGGGATTTTATCGCTTTATGCGGGCTCTGGGAGTGGATGTGGTGTATAACCACGCGGATTACAGGCTTATGAGCCGCCGTGCTCTGGACGCCCTTTCCGAATATAAGGAAGTGAATCTGTTCCTGAGAGGCATCGTGCCCCTCATTGGCTACAGGAGCGATTATGTGACCTATGAGCGCCATGAACGGTTTGCGGGCGAATCGAAATATCCCCTGAAAAAAATGCTTTCCTTTGCCTTGGATGGTATTACATC
Source organism: uncultured Clostridia bacterium (assembly GCA_904399395.1). Classification (GTDB taxonomy): domain Bacteria; phylum Bacillota; class Clostridia; order Oscillospirales; family Acutalibacteraceae; genus UMGS1264. The sequence continues at coordinate 9,249 of CAJFPJ010000031.1, read as the reverse complement.
CTTCAGTGTGAAGCCTTTGAAGATCATTTCCAATTTGGGAATACTTCTCTCCGTTCTCAGCGTAGCGGGCCTTTTGTATGCCCTTATATCCTATTTCTGCGGGGATACGGTAGTGGGGTGGACGGCTATAGTCTGTTCTATCTGGCTTTTGGGAGGCATCCAGCTTTTGTGCATAGGTGTGGTGGGTGGCTATGTGGGCAAAATCTATAGTGAGGTCAAGGCCAGGCCCCGGTTCCGCATAGAGGAACGGCGGGGAAATATGGAGACCGAAAAGCCTGCTTCATGCGGAAAAGATACTTTGGATCAGGAGAAAGAAAAAATGTAAAATCTGGCCGTTTCCAGAGGAATGAAGCATGTGAGCATGGACAATACCCCCAAAAGGGAGTATACTATATTCGTTTTCCGCCTGAAGACGGGGTTTCCTTCGTTGAAAGGAATTTACCTAAAAAAGACGGCAGGCGGTGCTTAAAATCGAAGATTCTCAGAGAAAATCTTCCGGTGCTTCGCCAGAGCCTATGGGCAGGGAGAAGTATCCGGCCGGGAAATCAATCCGCGCGGGTTATGCCGCGCCAGTTCGGAGTGTGATAAACTGTGTCAACCAAATCTATTTCAGTTGAGAATGTGCGCCGGGTACATCCAGCCCTGCGGAAGCTTGCGGCCCTTTTTTTGGCCGGGATTCTGGCTCTGGGCCTTTCCTCCTGTGATTCCACAGATAAGACCTGGGCCATGAAGCGTGGGGATACTACCATTCCTATCGGATGCTATATCTATAATTTTTATGTGACGACTCTCAACGCCCCCTATCAGGAGGGAGTGGATTCCTCCAAATCTATGTTGGAGCAGGAAATCGAAGGCAAGCCTGCGGAGACGTGGATTCGTGAGAATGCCATTCGTTCTACCAAGCTGATGCTGGCAGTGGACGATATGATGAACGAGCTGGGCCTCTCTCTCTCGGAAGAGGATCAGAAGCAGATTGAGACCAATACCAATTCCGGCTGGACACAGCTTTCTTCTGCACTGGAAAAATATGTTGCAAAGAGTTCCTATCAAAAGGCGTATACAGAGCTGAATTATAAATATACTATGGTCTTCGAGGCGCTCTATGGGGAAGGCGGAGAAAAAGAGGTTCCTGAAGAGGAGCTGCTGCAGTATGTGAAGGAGCATTACACCGATTATTCCTATATCATGGCTCCTCTTTACGATTCCAGCTATCAGGCCTTGGAGGATGAAAAGAAGACGGCCGTTCGCGATCTGCTGGAGGACTGTGTAAAAAAGATCAACGATGGCTCCATGACCGTGGAAGAGGCCGCGGAAGCATATGAGAAAGAGATGGAAACCTCGGATTCTCTCACCAGTGGTGTGACCGATCTGGAAACCCAGGGCAACAATGACAAGCTGGTAGAAGCCTTGAAAAAGATCGATGCTGGAAATGCGTATTTCGTGGATCTTTCCGAAGAGAGCTCCTGCTATTTCTTGGTATATAAAAGGGATATAAATAAGACAGCCGGCGAATATCTGGATAATGAAGACAATCGCCTTTCTGTGCTTTCTGAGCTCAAGGGTGATGAATTTGCCGACATGATGGAAGAAAAAGTGGACACGATGACAGGTGTGGAGATCAACGATGCGGCTCTTAACGAGTATACGGCATCTATGTATTATACCTTTGAGGAGCCTGCCTCTTCTGCTGCCTCCTCATCCTCTTCCTCTGATTCCTCTAGCACTTCTTCCGATACGTCCTCTTCTTCTGAAGGAACTTCAGAAGAAAGTTCGTCAGAGTCTTCGGAAGGAGCATCTTCTGAAGAATAACACATGCACATGTACGCTGTTTCTCTTGTGCCTACGTTTTTATTTTCCATGGTTCCATGGGCCGTTGGGTGCGGATAGGATGTGCAGACGGCGTCCATGGCTTTAACAGGAAAATTCATAAAAGCTATAAACCCGCTGGGACATGCCCCGGCGGGTTTTCATATAGAGGCTGCTGGCTCAGTTTGTATTCGGAAAGAAAAAGGAAAAATGAGGAAGGAGCAGCTGATGTGTCTTTCTGTTATTAGTCTGAGAGCAGGGAATACTGAAAAGGGTATTTTTATTCCAAAGAACAGCCTTTTGCTATCAGGCGCCGGAGAATTCTCAAAATATTCCTGTGCTGGTGGCGTTATAGGTTTAAAACAGATATGCAGAAAGCGTAACAATTTTATTAATTCTTAAAAAGAATGTATTATGTTCTTCTACTGTGGTATAATGACGAAGTTTTAAGGATGAAAAAGGTCGGGGATGGGCGTTTTTGATTTCTTTTTGCTTAAAAAAAGAAGTTTTTTGCCCGTAGCTGACTTGAATTGCCGCGTAGGGGATCCCTGTTCCCTGCCGTTTTCTTAACGATAATGCACATTTTACTGGCTCAAAGGCTTATTCCAATATGGTTTCCGTCTGCTGCTTTGCAGGCTGTTCCTGGCAAATTTATTATGTGAGGAAGGATACTGTGAAAGAAAAGAAATACAGCGCTACAAAAAGAAAACTTCCGCCTAAAATTGTAGTCCGCAATGTAGCAATTTTGGTGTTCAGCTTGATTTTTATCGCGGCAGGAGGCCTCTGTGTATATGGAGAGGTGCTCATGAGCCGTATGAATTATGTGGATGATGGACAGTCCACCGGTTTGTTTGAAAGCACTAAAGAGGATGAAACTTCCTCTGGCACGGAGTCTTCAGGCCTTACCGTACAGGGTGAGGGCGTCAAACTGGTAAACGGGTTATATCATGACGATATGATCATAAATGTGCTGGTGATGGGTGTGGACGATTACCAGCCCAACGATGTTGGCCGCACAGATAGTATGATGCTTGTTTCCCTGGATACCCGCCACAAAAAGCTTAAGGTTACATCCTTGATGCGAGATATGTATGTGGCGATTCCAGGTAATTCTGAGCCTAACCGGATCAACACAGCCTATTCCACCGGAGGGCCGGAGGGCCTGGTGGCCACAGTGGAAGCGAATTTCAAGATCGATGTGGACCGCTGGGTGGTCGTTACCTTCGACGCATTTGAAAAGATTATCGACGCCATGGGGGGCGTGGATATTACTCTTTCTCAGGAGGAAGCGGATCAGATCAACCATGAATCCGGGGATCCCCGGCATAATCTTTCGGAGGGAACCTTCACCCTCAGCGGCAAGCAGGCCCGCTATTACAGCCGGATCCGTAAGATTTCCACTGGCGGCGACGATTTTATGCGGACCCAGCGCCAGCGGAACGTGATGAATAGCATTGTAACCAAGTTTAAGTCTTCTGATATTGGGACGATTAATAATATTTTGTATAATACTCTTCCTCTCATCACCACCAATATGCAGAAAAATGAGATTCTGGGTCTGGCTGCCAATGCTCTGGAATACCTCAATTATGAATTTGAGCAGGAACGCATTCCCGGCGACAATGAATACAGCGGCGAATGGGTTGTGATTGCCGGCTGGGATCAGAATGTTCTGGTACCGGATCTGGATGCTGCCCAGAAGCGTCTGGTAAGCTTTATATTTGAAGCAGAGGTTTCCTGAAGAATAGAATGCTCACGTATTAAATAGCACATTCTTAAACTTACTTGGCTCTATATTTAAAAATCTAAAAGGCGCTGCTTCATCGAAGCAGCGCCTTTTTACAGATGATTTCTCGTGGAAAGTTACAGAAATGTAGCATGTATACACAAAAATTTCATTTTTGTAACAGAAGCGGGGTGGTATTTTTCTCTGAAAAGTGGTATACTTAACTATAAACATAAATCCGTGCTCTCAGGGGCGCAGGAAAGAGAGGGATCTTGTATGAAATTAATTCTGGCTATTGTTAGCAACGATGACAGCAGCATGGTTTCTTCTGCTTTGACCAAAAACGGATTCTACGCCACCAAGCTTGCCACTACGGGCGGTTTCCTGAAAGCGGGTAACACCACATTTATCGTAGGTGTGCCAGATGAGAAGGTTGATAAAGTCATTGAGATCATCTCTCAGCAGAGCAGCCGCCGCACGCAGTTGGTTCCCAACACTACCTCTATGGATGTAGGAATGTATACATCCTTCCCTGTTTCTGTCACGGTAGGCGGCGCAACCATATTTGTTCTGGATGTGGATCGTTTCGAAAAGGTCTAGGAATTCTGAAAGCGCGGCCTTCAGAATGCGCTGAACGCCAAAGATCTCCCCAATGGGAGTTTCTTCGGCATTTGCAGGCAAGATATGTGGGAGACATGATGTTTCTACAGGAATGGCAACAATAGGCAAAAAGACAAAAACAGGCGGTGCAGCGGATCCGCAGCCGCCTGTTTTTAGTTTGCGTTGCTTTTGGTGATTTTTTCGCCCGGGTCTGTAGAAGGTATGTTTTTTATAAAAACAGCCTTGGGATTCTCGATAGGAGAGGAGACGTCTATGGAGTTTGGAACTCTGCCGCTAGCGGTGGAAACTAAAAGAAAGTTGGCTGGTTTCTTTGAAACGGGCCAACTTCCTCATGCCCTTTTGCTGGAGGGGGGAACCGCTGCGGTCAGGCAGCAGTTGGCTGAGATTCTCTCGGCGGGGGCTGTCTGCCGTAGGGAGGGCGATGCCTTTCCCTGTGGCGTCTGCCCGGGTTGTATAAAAGCTAAGGCCGGTTCTCACCCGGATATTTCTGTCTCTGGCGGAGGGGCGGGCCCCGCCCTGCGGGTGGACGAAATCCGGCGTATCCGGCGGGATGCTTCTGTAAAGCCCAACGAGGCAGAGCATAAAGTGTATCTTTTGCTGGAAGCTCAGGATATGACGGAGCAAGCCCAAAATGCGCTTTTGAAGATTTTGGAGGAGCCTCCCTCCGGCGTTATATTTTTGCTGACGGTGCCTTCTGCTTCTTTACTGTTGCCAACCATCCGCTCTCGGGTGCAGCTTTTCCGCCTTGAAGAGGAAGCTGAGGAAGTTGAGGAAGAGATTCTGGATCTGACGGCCACTATGGCTGGGGCGGTGACTTTGCCGGGAGAATCGGCTTTGCTTTATGCGGCGGCTCCTTTAATCCGGGATAAAGAAAAACTCCGCAAGGTGCTCAATCTTCTGGTGCTGCTGTTCCGAGATGGTTGCGTCCTAAGAGCGGGCGGCTCAGTATGCCTTTCCGGTTTGCCGGAATGTGCCCGGGAGCTTTCGCAGAAGCTGACCCGGGAAAGGCTTCTGCGCCTTTTGGAGGCAGCTAAGAAAGCGCAAAAGGAGTTGGAGGGAAATGCCAACGCCGCCCTGATGGTGACCTGTTTGTGTGCAAGGATGCGTTCCGCCGCGGGCCGGTGAAAAGGCAGGTATGAAATCTGGCTATAGTTTTAGAATGCGGCGCCTCAGCGAAATGTTTTGAGGGGGCGGCTGCATAAAGGGGAATTGGCGCTGCAGTAAAATTCCTTTCTGGTATGCCACATACACAGAAATTAGGATATACTACAGTATAGAAAGATTAGCGGTGGAACTGCTGTTGTAAAATGTGCTTTTGATCAGGGGTTTTAGCCTGAAAGAATATACTATTTTCAATTTTTACCCTGCTTTCTTTACAGCTTTCATTACAGAAGTTTTAGAGATCTAGTTTTTCCCGGCCGGAAAGGCTTGCGGGGTGCACTGACAAAACAGACCGGCAGAATGCCGTTGGGTGCCTTGGGGGACTCTTTCCTCTGGGGCGGATAGAAAAAAGGAGAAGAATGCATGGCGGCTGTTATAGGAGTCCGATTCAAGAATGTCGGAAAGGTTTATTATTTTGCTCCCGGAGAGCACACCCTGAAAATCGGTGATAAAGTCATTGTGGAGACGGCCCGGGGGATTGAGTGCGGCGAAGTGGCTATGGGCAATAAAGAGGTGGCAGAGGAGGAAATTCCTCAGCCGCTGAAAAATGTCATCCGTGTGGCTACCCAGGAGGATTTGGCCCATGTGGCGGAAAACGCCGCCCGGGAAAAAAGCGCCTTTGCCATCTGCAGCAAGAAGATTGAAGCCCACAAGCTGGAGATGAAACTGGTGGATGTGGAATATACCTTTGACAATTCCAAGATTCTCTTTTATTTTACCGCGGACGGCCGTGTAGATTTCCGGGAATTGGTAAAGGATTTGGCTTCTGTGTTTCGCACAAGGATTGAGCTCCGGCAGATCGGCGTCCGGGATGAGGCCAAGATGCTGGGAGGTTTGGGCGTATGTGGAAGACCTCTTTGCTGCTCTACCTTCTTGGGGGGATTCCAGCCGGTATCCATCAAAATGGCTAAGGAGCAGGGGCTTTCCCTGAATCCGGTGAAAATCTCCGGCACCTGTGGAAGGCTCATGTGTTGCCTGAAATATGAGCAAGAAGCCTATCAGGATCTGCTTCGCACTACGCCTACGGTCAATTCTCTTGTGATGACTCCAGAAGGGCGCGGCGTGGTTACAGATGTGAATCTGCTCACCGGCATTCTGCATATTAAGCTGGAGAACGAACAGGATGCGGTTGTGCGCACCTATCCTGTAAATCAGGTGAAGGTTCTGCGCTCGGGCAAGGTGCACGTGAACCGGGATGAACTGGAAAAACTAAAAGAATTGGAAAAGGAATAAGGCAATAGAATACACGCAGGCACCATAGGCTGAAAATGCTGAAGAAGGTAAAAGCAGGAGGACGCAATTTGTGTCCTCCTGTTTTTTTGCGTCTGTTTTCTATAGTGAGATGCCCACAACCTCCAAAAGAGTTGATAGAAGTTGATATATGCTGTCTGGTATACTGGAGACAGAAAAAGAAACAAACGTTCCCAAAACACTGTTCTCCAGGGCTATTCCGCAAACAGTGTGAAATATCCCGCATGAAAGGGAGTGGAAGAACGACGGGATACAGAAGGGAACGGCAGTCAGGCTCCCCGCTTCTGCGGGGATAGAGAAAAATACTTTTATACGGAGGTTTACTATGGCAGAAATTACATCAAAGGTAAAACTATCGTATCTGAAAAACGGGGCGTGGAAAAGCTTCAGCTCCAAAATTCAGAGCAGCATAGACGGCCTGAAAATTCAGACGTCAAACAGCGCCTACTATCTGCAGTACCGAACTTGGAACCAGGGGAAAACGGCCTTTTATCCCTATGTGAAGAGCACGGTGAACGATTATGCGGGGATGGACGGGCGGCCTGTGCAGCTTCTGCAGATCCAGGCTCTGAAAAGCGACGGGACCCAGCTGGATTCCGGCATTGTGGTGATGTTCCGCACCTATACGGATGGAAAATGGCTCCCTTGGGTAAGCAACGCCGACCCCAAATGGATGGAGAGCGTGCAGAAAAAATATAAGCTCGGCGGCACGCTGGATACCAGCGGGGCCTATGCGGGGCTTTCGGGAAAGAACGCCGCCGGTGTGGAGATCCGCGTTTTCGAGGAAGGCCCTCTGGGAAATTTTGAAGGTGGCGAGGTAAAGGCCGGATTCAGCTATATGGCGGACAGCGAATCCAACTGGACGGAATTTTCATCCGCTGCCCTTGCTCCCTATATGGATGGCATCAAGATCCAGACGCCTACGAATAAGGGCTATTATCTGACCTACAAGACCTGGAACGAAGGAAAGGAAAATTATTACCCCGCTGTGAAGAGCACCGTGAACGATTATGCCGGCGTTCCCGGAAGGCACATCCAAAGGCTGGCCATCAGCGCCTATAAAAACGACGGCACCGTGCTGACCTCCGGCGTGATTGTTATGTACCGTGCCTTTGTAGATGGCCGTTGGCTCCCCTGGGTGAGCAACGCCGATGCCCAGTGGATGCGCTCCATCAAGGAAAAGCACGAGCTGGACGGCACGCTGGATACGTCTTCGGGCTATGCGGGCATCAGTGGCAAGAATCTTGGCGGCGTTGAGATCCGCATTTTTGAGGACGACGCCCCCAACGCCGGTTCCGACCGATTCGAAGGCGACGAGATACCGCTGGAGCTGGGCTATATCGCAAACAACAATACCTGGCACAGCTTCACAAAATCCGTGAAAGCCTCCCCTATGGACGGCATCAAGATCCAGACTTCCGCTTCGGATTTTTACCTGGCCTATAAGACTTGGAACGAAGGCAAGGAAAATTATTACCCCGAGGTAAAGAGCACGGAGAACGACTACGCCGGTATGGCGGGGCGGCCCATCCAGCGGGTGAGCATCAGCGCCTGCAGTGCCGACGGCACAAGGCTGGATTCCGGCGTTGTGGTGATGTACCGCGCTTTTGTAGATGGCCGTTGGCTTCCCTGGGTGAGCAACGCCGGGGCTGAGCATATGAAGAACGTACAGAGCCGCTTCAATCTGGACGGCACGCTGGATACGATTTCCAGCTATGCGGGCATCAGCGGCAAAAATATCGCGGGGCTGGAGATCCGGGCCTTTAAGGGTGAGCTGGATGAAGGCATACAGGATCTGCCCGGAACGGAAAGCACCCCCGCCATGAGCTATATGTACAGCAATATCTGGCAGTCCTTCCCCGGAAGCATTCTGCACGACCCCATAGAAGGCGTGAAGATCCAGACCGCCTCCAGCAAGCCCTATTACTTCACCTATAAGACCTGGAACGAGGGCAAAACCTGGTATTACCCCGCTGTGAAGAGCACGGAGGACGACTACGCAGGCATGTCCGGCCGGCCCATCCAGCGGCTGAACATCCAGGTTTTCCGCAACGACGGCACGGCCCTGGAATCGGGCGTGGTGGTCATGTATCGGGTATATGTGGAAGGCCGCTGGCTTCCCTGGGTGAGCAACGCCACAAGAGAGTGGATGCAGAGCGTTCAGGATAAATACCAGCTGGACGGCACCCTGGATTCCACAGGCACCTATGCGGGCATCAGCGGCAAAAACATCTCCGGGCTTGAGATCCGGGTCTATGAGGAAAACCAGATCACCGATACCCCTATCACCCCCACCGGGAAGCATAAGATCATTGATGTGGATTTTATTACCCAAATCGGGAAATATCCCACCGGCTGCGAGAGCGTAACGGCGGTAATGGCGCTGCATCATAACGGCATCAATATCAGCGTGAAGGATTTTATCAACCAGTATCTGGATATGCAGCCTTACCCCTTCGATCCCTTTGAAACCTTCGGCGGGGATCCGTTCAGCAACAACGGTTGGGGCTGCTATGCGCCGGTGATCAAGAAAGCGCTGGATAGGGCTTTAGCTGGACGTTCATATTATACGGTGAAGCACGATGGCGTTTCCCTTCAGAAGCTGTGCACGGATTACATCGATAAGAATATTCCGGTGATCCTGTGGGCCACCATGGGTATGCGTGCGTCAAAGACCATAACCT
>CAJFPJ010000030.1 GCA_904399395.1 uncultured Clostridia bacterium | reverse complement strand
GCTGCGATAGCCCTGCCGCTGCTCATTGCGCTCGTACCGGGCAGCTTGGGTCAGCTTTTGAGCCTCGGCCTCCAGCAGTTCGTTGAGAGTTTCCTCTACGCTGCCCCGAACCAGTTCCTTGAGTTCGCTCTTGATTACGGCCTCATTTAGTTGTACAATTTTCTCGGACATGGTTTGCTCTCCTTTCAGAATGGTGTGTCACGACTTCATTCTACCAGAGGGATGACTTCGCTAAGCAACTCTCTGTCCACAACCGCCTCTCCAACCTCTTCCCTATGAGACCGCTCTCCTGGCTTTCTCCTTGCGAGTTCTCTGTCCAATTTGTTTGACAAACCTACAGTGCACTTTTGAACAGCTGTTTCCTTCATATAGTAAAAAGCCTCTGAATATGGTACAATACCGATATATGGCTATTACCTGCGAGGAGGATGCTGTAGAATGAACATCAAGAAAAAAATTCTGGCTGCCATGGTTGCAGTTTTCTGCCTTTCTCTATTCAGCGGCTGCTTATATATACAGCCGCCACCTCAAGACTTTGACGCTTTTGTGGAAGCACTCCCTCGAGAGTTGATTGCGGATAGCGACTATTCCCTCAATCTCCTATATGAGGATCCCCAAGCGGCGGGATTTTCTGAAGAAGTCCTTTATGAGCTGCCCTTTACCAGCATAGAGGAATATACGAATGGAGATGACGATAACGACCTTCTGAAACGTCTGGAGGCTTTTTCTTATAATTCTCTCTCAGAGAAGCAGAAACTGACCTATGATATTGTAAGGGATTATCTAACCCGCAGGGATCTCCCGGAAGAACTGGTTGCTCTTGACAACAACTATTTGGGAAGCTTTACCGGTTTCCAGGCAGAACTCCCTCTTCTTTTAAATGAATACAAAATAAATAACCAGCATGATCTGGAAAGTTATTTTCACATGCTTGATACAAGCAAGGAAACCTTTAAAAAGTATTATGAAAATGAGCTGGAACGCCAGAAACTGGGTGTGGGTCTTACCAAATCCAGCCTTGAGGGCGCTATTGAACAGGCACGAAATTTTTCCTCTGATAAAGACTGTTTTCTGATCGACGCTGTAAATGAAAAGATCGATGCAGCAGATTTTTTGAGCGAGGAAGAAAAGAAGGATGCAAAGGCCAGAAATGCCCAATCAGTGGAGACACTCCTGGAGGCATATGCCCAGCTTGCGGAGGATCTTTCCACCATCGAAACAGAACGGGACGGCGGCCTTTGCACGGTTCCCAACGGTAAGGACTACTATTCCTATCTTCTGAAGGCGGACGCCGGGGTGGATATGTCCCCGGAAGAGGTTTCTGCTTTTCTTTCCGAGCAAAAAGAAGCGTATCTCCAAGCGTTCATCCGGTTTATCGGAAGTCACCCGGAACTTGCAGAGGATCTGGAAAACTTTGACCGCAATAACGTCCAATACTGTGATTTTGAAACAGCCGAAGAAAATATTGATTATCTACAATCTATTATTCCGGGCCGGTTTCCCGAACTTCCCAATCTTCAGTATAAGGTGCAGCAGGTTCCCGCTTCTATGGCAGAAAATTTTTCACCTGCCGCCTATGTATCCGCTCCCATTGACGCAGGAAGCGATGTGGTAGAATCCATCTATCTCAATGGGGATTATGAGCAAAGCCTCTTTTCCACCATTGCCCATGAAGGGTATCCTGGGCATATGTATCAGGACGCCTATTTCCGCTCTCTTGAGCTGCCGGATATTCATAGCCTCATGAGCTATACAGGATATACAGAGGGATGGGCCGTTTATGTGGAACAGCAGATTCTGGAAGAAATTCCGGGAGACAGCACCACAGCTACTTTTCTATGGTATAATGACATGATTATGAATATATGCCTCTGCCAGGCAGATATCGGGATCCACTGGGAAGGATGGTCCAGAGACGACCTTCTGACCTTCTTAAGCCAGGATTTTGGCGGTCTCACCCGGGAGGCCACCGACGAAATCTATGACCTTATTGTGGAAAATCCCGTATATTACCAGCACTATTTTCTTTCGGGGATGCTTTTTATGGATATGCGGCAACAGGCCGAGGAAGCCCTTGGACGTGATTTCGATGAAGTGGAATACCACGAGGTTGTCCTAAGCTGTGGTCCTGCGCCCCTTTCGTATGTGCAGGAAAAAGTAGACGACTATATCCAAAATGCTGAAAAAACAGAAAAAGCCGCTTAAGCAAGTCACACACCGATACACAGTAGAAAAGGACGCTGCAAACTTTTTCATTTTGCAGCGTCCTGTTTAGTATCCTTATAAATCTGTATAGTCTCAAATATCCGATAGACCATTCCGCATTTTTCCAAAAGTCTTATATTTCTGAGGGAAGATCCGCCAACTCATCCGGATCCACAAAGACAGCGGACTCATTTTTCAAATACTCCGAGTGCTTTTGGTAAATAGAAGTATCTTCCTCCGTCTCTGTCCTCTGGGTAACGCAGTTCTCCTCTGATAAACCGGAAAGATTCCTTGTTCGATCTAGATTCCGGATAATGCCCGCAAACAGATCCGGCTGACCCTTTTCATCCCGTATCATCCGGCCCTTGCACAACAGGTGCACCCACTCGCCTGCAGCATTTTTAGCCCGATAAGCCACTGTGTGGCGTTCTACTCTGCCGTCTGCGATTTCCTGATTGCTCCGCAGAAACAGCATAGCGTCTTCCGGATGGATTTTTTCTGCCCAAAAAGCAGCGGCATTGGCCACCACCTGCCCCGGCAGATCGAAATCCATCATCATTTTATAGGAATACATAAACTCACCGGTTTTGAGATTTCCCACAAAAACATAATCATCTGTGCTCTCTGAAATAGCCTCAAAAAGGGAATCCTTATTATAATAAAAAGAAGAAATCTTTTCACCATGCTGCCGCTCCTGCTCCAGCCGCTTTTTTCCCACAAGAATATGATGATCCCGCTTGCGGATATACATCTGGGAATCTGCGATGGAAAGCACATCGGAAACACTGAGATTCTCGCCGGCATAAATACACGCAAGGCCATAACTGAAGCTCACATCATAGGCCATTCCTCCCGCAGCGCGCCTCTCTTCCAAGGTGCCGAGAATTTTCTGCATCCAGGATTCTGCCTGCGCCATATCCTTATGCATAAATACCACGATGAACTCGTCCCCGCTCAGGCGGAAGACGAAATCCGATTTCTCAAGCTCCTTTTGAATGGTCTGTGCTACAAAAACCAGAAGTCTATCCCCCTCCAGATGCCCGTATGTATCGTTCACCCATTTCAGGCCGTTGATATCATACAAAGCTACCGTAAACCGGTCGTTTCCTTTCATCTGCTTCAGAACATCCTCCAAGCATTTCTTTCCGGCGTTACGGCTCAGCACACCGGTCAGTTCATCTATGGAAGCCTCCATAGAAAGCTGGATCCGGTCTGTTATATCCACTGAATTCTGTATATGGTACGTATGTCCATTCCATTCCTCCAGGCTGTCGTAATTCATATAAATTCTGCCGGTAACTGTATTCGTCTCCCTCCATACGCAAAGCTTCCCCTTCTTCATTCCTTCCAGCCGGCCGATCTTGCAGAATGGACAGCGCCCCGTCATCCCCTTCTGCAACGTTTTCCAACATACCCTTCCCTCTGCATCCTTCAATCCAAAGGTCTGCTTCATATGTCCATTCATATATACAATGGTATCCGTTTCCGGGTCGGTAATATAGATATTAGACTGTATCCGATCCAGGACTGCCCGGTAAAATGCCGTATCAAATCCATGCTCCATGGCAAAGCTCCTCCCATCCTCCGTGGCATAAGAGTAGTATACCATTTTTTTAGGTAAACAGATAGTCACTAGAGAGAAAATTTATGAACGGAGAATTTCAGTACAGTAAATTTGTTGAAAAAAGGCGCTTCTATCTCATTGTAAGATGCCTTGACAGTAAATCCACCCTAGGATATACTGAACCATACTGATTGATGCTACAGAAAAAATCATTTTCCCATGTAAAACGCATCTGAAATGTCAAGCTAATCCAGCCAGTCATGCATCCCGATAGAATGGAATATGCATAACACATAAGCGATCCACTTGTTGTATCTTGCTGCGCCAAAGGAAAAGGCCGCTGCCTGCGGCCTGAGCGGTGAACGGAGGTTTCTATGCAGGTAATCCCAGTAAATAAACAAACTCTTCCCTTTATGCAATCTTTGTATAAAGAGTCATTCCCCAGAAGCGAAAGAAAGCCTTTCTCCCTACTGCTGGAGAAACAAAAAGAGGGGATTGCAGAGCTTCTGATCCTGGGAGAACAGCCGGAAAAAGCACCTCTGGGGCTTATGATCACGCTGGCAGATCCCCAAAGCGATATTGTCCTTTTGGATTATTTTGCTATTAGCCCTCATAGCAGGGGTAAGGGAACCGGCACCCAGGCGCTTGCCCTCTTTCGGGAACGATATGCTGGAAAGCGCCTTCTGCTGGAAATCGAGCGTCTGGATTCTTCCGCTCCCAATGCGGAAGAGCGCCAGCGACGCAAGCAATTTTATCTGCGGAATGATTTCACGGAAACAAGGATTTTCGTGCGGGTCTTTGGCGTGGAAATGGAGCTTTTGACCAACCGCACTCCCCTCTCCTTCTCCGAATACGTTCGTCTGTATGAAAACACCATGGGAAAGCTGCAAACCAGGCTTCTGCATATTACGGATATAAGCACATGACAGAATCCCCATTTCCCTTAAAAATGCCGGTTATCGGCCAGCGCCGGCCTGCATAATATCTCTCGCTTTTGCCGAGATATTCACTTTCTTCTCTGGTTTTCGCTTTTTTGATTTTGTCTGTCTTGTCAGCAATCCTTGTTGGTTTTCCTTCATACATGACCGTCTATTGGAATACCGGAATTCTGAATGTTCCGACATAGAAATCATGCCTCTAATACAGTAAAAAAATAAAAGGGCCTCGCGTTCCTGAGAACGCGGGGCCCTTTTCTGCACCACAGAAAATCTTCCCATCCTGCTCGGCTGCACAGTTGAAGAGTTGCAGAGTCGCAGAACCGTGCAGTCCTTATTTATTAGAACGCCTCCAAATGTGATTCTTTTCCGCCTCACGGATCAATTCCTCCCGGAACTGGGGATGAGCTACGGAGATGATGGCCTCCGCCTTTTCCCAGGTGGAAAGGCCCTTCAGGTTCACAATGCCGTATTCCGTCACCAGATAGTGAACGTTGGCCCGGGTGTCGGTTACGATGGAACCAGAATCCAAAACAGGAAGAATACGAGATTTCAGCTCGCCGGAACGGGTGGTGTACGTGGAGGAGCAGCAGATAAAGCTCTTCCCTCCCTTGGAAAGATACGCGCCCAAAACAAAGTCCAGCTGGCCGCCCGCACCGCTGATAGGCTTAGTGCCTGCAGATTCGGCGTTGACCTGACCATAAAGATCCACGTTCACAGCGTTGTTGATAGAGATGAAATTATCTATGGAGGAAATCACCCGCACATCGTTGGTATAATCCACAGGGGCGCTCATCATTTCCGGATTGTTATGCACATAGTCATATAGCTTTTTGGTGCCCGCTCCGAAAGCAAAAGTCTGCCGGCCGGTATCGATGTTCTTTTTGGAGCCGTTGATCTTCCCGGCCCTGGCGATATCCACAAAAGCATCCACATACATTTCCGTATGCACGCCCAAATCCTTCAGATCGCTTTCTGCGATCATGGAACCCACGGCATTTGGCATTCCGCCGATCCCCAACTGCAGGCAGGCGCCGTCGGGGATGCGCTCTACAATCTGCTTTGCCACAGCCTTATCCACCTCTGTGGCAGGGCCGCCGGCTCCCATTTCTGCAATGGGAGAATTTTTACCCTCCACAATCATATCCACCTTGGAAATGTGGATAGACTCTCCCCAGCCGCCCAGGCAGCGGGGCATATTCTCGTTGACTTCCACGATGACCACCTTAGCCCGTTCGCAGACAGCCGCCATATGGGAAGCATTGGGGCCAAAATTGAAATTCCCCTCTTCGTCCATGGGGCTCACTTGGAACATAGCCACGTCGATAGGAGCAATATTTTCCCTGTAATAACGGGGAAGCTCCGAATACCGGATCGGGCAGTAATATGCAAGGCCTGTGGTTACCTCACGCCGTTCAAAGCCAGACATATGCCACGAATTCCATGTAAAATGCTTTGCAGCCTCGGGAACATCGAAAACAGCAGGCTTCCACATAAGGATACCTCCCCGGAGCTTCACATCCTCCAGTTCCCCAGCACGTTTTGCCAGCGCTTCATCCAGTTCCTTTGCCGTAGCGGTGCACCAGCCATAGTCTACCCAGTCTCCGGATTTTACAACCTTTACGGCTTCCTCTGCCGTAGTCAGCTTACTTCTATACTCTTCTGCAAATCCCATGAATCTGTACTCTCCTTTTTAAATGGATATATTCACACAGGCGCCGGAATTCCCCTTCTGTCAGAAGTTTCTCCGGCGCAGCTGCACTGTATTCTCTCCTGTATAGTATAATATGCCGCCGCACCCTGGTCAATAGCCGGGGAGAAATCCCGCAGCCTTACAGCTCCCTCATAGAGTCTCTTCCCTGAAACAAAAGAGCTTCCTCCGCCGTTTTCACCAGATACCGGCATACAGCCTGAGGAAATTTCCCCGCCGCCGTCTCGCCTGTCACCATCAGAGAAGAGGCGCCGTCCAGAACAGCGTTGAAAATATCGCTGACCTCCGCCCGGGTGGGAACAGCGCTGTGTCCCATGGAGTCCAAAAGCTGCGTCACCACCATAAAGGGCTTACCAGCCTCCTTGCAGATCCGGGCAATACGCTTCTGGGCAGCAGGCAGCTGCCAGAGGGGCATGCTGTTTCCCAAATCTCCCCGGGCAATAACGATTTCATCCGCAAAGGGAAGCAGTTCCTTTAGCCGAATGGCGCCGGAAAGGCTCTCGATCTTAGCGAAGATCCGCCCGTTGGGAAGCCCCGCCTCATCCAGCGCACGACGAAGTTCCCGCAGGTCCTCCGGGCCTCTCACAAAGGGCTGCATCACTCCTGTAACACCCCACTGGCCCGCCAGCCGAAGATTTTCCCAGTCTGTTTCCGTTAAAACTGGTGCGGGGATCTCTCGCCCCTCTACCGCTGCGCTTTTATGAGGTAGAAGAGTTCCTCCCCGAAGAACAAGCCCACTCCACTGGTCGCCTTCCCGCTCTATTCGAAGCAACAGCCGGCCGTCATCCAGAAGAAGTGAATCCCCCTCCTGAAGGCAACACAGAAGCGGCGAGGGCAAGGGAATCGCCTTTTTTCCTTTTGGATTTCCCTTTTCTGGATAAAACCATACCCTTTCCCCATCCTGCAAAGAAAGAGGCGCCCCAAGGTCTCCCACCCGAAGCTCAGGCCCCTGCAGGTCAATCAACAGCTCCGGGGTTATTCCCGATAGACTCGCCTTTTCCGCAGCGCTGCGGAAAGCCGTAAGCAGATGGGCGTTTTTCTGCAGGCCGCCGTGAGAAAGATTCAGGCGCATGCCCGTGATTCCTTCTCGGAACATAGAGTCGAGAGTCTCTGCATCCCCGCAAGCGGGGCCTAAAGTGGCATAATATCGCATAGAGGCCGCCTCCTATCGCTGAGCTTCCGGCGCGAAATCATCGAGCCGCACCCAGTTTGCAAGGCTGTCCCGAAAATTTCCCGCACGGCCTGTGACCGGCTCCGCATGGAACATAGAGCTAATCACAGCCTCCTCCACTGCGCCGATCACGGCTCTGAACACCTGATTCATGTTCTTTTCTGCCAGCATCGCCATGGGGAGAATATCTTCTTTTTCATAATGAGGAATCCGGTTTGCCGTAGTGAAGGCAGCGGCTATTTCCCCGCTTCCATTGCCAATATGGCCACCTGTGCGGGAAATTCCCACACTGGCTCGCTTACAGATGCGTTTGAGCTGGCGTGTGCTCATGGGGATATCAGTAGCCAGAACCACAATGATGGATCCCTTATCCTCTTCCATATCCATAGAAACCGCCAGCTCAGGCCCCACATGGCGCCCAGCAATGACCAGATCCCGCAGGGAACCAAAATTGGAAAGCACCAGAGCCCCCACATGGTATTCTTTTTCGCCAAAGCACAGAACGCGGGAGGAGGAACCTATACCGCCCTTCATCTGGCAGCAGACCATACCTCGCCCAGCTCCTACAGCTCCTTCCTCAAAATCTGCGGCTGCGCAGCGAAGCGCTTGCCTTACCTCCTTTTCCCCCACATGCTGCCCGCGAATATCGTTCAGTTCCCCATCGTTACATTCCAGCACCAAGGGATTTACTGTGCCCGTAGTCAAGCCTATATCGGGATTCTGCTCCAACATATACCGCACCAGGGCAGAGGATACATCTCCCACGCTGAGGGTATTTGTCAGCAGAATGGGTGTTTCCAAGGTGCCCAGCTCCTGGATCTGGATAGAGCCCGCCGTTTTGCCGAAACCGTTGATCACATGCACGGCAGCGGGCACTTTCTCCTGAAAGATATTTCCGCTGTGGGGCAAAACAGCGGTAACGCCGGTCTGCACATCGCCTCTGCTGAGAGTTGCATGCCCCACCAAGACCCCTGGCACGTCGGTGATCAGATTCCGCCTTCCCTTGGGAATGTCGTCAAAACATATAGAAAGCCCCATATATACATTCGTTCCTTTCGTTTCGGTTTCCGGATTGGTTACTCTTTTCTTTTTGATTGTACCCCATTTTTCTTCCGGATAAAAGGGGCTTTTCAGAGTTTCCTCTTTTTCCTGCCCTTGGAGCTTTCAAAGATCTGACAACAGGAAAACGATAGGATGCCCTCCAGTTTTCCAATACAGCATTTTTATGGAGATAGTTTTCAGTATACTGAATACAGTAGGATGAGTTGCTGCTCTTAAAAGAGCTTCAGGAGCAAGACCTCTCCTCGGAGCCGGCCGGGGCTGCACGCTTCCGACTCACAGATTTTACTACAAAGGAGCCGATACAATGAGCATACGGCTGATCGCACTGGATATGGACGGCACACTGCTTGGAGAAGACCACATGCATATATCCGACAGAACAGTGCGCGTCCTTCGTTCCGCCGCCAACCGCGGCATATACATCGTTCCCGCCAGCGGACGGACCATGTCCCAGCTGTCGGAAATTCTTCGCAGACTGGACTGCGTCCGCTACGCCATCACTGCAAATGGGGCCGCCGTGATGGATCTCCGGGAGGGAAAGCCTCTTTTCACCTCTCTGATACCGCCGGAGCCCTCTGCTTGCCTTCTCCGCATGGCAGAGGAGATTCCCTGGCTCAACAGCGAAGCCTATTACGGCGGGAATGCTTTCTTGGAACCCAAGGGACAGAAATACTTGGAGAAATCCCCTTCCAATCCTGCTTTTAAAAAGCAGCTTTCCGCATCTCTCACGTTTGTAGACTCTCTGCGTCCCCTTATGGGGCTTCCTTTGGAAAAGATACGTTTTAATGAAATTCCCGAAGAACACATGGAAGAATTCCGCGCTCTTCTCAGGAAAGCAGGCAGCTTCCAGGAATCCTACGACAGAGCCGAGAGCCTGGAGCTAAACGCTCCCGGTGTCAGTAAAGGGGCGGCTCTGGCAGAGCTCTGCAGAGGGCTCGGTATTGCCCGTGAAGAAGTGATGGCCTTTGGAGACAGCAATAACGACCTCACTATGATCCGTTGGGCAGGGCATTCCTTCGCCATGGCCAATGGCACGGAGGAAATCAAACAAGCTGCTGCTTATGAAGCGCCCAGCAACGCAGAAGAAGGGGTAGCGGTTAAAACGGAAGAATTTCTGCGTATCGCGCACAAAGAAAAATCCGCTCCCCTTATTCGAGAAATGACCTTGTATAATGCTGGGGATCGTAGCTCTGTGAACCACTTTTTGAAAGTGCTGAGCTACGCAAAAGTTATAGGGGAGCTTGAAGGGATTGACCCGGACACCCGCTATATTCTGGAGACGGCGGCTGTGGTTCACGACATCGGCATCAAGCCCGCTAAGGAAAAATACAAATCCTCTGCCGGCCCTTATCAGGAGGCGGAAGGCCCCGCACCGGCCAGAGACATGCTCGCCCGCCTTCAGTATGATCCCGCCGTTATCGACCGAGTATGTTACCTTGTGGGCCACCACCATACATACAACGATATATACGGGGCAGATTATCAAATTTTGGTAGAGGCGGATTTTCTGGTGAACTTGGATGAAGGAAAAGCGAACCATAAGGTGGTGGAAGAAGCTCGGCAAAACATTTTCAAAACGACCACTGGCCTCTTCTTCCTGGGCACTCTCTTCCCTGCCTGAAACCTTTGGTGCCACTCTGGGCTACAGTTTAAACTATCCCCCTGGAAGGTTTTCCAGGGGGATAATTGCGCATATGGGTATCTCTGCAATTGTTTCGCTGCATACATTTTTTCGAAAATGAACCACCGGAATTTCTCCTGCATTTTCATAGAAGATTCCCTCTTGCATCCTATACAGGAGCCGGTATAATGAAAGAAGATATCTTTGCTCCGAGCTTCGTGCGAAGGATTCAAAGCCCGCCAGTCGGGCAAAAGGAGGACTTGTATGGAACGGATCTGCCATTGGGCAAAAACAGAAAAAGGAACTGAACTCTATCTAAACGGCCGTCTCGTGGGGTTGGCTGAAGCTGCCGAAAACGCTGAGGATGACTTCGTCATGGTGGAAGAAGGCGTTGTCTGCTGGAAACGGACAGCCTCTGCCCCAACAGAATCTATGACTATGCGCTTTATTGCAGACTATCCTTCCCGGTATCAGATGGTGCCTGCTCTTCAGTATGACGAAAACAAATGCTTTTATATAAAAGACTATGTGGATGTCCGCAATGCTGTCGTTCCAGAGGAAAAACGGGAAAAAAAGAAATCCCCCACATATTTTCTGGGGAACCGGGATCCGGAAACACAGGAGCCCTGGCGTTTTATCTGGCACCGGATGAGCATCCCCGGCGCCACCTATTCAGAAGGGGAGACTCTTTCCACCGGCATGTTCCTGCCCCCAGATCAACTGGACGGCGCCTGCTCCATTTACACAGAAGAGGAAACCACTGTTCACGAGCTTTTGTGGCCGGAACAGGACAGCCGCCTGAAGATGTTCCCCAACCCGGAAAAGCATGTGAAAAAGCCGCAGCCTCGCTGCGTTTTTCGCGCCATGTTGGTCTTCGCTCCCGTAGAAGAGCCCCGCACCGCCTGGCACGCCCTGCTTTCCGCCGCCTGGAAACAGTATTATCTGCTGAAGGCTCCCAGTCGCAGCTATGCAGATCTGTGGGATTTGGGTATCTCTTATGCTAAGCTCCTATACACAGAAGAAGAGGATGGCTTCAAGGGTTTCAGCATCGGTTTTACCTGGGAAGGTAAGTGGGTCAAGAGGAGCAAACAGAAATACGAGATCGGTTGGTGCGGCCAAAATGCTTCTCTGGCAAATTCCCTTCTGGCTCATGCCTGCATGACCGGTGATGAAGAGGCCAAAACCAAAGGTCTCGCCGTTTTAGATGCCTGGATCGCCGCTCAAAAGCCCACTGGGCTGATTCCCACCCATTATGATGACAATATGTATACAAATGGTTTTGCAAAAACGGTAGATGCATGCAATCTGGGCACTGCTGCCGTGCAATTTTTTGAGTCAGCAGACTGGGCCTCCGCTCTGGGCTGTGAACGGCCTCAGTATGCAGAAATGGCACGCCGTATCTGCGATTTCGCCCTGAAAGTGATGGATGAAAACGGGCGCATCGGCAAGAGCTGGCTGGAAGCTGATCTTTCCCCTGCTGTAAAACAGGGCACCACCGGCGCATTTCTCTCTATGGCCCTTTGCGAGGGAGCTCGGCGCACAGGTAGGACCGAATATCTGGAAGCTGCAAAAAAAAGCTGCCGGTACTATATCCGTGAGCTCTCTGAAAATGGTTTTACTACTGCAGGAGCTTTGGATGTGTTCTCCATCGACAAGGAATCCAGCATTCCCCTGCTAAAAGGGAACCTGATGCTATACTCTCTGACAGGCGAAAGAGAATTTTTGGAAAATGCAGAAAAGGCAGCCTGGTATCTTTCCACCTGGCAATGGCATTACACCAGAGAGTATCCCAAAGGCAGTCTCCTGGAAACTATGGGCTTCGATACCTTCGGCGGAACGGCCGTTTCCATTCATGGCGGTATGGATCCCTTCGCCCTCAGCTATATTCACGAGATCCGCGATTTAGCTGAGCTCACCGGGAACCCTCAATGGGCCGAAAGAGCCAACGGAATCTGGCGCCATGGCCAGATGTGCATTTCAGACGGCTCTATGGTTATAGACGGAAAGGACCCCCGCCCCGCCGGGAGCCAGGATGAATCTGTGAATTTGACGCTGAGCTCTCATCACGAAAACAGCCCCTCGCAGTGGCTAGTGGCCTGGCCCACCGCCTTCCGTCTAGAAGCTCTTCGCAGGATACTGCCCGATACAGGAGACAGAAAGAACCGGATATTTTGAAAGGATCACCTCGACAACGACTGCCAAGAACCTAAAAACCAAAAAGGAGATTTTCTATGCCATTTCAAAGACTGACAGAGCGCCGGGAAGGAAAAGCCTTTATAAACACTGAAATACTCCAAAGGGAAGAAACCGGTTTCACAGGTGAAGCAGCAGAGCGCCTGGCGGCATTCGAAGACGTTTACGAGCATCTGCTACAAAGCCAAGAAACACTCTCCGCAAAGCTTGAAGAGCTCCGCAGCGAGGGAAAGACCCGTTCCCATCAATTTAAGGAGGCCATGGGAAAAAAGCTCATGAACACCATGATTCTCAGCCTTTTGGAATCCCGCGGCATCCGTTGATATTCTGCAGCAGGCCTATCCAGCCCATCCGTCTTTCAGGCGCTTCTGCGAACGATCCTATGCGCGATCTTCGCGGGGCGCCGGGCGGTTTCCCACTCTGTGCGCCTGTTGCACTTCTCTATCATCTGCTAGAATCTGTACTGCTAAAAACCTATGGACTGATCTTTTGGTGTATCTCAATTTAACAATCAAAGATGTGCTGAATGCAACAGAAAAAGGGCTCCCATCCTCTGGATGAGAGCCCTCATTGTGTTACATATTTTTTCTTGCTTTCGGCAAACCTCCGACATGTCACCCTTCAGCCTGCCTCCATTGGGAAATATATCGTATCCGTTTCACCTTTCGGCACGGATCAACTCAGTACATTGGTGGTTACCTCACACATTCTGATCTCCGGACGAACTGCTATCCATTTTTTCTTCTTCCTCTTATTGAAACTAAGCATTTCCAAAAGAAAATAAACTCATGCTTTTCATAAAAGCTCAAACAGGGAATATCTAAAATGGTCTACGCCGTCTCAGAAATCGTATTTCCTCTCTTACGACCATCTATCTCAAAACAGCTCGTAATCCTACAACACTGTCCTTTCATTAAATGGCTTTTCTGAGAAAACTGTATTTGGGAATCATTCCTTTACTGTATTATATGCAAAGTTATTTTTCCTTTGCTGATTCCTTCCCCGGTTCCACTCCTTTCACAAGCTTTCCCGATTCCGGAATCTTCCTATTTATCAGCAGCGGCAGCCCAACAGACCGCTCACTGCTGACTGAAACTGTTCACTGTCCATTGGACTCACCTCCTAATCATTCTCATTCAGCATAAGGTACTCTTCTGCCCATCCTCTCTTCCCTGTTTCCTCCACTTCTGCAAACCAAATTCTGCAGAAGCCCTTGCCCTTTTTCTGAAAAACCTATTGGCTTTTTTCGGCCCGAAGACCTATGATCTTCTGCCCAGACAAGGTCTGATCTCTTGATCTCTTGATCTCTTGATCTCTTGATCTCTTGATCTCTTGATCTCTTGATCTCTTGATCTCTTGATCTCTTG
>CAJFPJ010000029.1 GCA_904399395.1 uncultured Clostridia bacterium | reverse complement strand
TCAATACATTTACTCTTATATTCATATGAATATCTCATATAAATATACCCTCCTTACTGCTTGTCCAGTAAAGAGGGTACATATCATAGATTTGCCTCCTTTTGGCGGTTTTGTTTTTGTTTGCTTTTTCCAGATTACTTTTCCTGCTCAGTGCGGTATGGAAATCAGCCTTTTAGCGAATACTATCCAAAGCGTATCCTTTCGTTTTGCCGGGCAGATTATCGATTGGCCCGCAATTCGGAAAGCCAAGGCTTTGCCGCCAACGGTTCAAGCGCCCAGGGGCATTAACCTGCAAGGAAGGCAAAATTTTGAATATAAGCAGGAGCAGCGGTGATTGCCAGGTTAGGTGCCTGAAACACCATAAGGCCGCATGGTGGCATTATGCATAGAAAGGAGGGCTCTGATGATACAGAGAATCGGGGAAAATACGCTTCATTTTGAAAATGGGCCCTGCCTTCTTTCCTGGGCTTCCGTGGCTGGGAAGAAGGAATCCGAAGGGCCTTTGGGGGGCTATTTCGACGTATGCCATGAGGATACGTCGCTTGGGGATAAAAGCTGGGAACAGGCGGAAAGCCATCTGCAGGATGAATCCATCAACGTAGCTCTGCAGAAGGCTTCTCTGCAGCCGGAGGATATGGATTTTATTTTTGCGGGGGATCTGCTGAATCAATGCATTTCTTCCACCTTTGGTCTGCGGGATCTCCAGATCCCATTTTTGGGTCAATATGGGGCTTGCTCTACCATGGCCCAGGCTCTGGGAATGGCCTCTGTGTTTGTAGAGAGTGGAGCCGCCCGCCGTGCAGCTGCTGTGACCTCATCCCATTTTTGCTCAGCAGAGCGGCAGTTCCGCATGCCTCTGGAATACGGCGGCCAGCGCCCGCCAACCGCTCAGTGGACAGCCACGGCCAGCGGCTCCATCCTTTTAGGGAAAGAGGGAAATGGTTCCATTCGTGTGCGGGAGGTTTCTTTTGGCCGCATAACGGATCTGGGGATCAGCGACGCCAACAATATGGGCGCCGCCATGGCACCGGCTGCGGCCTCCACCATCACGGGCTATCTGAGGGATACGGGCTCTTCCCCTGATGATTTTGACCTGATCCTTACCGGGGATTTGGGCCGTGTGGGGAGCGATCTGTTGCATACTCTCCTGGAAAAAGAGAATATCCACATTGAAGGGAAACACAATGACGGCGGTCTGATGCTCTATGACCGGGATCAGCAGGATGTGCACGCCGGAGGCTCCGGCTGCGGATGCTCGGCCAGTGTGCTGTGCTCCATTATTTTGAAGAAAATGGAAGAAAAAAAGCTGAAAAGAGTATTGTTTGTGGCGACCGGCGCTCTTATGTCGCCCACATCCTCTCAGCAAGGGGAATCCATCCCCGGCATAGCTCACCTGATTTTTCTGGAAAGCGGAACAAACGGCTGAGAACGAAATCCGGCAACAAAAGACGTTCCGTGGGGATATCTCCACAGAATGTCTTTTGTTTTTCTATCAGCAGATATTTTGAACAATTTTCGATTGAAAAGAAAATATATATGGTATATACTCATGACAGAAACGCTGCCATACATCTGGCAGTATTCGTGTTTGTGTTGGGAGGAATACGTATGAAAGTGGTATCCCTGTGCGAAGCGTACCGGGATTATTTTTCTATCGGCGCGGCTGTAAACAGCCGGTCTGTGGATACTCATGCCGATCTGCTGAAAGTGCATTTCAACAGCATCACAGCAGAAAATGAGATGAAATTTGAACGCCTTCACCCGGAACCGGAAGTATATGATTTTGAAAAGGCGGATATCCTTCTCCGGTTTGCCAGAGAAAACGGGATGCGTATGCGCGGTCATACGCTGGTGTGGCATAACCAGACGCCTTCTTGGGTCTTTCGGGAAAATGGGATGCCCAGGAAAAAGGAAAACCTTCTTACGGTTATGAAAGACCATATCCGCAGGGTGACGTCCCATTTTTCTCCGAATCTTTACTGCTGGGATGTGGTGAACGAAGCAGTGGAGGATAAGGGGAGCAATATTCTCCGGCGTTCCCCCTGGCTGGAAATTGCCGGGGAGGATTTTCTGAAAGAGGCGTTTGTGTGCGCCAAGGAGAGCGTTCCGGAGGCTTCCCTGTATTATAACGACTACAACGCCTGCGTCCCCGAAAAGAGGGAGAAAATCTGCGCTCTTCTCCGCAGGCTTTTGGAAGAAGGCGCACCTGTGGATGGGTTCGGCATCCAAGGCCATTGGAACATTACGGCGCCGCAGCCGGATGAGATACGCCGCAGCATAGAGGCATACGCTTCTCTTGGGCTGAAGCTGCAGATTACGGAGCTGGATCTTTCCCTTTACGCCCAGTCGGATCCATACCGCCCGGAGCCGGGACCTGCTCCGGAGGAGCTTCTTATTCGCCAGACAAAGCTTTATGAGGAAATTTTCCATATTTTCCGGGAATACAGGGATGTGATCGAGGCAGTTACCTTCTGGGGCGTAGCGGATGACGACACCTGGCTGGACCGTTTCTTTGAGCCTCACAGGGCGAACCGCCCTCTCCTGTTTGACGAGGAACACAAGCCTAAAGCGGCGTTTCGGGCGGTGACGCAATTTTAAGTATTCAAGAGAGGAGTGCGCGCAATTGAGTGAACGGTTAGAGATAAAAGGGCAGGGAGCGCCCTTTCGCAACCATACTGCATACTGTGTGGGAACAGGGCGGCTGGGGCTGGCCCTGCAGAAGGAATATCAGGAGCATCTGGAGCTTGTGCAGAAGGCTATCCGGTTCCAGTATATCCGAGGGCACGGCCTATTTTGCAGGGATGTGGGCATTTACCGGGAATATGAGTGCGGCGGCCGCACAGTCCCCTTCTATAATTTTACATATCTGGACAGGATCTTTGACTCCTATCTGCAAAAGGGAATCCGCCCGTTTATAGAGCTTGGCTTCATGCCGGAAGAGCTTGCCTCCGGTGAGCAGACCATTTTTTACTGGAAGGGAAATGTTACCCCGCCGAAGGACTATGAGAAGTGGGAGGAGCTTATCCGGCAGACGCTTCTGCACTGCGTAGAACGCTATGGAGCGGAGGAAGTTCGAAACTGGCCTGTGGAAGTCTGGAACGAACCCAATATCGGATTTTGGACAGGGGGGCTGGAAGGCTATTTCCGCTTGTATGAGAGCTCCGTTCGGGCGGTAAAAAGCGTGGATCCACAGATCCAGGTGGGCGGGCCCGCCATCTGCGGCGTGGAAGTGGAACGATGGCTCACTTCCTTCTTTTCGTTCTGCAGTGAAAATCATGTACCTTTGGATTTTGTCACCCGCCACTGTTATACGGCCAATACGCCCCGAAACGAGGGGCATTACGTATACCACACCATGCGGGATCCCAGGGTGATGCTGGAAGAACTGCGGGAAACTAGAGAAATTATGGCCCGTTACCCTCTCACCAAAGGCCTACCCCTGCATATTACGGAGTTCAATAGCTCCTATAACCCGCTCTGTCCTGTGCACGACAGCGTTTTCAACGCCGCTTATCTGGCCAGGATCCTAAGCGAGGCCGGCGAGTATGCTGAGTCTTATTCCTATTGGACGTTCAGCGATGTGTTTGAAGAATGCGATGTTCCCAAGGCGCCTTTCGCCGGGGGCTTTGGCCTGGTGGCTCTCAACGGGATCAAAAAGCCTTCGTTCCATGTTTTCCGCTTTTTCAGCCAGGCTGGGAAAACTCTTCTTTACAGGGATGAAAACATGCTTGTAACGGCGGATAGGGAGCGGTATGTGATCCTCGCCTGGAGCTTTTACGACCCCAGAGACGGCGCCCAGCCGCCTGCTCCCTATGAAAGGGAGCTTTCCCTCCCCTCTTTCGGGGGAAGAGCCTTTTTCACAGAGGAGAGGGTGAATGAGCGCTTCGGAAACCCGGAACAGGCTTGGTATGATATGGGGATGCCCAGAAGCCTTACGGAAAAACAGGTGTCGGTTTTGAAACATGCGGCCGAACCCGCCTTCTCTCATGGCATGCTGGAGGAAAAGGATGGGAAATATTCTCTCAGTCTTTCTATAAGGGGGAACGAGTTCTTAATGATAGAGATTGTTCCCAGAACAACGGAGTCCCAGGAATATCTGGGCTTTGACAGGAACGAATTTTACGGTCTTTCCGACGAATGCCGGCAGAACTGAATCCGTGCATTAACAAAGGAACCGGAAGCTACCTGATATGTACCCAGAATCCTGGACACATTGAATTACGATCACGGCTAACACATGGATGCTTCCCTGTATTTAACAGGGGGCATCCAT
>CAJFPJ010000028.1 GCA_904399395.1 uncultured Clostridia bacterium | reverse complement strand
TAAGAGGTATGTTACAGGCACATCATATAATCGGGATACATCAACCAAATTTTGGGAGTTGGGTTCGCGGTAGTTATTTTCCCAGCTTACAATTGTGGAACGGTTTACACCCAACCGAGTAGCTGCCTGCGCCTGGGTATAGCCCTTTTTCTTTCGCAATGTTGATAATATCCTTCCCAAATCGTACATAGCTATCTTTTCACCCCCTGATCTTTAGTATAAACGGTTATGATCGGGTTATATGCAAATCTCATACGCTTTATTATCCATATTAAGCGTAAATATTACGCGATTAGCTATTATTCTTGATGTTTCTAATTAGCAGCAAATATATAGCGATAAATATTACATAATAGGGTGGATATCAAGATATGAATATAGCTGAAAACATTGTAAATTCTCTGAAATAGTTGTCTGCTGAAGTTGTAAAGATTTTAAATATATCGTCATCAATATATTCAAATTATGAACAGGGAGCAAATATCCCAGATTTTACTGCTGTCGGACTGGTCTACGCAGTTGGCCTCTTTCCTGCGTAATCCGTGGTCAGTGGACGACTGTGGAATCCCATCAGCTACGTTTCAATCTGAACGCCCATGTTTCCAATTTCATCCCTGTCTGAAAGAGGATTTTCAAGGGGAAGCCTTTCCCTCTGAACCGTATCCTTGCTCCTTTTCTGGGCGAAACCCTTTGCGGCTTGAGCAAGTACCAGAAGGGAATAAGGCCATTACGGCCTGAGTGTATACAAGAGATAGAAATTTAATCTTATTAAAAGGTGTTGAGAGACCGCGGAAGGTAAAATCTTCCCTTTTAGAGGTGGATATGATATACTTTCTTTAAAACAAATGTTTTGGGAAGTCGGTAAGAGGAGCCCGGAGGTGCACAAAGCTCCGGGGCAGAAAGGAGCGGCCAGTATGAGCTTTTGGGAAGAAGACCAACAGGAGCAGCAGAGCTTTTTCGGGGGCGGCGCAAGAGAGCAGGCAACCCCTCTGGCCAATCGCCTGCGGCCGCAGGATCTTTCTGAATTTTCGGGGCAGACCCACCTTTTGGGGGAGGGCAAGGTTCTCCGCCAGCTGATCGATCAGGATCAGATTTCTTCCATGATTTTCTGGGGGCCTCCGGGGGTGGGAAAGACGACCCTTGCAAGGATCATCGCCAACAGGACCAGGGCTCATTTTATCAATTTCAGCGCGGTGACCAGCGGCATCAAGGAGATCAAGGAGGTTATGGCAAAGGCCGAGGCCTCCAGGCGGATGGGAGAGCGGACGATCCTCTTTGTGGATGAGATTCACCGCTTCAATAAAGCCCAGCAGGACGCCTTTCTGCCTTATGTGGAAAAGGGCAGCATTATTTTGATCGGGGCCACCACGGAGAATCCTTCTTTTGAAATCAACTCCGCGCTGCTTTCCCGCTGCAAAGTGTTCGTGCTCAACGCTCTTTCAGAGGAGGAAATCGTTTCTCTTCTGAAAAGAGCCCTTGCGGATCCAAGGGGATTCGGGGGCCAGGAAATCGATATTTCCGAGGAAATCTTGTCGGCTATAGCGGCTTTTTCCAACGGGGATGCGCGGACGGCTCTGAATACCTTGGAAATGGTTATTTTAAACAGCGGCCGGAACGATGCCCGCACAGTGGTCACAAGGGAAACGCTGGAGCAGTGCACCAGCCGAAAGTCCCTTTTGTATGATAAAAAAGGTGAGGAGCACTACAATATCATTTCGGCGCTGCATAAATCTATGCGCAACAGCGATGTGGACGCGGCTATATACTGGCTGGCGCGGATGCTGGAGGCCGGGGAGGATCCTCTCTATGTGGCCAGAAGGCTCGTGCGTTTCGCCAGCGAGGATATTGGCATGGCGGATAGCCGCGCTCTGGAAATTGCGGTGGCGGCGTATCAGGCGTGCCATTTTATCGGTATGCCGGAATGCAGCGTCCATCTGACCCATGCGGTCACATATCTTTCTCTGGCGCCCAAGTCCAACGCCCTTTATGTGGCGTATGAAGCGGCAAAAAAGGACGCGGCAGCCATGCTGGCAGAGCCCGTGCCCCTGCAGATTCGCAATGGGGTGACGGATCTCATGCGGGAGCTGCATTATGGGGAGGGTTACCAGTACGCCCACGATCGGGAGGAAAAGCTCACCGCCATGGAGTGCCTGCCGGAGTCTCTCAGGGGCCGCAGGTACTATACTCCTGCGGGTCACGGCTCCGAAGCCAGGGTGGTGGAGCGCATGCGGCAGATCGAGGCGCTCCGGGCGGAGATTCGGGCCCGGGAGGCGGGCACTGGCGCTCAGGAGGCAGAAAACCGGGAAGAGCAAAATCCATAAGACCGGGGGACTACCTTTTGAACCACTGTTTTAACGGTTTCTGGGTGTGCATATAGTATTGAGAATAAGCTCGTGGCTTGAAACTATCCTGCGTGGGATGTCGTGGGTTATGTGAGAGATTCGGTGGAAGGAACGTTAAAACGCCGATTCTTGCAAGCAGGGATACAATTGACGTATGTCTTTATAGAATTGAAAACCGGGAAGTGGGAAGGAACGCCCTGCCCGGCGGAATACGGAGGTGCGAGAATGGGAACCGGACGAACGGGAACGAGGATACGGCCGGCCAGTGGGGAAGAGTTGACCGCCCTATGTAAGGAATACATTCCTTTCTGGGGGGAACTGACGCCGGACCAACAAAACCGACTTAAATCGTCGGCAGCCCTGGAGGAAGCGGATAGGGGCGCAGTCCTTCACAATGGCGCAGAAGACTGCGTGGGCGTTCTGGTGCTTCTCAAAGGGAGGGTGCGGGCGTATATTCTTTCGGAGGAGGGGAGGGAAGTCACCCTCTACCGGCTTTTTCCCCGGGATTTCTGCTTGTTTTCGGCTTCCTGCATGATGAAAGGCATTGAGTTTGAGCTTTCCATTGTGACGGAGGAGGAGACAGAGTACCTTCACATCCCTGCGGAAGCATACCGGAGCATCATGCAGGAATCGGCTGCGGCCTCCAACTACACCAACGAGGTTATGGGGGCTCGCTTTTCCGATGTGATGTGGCTTCTGAACCAGGTGCTGTATAAAAAATTGGATTCCCGCTTGGCGGCCTTTCTGCTGGAAGAAAAAGATCTTGAAGAGGCAGCGGACGGGGTGCTAAGCCTCACCCATGAGGAGATTGCCCGCCATCTAGGCAGTGCTCGGGAGGTTATAACCCGAATGCTAAAGTATTTTCAAAACGAAGGGCTTGTGAAGCTCACCAGAGGTTCCATTGCCCTTTTGGACGAAGCCGCCCTGCGGCGGGTGGCTGGGGATAGCTTGCGGTAGAGGATCGGAAGAGACCGGGGGTTGGTGTGGATTCTGTATCCTGGCGTAGGGACAAATATGAAGAAATGGAAAAAAAGGAAGCCCTCTCCAAAATGGAGAGGGCTTCCTGAATAGGAAAATCAACGGTGTGGGGCGTTTTGCAGTTTATTTTCCGGCCTTCAGGGAAAGGGTGAAATCCATTTTGAGAATTTCGCCGTCCACCCTGTATTCTTCCATAAGCACAGGGCCGCAGCTGTTGGAGCCCACGCCGGACATGTGACTATCCAGACAAAGGACGGTGGAACCGCAGGGAGCAAGCTCATAGGGGTGAGCCTTTTCTGCGAGTTCCTCCTGGGTATAGAGGGAAACGTTCATACTGAAGGGAATGGGGGATTCCGCCTTGAACGTATCGCCGGTTTCGCTCTGAAGTGCAGCCCAGCGGCAGCCGAAATGGCTGGAATTTTCCTGCGGCATCAGGTAATCCTCATGCATGCGGGAAACAGGGCTTTCAAAGCGGCCCAGATAGGAGGCGTGATGCTTGTCGCAGTAGCTCTCATAGGGGCCGTAGCCCAGATATTCCGCCTGAGAGAATGCCTTGGGCAGGAACATGCGCAGGCCGAACCGGGGCAGGAAGGGGAGGGCAGTATCCCGTTTTGCCTCAGCCTCGATGCGGATGGTTCCATCCTGTGCAATGTGCCACTGGGCAGAAATTGTCAGGATCCGCTGGATGAACAGGGCGGAAATAGAGAGTTTCGCAGAGATCACAGCGCCGCCGTTCTCAGGAGCAGTTTCCACACTGTATACGCGCACGGTGGAACGGTCGTAGCCCGCCCGTTCCCATTCATGGCGGATATTGCGGTCATTATCCGTAGGAGCACGCCAGATGTTCCATTCCATGGGCTTATCCAGAAGGGATACGTTGTTTACAGAAACAGAGGAAAATACTCCCTTCTTCTTATCAAACACGTGGCGGAAGGCTTTCCCCTCCACGACGATGGAGGCTCCGCAGTCTCGGATAGCGACGGCCCCGCAGCCCGTTTCTGTTTCGGAAGCTTGTTTCGCAGCGGCGGCATCCTTCAGGATAAGCTGATCAAAGCCCAGCAGCATGCCTGCGGGGGTCAGGGGGGCGTCTTCCTTCTGCAGGTAGAGCAGGCGCAGGGTAAGGAGGGAAGCGTCTTCGGGCAGGGTGCAGGGGATCTCGATTTCCGCTTCTCCCTTGGCAGGAAGGCTGGGCGTCTCGACGGCGCCTTCGGCGATCACAGAGCCTTCGGCAGCCAGCTCCCAGCGAAGAGAAACAAATTCCCTGGCGTTCAGGAAATCCACCTGGCTCTGCAGCAAGGCTTTGACAGATTTGCCGGAGACAGAAACAAGGCTTGCCCGGATGGGGCGCATAACGTTGCGGAATTCCAAAAGGCCGGTGTGAGGCGTCCGGTTAGGATACACAAGGCCATCCATACAGAAATTGCCGTCGTGGGGGAACTCGCCGGAATCGCCGCCGTAGCGGTAAATGGGCTTGCCCTCCTCTGTGATGCCGGCATAGATGGCATGGTCGCACCATTCCCACACAAAGCCGCCGGCGTAGCCGTCGTATTTCTGCATTCTCCCGTAATAGGCTTCCAGATCCCCGGGGCCGTTGCCCATGGCGTGGGAATATTCACACTGGATAAAGGGTTTATTGAGCTCCTTTTTAAATTCATCCGTGAAATAGTAGTCGATGGCTTCCACAGGGGCGTACATCCTGGAATGCACATCCAGGTTGGAAATATCGTTGTTATAGCCTTTCATCTGGTAAACGCTGCATTCATAGTGAATGAGGCGGGAGGGATCATAGGCTTTGGCCCAGGCAGCAGCCTTTTCCAGGTTGGGGCCGTAGGCGGATTCATTGCCCAGGGACCACATAACAACGGAGGCGTTGTTTTTATCCCGGGTCACATTGCGCTGGGTGCGGTCTACAATGGCCTCCTCGAAGCGGGGATCGTGGGCAATAAGGCCGTAGGTGTGATCCTCCACAAATTTCTGGAAGTAGCTGTGCTCAGAGCCGCCGCCGTAAATATTCACGCAGCCGTGGGTTTCCAGATCGGCCTCGTCGATCACATAAAAACCATATTTGGAATAGAGCTGAGCGGCCCAGGGTGCGTTGGGGTAGTGGCTGGTGCGGATGGCGTTCACATTGTGCTCCTTCATCCGGCGAAGATCGGTGATGAGCTGTTCACGGCTGATGGCGAAGCCTGTA
This sequence comes from uncultured Clostridia bacterium, assembly GCA_904399395.1. GTDB lineage: Bacteria > Bacillota > Clostridia > Oscillospirales > Acutalibacteraceae > UMGS1264. The sequence continues at coordinate 51,564 of CAJFPJ010000028.1, read as the reverse complement.
ACGGGGTCGCTGTCGTGCCGGTTGACGCCTTTGAATTTAATCTTTTTGTTGTTAAGGTAAATGACCGCATCCCGAATCTCGATCTGCCGGATACCTATCATCTGGCGAATGCTTTCCCCGTTAGCAGAAAGCACCACAGTATATTGAGCGGGGCGCTCGGCGTTCCAGAGTTCTGCCTTTTCGAGCTGGAAGGAAAGAGACTCCGAGCCGGAAGTTTCAGACAGCTTTTCACCGGAAGGAGCATACAGCACAGCCTTTGCTTCATCGGCCTGCCCGAACCAGGAAAGGTCGATCTGAATGGAGGCGCTGCCGGTGAGGCCGTCCTCCGAGAAGGAAGAGACGGGCGTGTGAACGAAATAATCCCGGATATGAGATTGGGGCCGGAACAGAAGATATACATCGCGGAAAATACCGCTCATGCGGAATTTATCCTGATCTTCCAGATAGCTTCCGTCGCACCATTTGAGAACCAGCACCGAGAGAAGGTTCTTCCCTGGGCGGACGAATTCCGTGACGCGGAACTCACTGGTGGAATGGGAGACCTGGCTGTAGCCCACAAAGGAGCCGTTCACCCACACGTAAAAGCAGGAATCCACCCCTTCAAAGTTCAGAAAGCTTTCAGAAGCGGCCTCTTCTTCGGTGAGCTCAAACCACCGGCGATAGGAACCGCAGGGATTTTCTTCTGGCACATAAGGAGGATCGAAGGGGAAGGGGTAGCGGGTATTGGTGTACTGGTGCCGGTCGTAGCCATAGTTCTGCCAGCAGCCGGGCACGGGGATGGGAGCATACCCCAGAGACTCCTCACAGCAGTCTTCCCGGATGAAGCTTTCCGGTACGTCTTCGGGGCAGCTGTCGTAGCGGAAACTCCACTGGCAGCCGCTTAAAAGCAGAGCTTTTTGGGATTCCTCCGCTGTTTCGGCCGGAAATCCGCATTCTTTGGAAGCATCGGGTACATAATAGGCCCGATTATCCATAGTGCCGATATGCAGGGCGGAGGGATCTTCGTAGTAACGTTCGATTTGCATGGCAACTCTCTCCTTTTATGAAATAGGCCGTGTTGGCCGCGAATGTATAGTGTAAGATGTATGGCAGTGTGGCAGCGTGTGGTAGGCATCCATTGGAAAAGAAGGAATGCAGGCTTTTAAAAGCCGAAATTCCACGTGGCGTAAAAATACAACGCCGTTCCTGCTTTACTCCTCTTTATTCGCCATCCGTTTGTGGTTTTGTAAGCATAGCAGATTTTTTGCAGAAGCAGAAAAAATATACAATACGGGGAAAATCCACACTTTTACGCCCTAAGTATAACAAAGATCCTGTAGAGTGTAAATGTGAAAAAGTGTATTTTCATATGACAGAAAGTCCCCTTTTTCCATCTCGTTTTTTCGCAGGCTATGAAAAAATATTCCGGGATAGACTTTTTTCAGACAAAATGCTATACTTTTCATATCGAAGAGGGCTGAGAAGGGCGCTGCTCTTATCTCAGAAATATGGCGGACGGATCCGCAGGGGGAGTGGTAATATTGTCATCTGAAGAAAACACGAAAAAAGCAGAAGAATCCAGGCAGTCGGGGCAAAGGGATTCCTGGAATTCCAAATGGGGATTTATTGTTTCCTGTATCGGCTCCGCCGTGGGAATGGGGAACATCTGGCTTTTCCCGGCAAGGGTTTCCGCATACGGCGGCGGGACATTCCTCCTTCCCTACATTATATTTGTGGTTATCATCGGTTCCACCGGCGTAATCGGTGAAATGTCCTTCGGGCGGGCTGCCCGTTCCGGGCCTGTGGATGCTTTCGGCAAGGCCACTGGCATGCGATTTGGCAGGGAAAAGCCCGGAAAGTTTCTGGGGCTTATACCGGTTCTGGGTTCCCTGGCTATGGCCATTGGATATTCCGTAATTATGGGTTGGATCTTTAAATATCTGGCTGGCTCTGTGGATGGTTCCCTGATGGGCCTTTCTTCCGTAGAGGGTTTTTCTTCTCTTTTCGGGGAAATTTCTTCGTCTAACGTCCTCTGGCAGGTTGTTGGGATGGTTATAACAATAGGAATACTGGCCTTCGGAATCGGAAAGGGCATTGAAAAGGCGAATAAGATTATGATGCCCCTGTTTTACCTGTTGTTTATAGGCCTTGCGGTGTATCTTCTCTTTGTTCCAGGCTCTCTGGCTGGATATGAGTATATTTTCCGGTTGGAGCCGGAGGGGCTTTTGGATCCTATGGTGTGGGTGTTTGCTCTGGGGCAGGCGTTTTTCTCTCTTTCCATTGCGGGAAACGGTACTCTCATCTATGGATCCTACCTGAGCCGGAAATCCAATGTGCCGGCGGATGCCCGAATGGTGGCTATATTCGATACCTGTGCGGCTGTTTTGGCAGCCTTGGTGATCCTGCCCGCTATGGCTGTGGCAGGGGAAACACTGGATGCCGGCGGGCCTGGGTTGATGTTTATCTATCTTCCGAATGTGCTTAAAGATATTCCCGGCGGCGGCGTTCTCCTTACGATTTTCTTTATTGCAGTGGCCTTTGCGGCATTGACCTCTCTGATCAATCTGTTTGAGGCCCCCATTGCAACCCTGCAGGAATTTTTCCATCTCAAGCGGCCTGTTGCTGTAGCGATAATCGGCCTTACAGGCATTGTGGTTGGGCTGCTCATAGCGCCCATCGTATCCCAGTGGATGGACGTGTGTTCTATCTACATCTGCCCATTGGGAGCTCTTTTGGCCGGCGTATTCTTTTTCTGGGTCTGCCGAAAAGAATATGTGCTGGAGGAGGTCAACCTTGCTCGGAAAAAGCCCTTGGGCAAATGGTTTTATCCATTGGCAAAATATGTGTTCTGCGGTGTGACCCTTCTGGTACTGATCTTGGGTGCTGTTCTGGGTAGCATAGGATAATGATGGTTCTCCGTACACACTGAGGCGAATCTACCGATGAATTGCATAAGGTATATTGTTACGCAGACGGTCTGTTAGCTTAGAGATGACGATGGCAGTTGGCTGCAAATAAAATGGAACGCCCGAAGAATTTCAAATTCTTCGGGCGTTCCTCTATGAGGCAGGCAAGACCTCTTTTTGTGTAATTTATGATTCTGTATAGATGCGCCATCATATTGACTCTTTTTGCATAAACTCCCCTGCAGATTTTCTGTTTCTATACCCAGTTGGCGTAAAACCGTAATTCTCTTTAAATTTCCGGCAAAAATAGCCTACATTTTCAAACCCGGTTTTTTGTGCAATCGCAGAAATGCTGTATTCCGTTGCCGAGAGCAGACGAGAGGCCTCTTTCAGCCGGTAGCCAATCAGATACTGGACAGGTGTAGTGTGCAGATATTTATGAAAAAGAGAGAGCGCACTGCTTTTGCTAATGCTGGCGCATCGGGCAATATCGTCCAATGAAATGGAGAACGGATAATTGGAATGGATATATTGCATCATAAGCTGAAGCATAGCGGAATGCTTTGTTTGCTGCTCGGATGGTATGATCTCTGTATGTTCATAGAGGATGGCCCAAAGTTTTAGCAGTAAGGAAGAAGTGATAAGTTCTTTTGCAGCGATGGAATTCTGAGCGGTAATGATATCCTGCATAATCTGAATACTTGATTTTTGCCATGGTATGTTCGGGCTGAATATCTGATAATTGAGAGAAGAGGTAAGAATAGGCTCTATATATCTATTGAAGATGAGGCTTTCTTCCGGAGCAATCATTGTGGGCAGGCATACAAAATTCGGGATAGTTCCCTGGCCTCTGCATTGATAGCGGTGGAGCACCTTTGAATTGATAAATATGGCGTTTCCTTCCGGCAAAACGAACTGATCTTCTCCAACAGAACAATTCACAGTGCCCTTTTCTACTAAAACAAATTCCAATTCTGAGTGCCAATGCCAGTCTATACAGTTGAAATCAAACAAGCTTAGATTGTCATAATAAAAGCAGAAGGGGTAATCCTTGCTGCCATGCTGAATGGTTTCCATCAGGTTTTCATCTGTCACGATTTTAGTATAGGATGTATTGTAATGCATGCAATGGTCCCCGCGTCTATAAGAATTTACGATATTATATAATAAAATCTCTATATAATGCAATGAATCGAAGGATAAAAAATGATATGCTATAAACTATACATATAGTTCGGAGGAACGCAGAATGGTAAAAAATTATAACAAAACGCTGATAGCGTGTTATCTTGGGTTTATTACCCAGGCCATAACGGCCAACTTTGCCCCATTATTATTTTTGACGTTTCATACCTCTTATGGGATCTCTCTGGGGAAAATTGCTTTTATCTCCACAGCTTTTTTCTTTACCCAGCTGCTGGTGGATTTTTTTTGCGCAAAATTTGTGGATCGGATCGGTTACCGAAAAAGTGTTGTCGCATCGGAAGTGTTGTCTGCATTAGGCCTAATAGGGCTGGCCTTTTTGCCCCAGGTTTTGCCGGATCCCTATGTTGGCATCATGGTGAGCGTTATTATCTATGCAATAGGCAGCGGGCTCATAGAAGTGCTGGTAAGCCCCATTGTGGAAGCGTGTCCTTTTGAAAATAAGGACAGCGTAATGAGCCTTCTTCATTCGTTTTACTGCTGGGGTTCGGTTGGGGTGATTTTACTCTCCACCGTATTCTTTTCGATATTCGGTATAGAGCACTGGCGTATTCTGGCGTGCATATGGGCGCTGGTCCCTCTTTACAATATATATAATTTTGCAACATGCCCGATAGAACGCCTTACAGACGATGGGGATGGGCTGAGCATAGGCCAGCTGTTTAAAATTCCGATGTTCTGGGTTTCCATTGTTTTGATGATTTGCGCGGGCGCCTGTGAACTTTCTATGTCCCAGTGGGCATCGGCCTATGTAGAATCGGCGTTGGGGCTTTCAAAAACCATTGGGGATATTGTGGGGCCTTGCTTATTTGCCGTTGCCATGGGCATCAGCCGCGTATTCTATGGGAAATACGGCGATAAAATCGATCTGATGAAATTTATGCTGGGTTCAGGCATTTTGTGTTTCATCTGCTATCTATTGGTTTCAACTGCGGGAAATCCGGTATTTGGCCTGATCGGCTGCATACTGTGCGGATTTTCAGTGGGCATCATGTGGCCCGGAACCATCAGCATTTCGTCTCTCAGGATTCCTCTTGGTGGAACAGCTATGTTTGCCCTGCTTGCCATGGCAGGGGACTTGGGCGGCTCGATTGGCCCCAGTATTGTGGGGGTCGTAACGCAAGCTGCAGGGGATAATTTGCAGTCGGGCATGCTTGTGGGATGTGTGTTTCCCATTATATTGATAGTGTCCATTTGTGCTCTGAAATTTTTTAAATTGCGTAGGGAATAACAGTTCCTTATAGCATAACAGCCGATGTGGCTGACAGAACTGTATGCGCAGTAGCAGGATATATCCATCTGTTTTAGATAGGATTATTGATATACAGAGAGCACTGGAATCTTCTTTGAATTTTTTGAAAATGGAAAGGCGCAGGAAACTCTCTTATGGGGAGTATCCTGCGCCTTTTTTCATGGCGGAAGACTTCATTTAAGCTTCTCAAGGTAACTGTATATTTGGGTGACATAGTTCCCGTCAAAGCAGGCAAAACAGAAACCATGGCCTCCATAGGCTTTCTTTAAATCGTCCACTTCCAGGAAACGGAGGGAATCTGCGCCTAAAAAGGAACAAAGAGCTTCTGTATCCATGGAAGAGGAAATCAGCTCCTGCCGGGTGGACATATCCACACCATAGAAGCACGGATACCGGAATGCGGGGGAGGCGATGCGGAGATGGACTTCTTTTGCTCCTGCGTCCCGCAGGAGGCGAATGATGTGGCGGGATGTGGTTCCCCGGACGATGGAATCATCCAAAAGGATAAGACGCTTTCCCTTGACCACGGTACTGTTGGCGGAAAGCTTCATCTTGACGCCCGTATCCCGGAGCTTCTGAGTGGGTTCAATAAAAGTGCGGCCCACATACCGGTTTTTGATAAGCCCCATCTCATAGGGAAGTCCGCTTTTTTCACTGTATCCCATGGCGGCAGAAAGAGAAGAATCCGGAACGCCCACCACCATATCCGCATCTAAACGGCCTGAATCCTTTTCTGCCAGGAGCATCCCTGTTTTTTTACGGACGGAATGGACGTTTTGGCCTTCCAGATCGCTATCCGGCCGGGAGAAGTAGACGTATTCCATGGCGCAGAGCCGATGGCGGCGGATTTCTGCATAATAGCAGGATTCTACCCCCTTGTGAGAGATTTTTACAATTTCCCCAGGTTCGATATCCCGGATAAAGGAAGCGCCGACAGCCTCAAAGGCGCAGGTTTCACTGCTCAGGCACCAGCTTTCTCCAAGCTTTCCCAGAGAAAGAGGTCGCAGGCCGTTTTTATCCCGAATGGCGTACAGGTTCTTTTCTGTAAGCAGAAGAAAAGAAAAGGCTCCGTCCAAGAGGCTGCAGGCTTCCCGGATTTTATCCAGAAGGGGCCCTTTTCGGCGCTGGATCATGTGCAGAATGATTTCACTGTCTGAAGTGCCACGGAAGATGCTGCCGTGATTCTCCAGTTTTTCTCGGAGCTCTGGGGCATTGACAATTTGCCCGTTATGGACGACAGCAATGCTCCCTATAGCGGCTCTTGCCACCATAGGCTGGACATTTTCAATTTCATCCCCACCATTTGTCCCATAGCGAACATGGCCGATAGCGTTGCACCCGGGAAGGTTTTTCAGATCTCCTGGTTGAAAGGCATCTGTCAGGAGCCCTCGCCCCTTATGGCAGCGAATGGTGCAGCCGTCCGCCACGGCGATCCCGGCTCCTTCCTGGCCCCGGTGCTGCAGGGCATGAAGCCCGAAATAGCTGAGAGAGGCCGCCTCTGGGTGACTGTAGATCCCGAATACACCGCATTCTTCCCGAATTTCATCCATGCTCATCTTTTTGATTCCTCCGATATAGTGCGCAACGCTGCAAAGTATATTGCAACTGTTTTCAATCTAAAGCCGATGAAAACAGGTATCCGGCCCGCGGACTGGATTATGACCCTGTTCCGCAGGCCCTTACAACAAATTCTGCAGGCGGTCCATAGCTTTTTGTGTATCTTCATTTTTGCCGAATCCCGTCAGGCGGAAGAAACCTTCGCCGTTTTTGCCGAAGCCGCTGCCGGGTGTTCCGACTATATTTGCCTTTTCCAGAAGAAAATCAAAAAATTCCCAGGATTGCATCCCAAAGGGGCATTTCAGCCAGATATAGGGAGAATTTTTTCCGCCCACGAACCATATGCCAAGTCTTTTCAGAGTTTCCGCCATGATTCGGGTGTTTTCCCGGTAAACAGCGATATGCTCCCGGCAGGCTTTCAGGCCTTCCGGCGTAAATACAGCTGCTGCAGCTTTCTGCACAGGATACGAAACCCCATTGAATTTGGTGGTCTGCCTGCGAAGCCACATTTTCCGAAGGGACATGCCTTCCCGCTCCAGTGTGTGGGGAACCACCGTATACCCGCACCGGGTACCGGTAAAGCCGGCCGTTTTGGAAAGGGAACAGAATTCTATGGCGCAGGTATCAGCTCCCTCGATTTCGAAGATACTGCGGGGAAGATCTGGATCCTGGATGAAAGCCTCATAAGCGGCGTCGTATAGGATAATGGCCTCCTGTTCCTTGGCATAAGAGACCCATGCTTTGAGCTGCTCCCGGCTGTAAGCTGCGCCGGTGGGATTGTTGGGGGAGCAGATGTAGATGATATCCGCTTTTTGGGATGGATCGGGGAGGGGGAGAAATCCGTTTTCCATGTTGGCATTCAGATATCGGATATCCCGGCCGGCCATCACATTGGTATCCCGGTAAACAGGATAGACCGGGTCGGGAATAAGGACGGTATTATCCTTATCGAAGAGATCCAGAATATTTCCCACATCGCTTTTGGCTCCATCGCTGATAAAGATGTCCTCCGTGTCTATATGTACGCCAAAGCTTTCATAATAATCTCGGACAGCTTCCCGCAGGAAGAGGTATCCCTGCTCCGGGCCGTAGCCATGAAAGCTTTCTGATTTTCCCTGCTGGGCGGCTCCTTCCAGAAAAGCGTTCACAGCGGGTTGGGGCAGAGGGAGGGTGACGTCCCCGATGCCAAGCCGGATAATATCTGCCTCGGGATGCTGCTTTGTATATTGGGAGACTTTTGTGGCTACCAGGGAAAACAGATAGCTTTCCTCCACGTTTTTGTAATTTTCATTCAGTTTCATATTCTCTCTCCTTTTACTTTATAAGCTGAATGGGGTGTAATAAGCCGTTCAGTTTCATTTTCGGGTTTATACTGGTATTTCCCCCCTGGCTTCCTTTTGACAGAGAGATGCGCGGAGAAACTCCCGGAACAGAGGGTGGGCTTTATTGGGGCGGCTTTTGAATTCCGGATGATACTGAACGCCCACAAAAAAGTCATATTCGGGCAACTCCATGGCCTCGATCAGGCGGCCGTCCGGTGAAGTGCCGGAAAAAATCATGCCGCTTTCCTCAAAAAGCTCTCTGAATTGGTTGTTGAATTCATACCGGTGCCGGTGGCGTTCCTGGATAAGGTCCGTTCCATATGCTTTTTCCAGCTCAGAACCCTCCTGGATCCGGCAGGGGTAAGCACCCAGGCGCATAGTTCCCCCTTTTGGGAGATTTCCCTGCTGGTCAGGCATCAGGTCGATGACCTTATGTGTGCTTTCAGGGGCGAATTCCCCGGAATTGGCGTCCGGAAGTCTAAGAACGTTCCTGGCAAATTCAATAGCGGCAATCTGCATTCCCAGGCAAATGCCAAAATAGGGGATATGGTTTTCCCTGGCATACTGGGCGGCTGCTACCATGCCTTCGATGCCCCGGCCGCCAAAGCCTCCGGGAATAATGATGCCATCTGTATTCTGCAGAATCTGGGCCGCATTTTCCCGGGTGAGGAGTTCGCTGTCCACCCAATCGATTTCCACATGGACGCCATTTTCCCAGCCGCCGTGGCTTAGAGCCTCCGCCACGGAAAGATAGGAATCGTGAAGCTGCACGTATTTCCCCACCAGTGCTATACGGACAGTGTTTTCGCATCGCTTGATCCGTTCCACCATCTGCTTCCAACCGGTGAGGTCGCAGGGGGATTTGGGCTCCATGGAAAGCTCTCGCATGACGATTTCCGCCAGGCCTGCGTCCTCCAGCATAAGAGGAGCTTCATAGAGAACGGGAAGGGTAAGGTTCTGGATAACGCAGTCCTCCTTTACATTGCAGAACAGAGCGATCTTTTTCAGAACGGAGGACTCAATGGGCCGGTTGCACCGGGCCACAATGATATCGGGTGTAATGCCGAAGGACTGTAGCTCTTTTACGGAGTGCTGTGTGGGCTTTGATTTATGCTCTTTGGAGGATTCCAAATAGGGGACTAATGTAACATGGATAAAGAGACAATTCTGCCGCCCCACCTCATGGCCGACCTGACGGATGGCTTCCAGAAAGGGTTGGGATTCGATATCCCCGGTGGTGCCGCCGATTTCCGTGAGAATTACGTCTGCATCGCTTTTCTTCCCAACGGAATAGATAAAGGATTTAATCTCGTTGGTGATGTGGGGGATCACCTGAACGGTTTCCCCCAGATATTCTCCCCGGCGTTCTTTTTGAAGCACATTCCAGTAGACCTTTCCGGTGGTGAGATTGGAATATTGGTTTAAATTTTCATCGATAAAACGCTCGTAGTGGCCCAGATCCAGGTCGGTTTCGGCGCCATCCTCTGTGACGAATACCTCCCCATGCTGATAAGGGCTCATGGTGCCGGGATCCACATTGATGTAGGGATCCAGCTTCTGAGCTGCTACCCGGAAGCCTCTGGCTTTCAGCAGGCGGCCTAGGCTGGCGGCGGTAATGCCCTTTCCCAGCCCTGAGACCACTCCGCCTGTTACGAAAATATATTTTGTTTTCGTTTCCATATGGTAAATCCTCCTCATGGTTTCTGTATATATCTCGTTGTGCCCTGTTGTCTCCGATCTTTGCATATTGTTTTGCAGAATGTATTTCTGTTTTGATCTGTTTTTGCATCTCTTTGGCTCAGATTTCAATTTCCCCGGTAAAAACAGTTTTGGCTTCCCCCGTCATCCAGACGGTTTCTTCCGTGTAGCGAATGGTCAGCTCTCCGCCCAAAAGACGGACGGTGATATCCTCATCCATGGAGCAGAAGCCGGCTTTTACGGCGCAGACGGCTCCTGCGCAGGCGCCCGTTCCGCAGGCCATGGTCTCGCCGCTGCCTCTCTCCCACACGCGCATGCGGAGTTTGTTTTTTCCCAGCAGCTGCACAAATTCCGTGTTGACCCGCTCTGGGAAAAGGGGGCTGTGTTCAAAGAGAGGACCCACTTCCTGCAGGTTGAGGGAATCCAGATCGCTGCAGAAAACTACACAGTGGGGGTTCCCCATGGAAACGCAGCTGATGGTATAGATTTCCCCGCCGATTTCCGCCTTTTCTCCCAGAATGGCTTTGCCGGAAAATTCCGGCAGCCGAACAGGGATTCTTTCAGGGCTGAATTCTGCCGGCCCCATATCCACGGTTACGCTTTCCACCTTGTTTCCGGAGACGGAGAGCTCCAGCCTCTTTATTCCGCTTTTCGTTTCGATCTGCATGGAGGTCTTGGGCACCCGGCCGCTTTCATAGAGATATTTTGCCACGCAGCGGATTCCATTGCCGCACATAAGCCCCTCTGTTCCATCCTGATTGAAGATGCGCATCCGGGCGTCCGCCTCCTGGGAAGGGAGAATGAGGATGAGGCCTTCGGAGCCGATGCCGAAATGGGGTTGGGAAAGCCGGATACTAAGGGCTCCGGGCTCTTCAATATGCTGCTGGAAACAGTCGAAATACAGGTAATCGTTCCCTGTGCCCTGCATCTTCACAAAGCGGAGAGTCTCAGAATTGCGGCGCATGTTGTTTATATCGATCAGTTCCATGGTCTCTTCCGTATAACGGCTTTTGAGGCTTCTGGCCAGAGCCGCCGCCGTATCCAGGGAGGTCAGGCAGGGAATGCCCATCTCCACGGCTTTCCGGCGGAGCTTTACACTATCCCGGGCAGGAAGTCGTCCTTTGGCGGAGGTGGAGATGATATAATCGATTTTTCCACTTTGCAGCAGGGTCATGGTGTTGTGATCCGAGGCTTCGTGGATCTTCCTCACCCGGGTGACCTGCATGTGCTGACGTTCCAGCACACGGGCCGTTCCTTCTGTTGCATAGAGGCGAAAACCCAGCTTGTAAAAGGCCCGGGCGGTTTCGGCTATTTCTTCTTTATCCGTATCGCGGACAGTGATGAGCACACCGCCCGTTTTCTTCATCTCGTAGCCTGCAGCCCGCAGACCTTTATAGAGGGCTTCCTCCAGGGTGCCGGCGATCCCCAGCACTTCGCCGGTGGATTTCATCTCCGGCCCGAGCTGCACGTCCACGTCCGTAAGCTTTTCAAAGCTGAAAACCGGCACTTTTACGGCCCAATAGGGGGGCTGCGGGTAAAGACCCGTGCCCCAACCCATATCCTGGAGCTTTTCGCCCAACATGACCCTGGTGGCCAAATCCACCATAGGGACACCTGTTACCTTGCTGATGTAAGGGACAGTTCTGGAGGATCGGGGATTGACTTCTATCACATAAATAAGACCCTCATAGATTACATACTGGACATTTACCAGCCCTTTTGTATGAAGAGCCTTCGCCATTTGGGTGGTATAGGAGATCAGCTGTTCCCGCTGCTTGGGGCTCACATTCCAGGCGGGATAGACGGCTATAGAATCGCCGGAATGGATACCGGCCCTTTCAATATGCTCCATGATGCCGGGAATGAGAACGTCATCCCCGTCGCAGATAGCGTCTACTTCCAGCTCTGTGCCCATCAGGTATTTATCTATGAGCACCGGGTTTTCCAGGTTATTTCCCTCCCCCTCATGGGAAACAATGATCTTCATATATTCCCGGATGTCCCCATCGGAAAAGGCGATAATCATATTCTGGCCGCCTAATACGTAAGAGGGCCGCATGAGCACGGGATATCCAAGCCGGTTGGCGGCATCCAGGGCTTCTTCTTCTGTAAAGACGGTAGCGCCCTCCGGCCGTTTGATAGAAAGCTCCTCCAAAAGAGCGTCGAAACGAGCCCTGTCCTCTGCGGCATCGATGCTGTCCGCCGGAGTTCCCAGAATGGGGATATGGTTTTCAGAAAGGGCTTTGGTCAGCTTAATAGCCGTCTGGCCTCCAAAGGCTACCACAGCGCCCACAGGCTTTTCCACCCGGATGATATCCAGTACATCCTCGGGGGTGAGGGGTTCAAAGTAAAGGCGATCCGCCGTGTTGAAATCTGTGGAGACGGTCTCAGGGTTATTATTGACGGTTACCACCTCGTACCCTGCATTCTTTAAAGCCCAGACGCAGTGAACGCTGGCATAGTCAAATTCAATGCCCTGGCCGATCCGGATAGGTCCGGAGCCAAATACGATGACCACAGGCTTTCCGGAGGAATGTTTCTCGATAAAGGGAGCGGCCTCGTCTGCATCTCCATGGCAGGAATAGAAATAAGGAGTCTCAGCCTCAAATTCTGCTCCGCAGGTATCCACCATTTTATAGGAAGCGGACTCATGGAAGGGGATTACTTCCCCGGAAAGCTCTTCAATAACAGAATCGGGGTAACCGAAACGCTTCAGTTCCCGGTAGGTTTCTGCCGAGAGGGAGCCTTTGCGAGCTTTGCATTCCAGGTGAACAAGGTGCAGAAGTTTGTAAAGAAACCACAGATCGATCTTTGTCTCCTCGTGCAGTTCCTGGGGGGAACATCCCCGGCGAAGGGCCTCATAGACGGCAAAGAGACGTTCATCGTCCTGCTCCCGGATTTTTTGAAGAAGTTCTGTATCGCTCATCTCTCGCATAGAGGGGAGTGCCAGGGAACGGCAGCCGATTTCCGCCCCGCGGACAGCCTTCATCAGCGCTTCTTCAAAGCTCTGGCCGATAGCCATCACTTCGCCGGTGGCCTTCATTTGGGTGCCTAGTTTCCTTCGGGCATATACAAATTTATCAAAAGGCCATTTTGGCAGCTTGACCACTACGTAATCCAGAGTGGGTTCAAAGCAGGCCATGGTTTTGCCTGTGACCTCGTTTCGAATCTCATCCAGCGTAAAGCCGATGGCGATCTTGGCCGCCACCCGGGCGATAGGATATCCTGTAGCTTTGGAGGCCAGGGCAGAGGAACGGGAAACTCTGGGATTTACCTCGATTACAGCGTATTCGAAGCTTTCGGGATTTAGAGCAAATTGGCAGTTGCAGCCCCCTTCAATGCCCATGGCTTCTATGATGTGCAGGGCGGCAGAACGCAGCATCTGGTATTCTTTATCTGCCAGGGTGACGGCAGGGGCAATTACGATGGAATCCCCCGTGTGGATGCCTACCGGATCGAAATTTTCCATGGAGCAGACAGTGATGACGTTCCCGGCGCTATCCCGCATAACTTCAAATTCGATTTCTTTCCATCCGGCGATACACTTTTCCACCAAAATCTGCGTGATGGGGGAAAGCCGAAGCCCTGCAGCGGCAATCTCACGAAGCTCTTTTTCCGTCTCCGCGATGCCTCCGCCGGAACCTCCCAGGGTGAAAGCCGGGCGCACAATAACAGGGTAGGAGACCTTTTCCGCAAAAGAAAGGGCAGCTTCTACGGTAGTTACCACCTCTGAGGGAATCACAGGCTCCCCAATCTCTTCCATGGTGTCCTTGAACATCTGCCTATCCTCTGCCTTATCGATAGCAGACAGATTGGCCCCCAGAAGCTCCACACCGTTTTTCTCCAGAAATCCCTCTTTGGCCAGCTGCATGGAAAGAGTCAGGCCCGTCTGCCCGCCAAGAGTAGAAAGAAGACCGTCGGGCTTTTCCTTTTGGATAATTCTCTTCACGGTTTCCAGCGTGAGGGGCTCAATGTACACATGATCGGCCATAGCGCCGTCTGTCATAATAGTGGCGGGATTGGAATTGACGAGGACAACTTCCAGCCCTTCCTCCCGCAGGGCGCGGCAGGCCTGGGTGCCTGCATAGTCGAATTCGGCGGCTTGGCCTATGACAATAGGGCCGGAGCCTATAACGAGGACTTTTTGTATCGTATCACGCAAGGGCATGTTAAAACCTCCAAACCGGCATAAATATCAAGAATTACAAACTACGAGCGGCAGATTTGCTCCAGAGCTCACTCTGCCAACAGGTCAGGCTCCCGTCTTCCCGAAGGTCTCTATTTTTTCAATAAATCGGTCGAAGAGAAACCGGGTATCGAGAGGGCCGCCGCAGGCTTCCGGATGAAATTGAACGGAAAAAGCGGGGATACGATCATATTCCAGGCCCTCGCAGGTGCCGTCATTCAGATTGTAAAAACTGGTGCGGATCCCATCCGGCAGGGAAGAGGAGGATACAGCGTAACCATGGTTTTGGCTGGTGATATAGACCCTGCCGGTGGCAACATCCTTTACAGGCTGATTTGCGCCTCTGTGGCCGTATTTCAGCTTTTCCGTCCTGGCGCCGTTGGCAAGGGCAAGGAGCTGATGGCCCAGGCAGATGCCGAAAATAGGCACACCGGAACCACAAAGCTTTTGTAGCTCCCGGATGATGTCTGTGTTTTCCGCCGGATCCCCGGGGCCGTTGGATAACATGACGCCATCCGGCGAAAAAGAGAGGATATCCTCCGCCCGGGAGGGGGCCGGAAGCACTGTGACCCTGCAGCCTCGCCGGCAGAGCTCACGCCGAATATTGTTCTTGCTGCCGAAATCCCATAGGACTACATGGTGCAGTTCAGCCCCCTGAGCAGGGAAACTTTTGGGTTCGGAAACAGTGACATGTGGGACCGCCTCCTTCACAGCATAGCCTTTCATGGCAAAAAGTTCTGCCTGGCTGTAGGGAGGCGCTTTTGCGGTGATCCACCCGTTCATGGCTCCGTGCTCCCGCAGAATACGTGTCAGCGATCGTGTATCCACGCCGTAGACGGCAGGAAAGCCCTTTTCCTTAAAAAAGGTGTCAAGGTCCCCTTCGCTGCGGAAATTGGAAGGACTTTGACACCATTCTCTAACAATATAAGCGCTGGGCCAGAGGGCGCTGCTTTCGAAATCAGAGGGAATTACCCCGTAATTCCCGATAAGGGGGAAGGTTTGCACCACGATCTGCCCCCAGTAGCTGGGGTCGGAAAGCGTTTCCAGATACCCCGTCATAGAGGTGGTGAATACCATCTCGCCAGTGACGGAGTCTATGGGGGCACCGAAATTTTTTCCCTCAAAGACCGTGCCGTTTTCCAGCACAATATAGACTGTTTGTTCCATGCTGCTTCCTCTCTTTTCTTTCATTTCCTCTATATTCTATACTTTTTGATACTTCTCGCTCGCTTTTCCGGAAGAAAGCGGTTGGATGCTTGTTCATCAGGAGGAACTGTAGGAGGCCAGAATCTCCTCCGCAATTTCCCGTTTGGGAAGGCGGCGGTCCATGGCCTGTTTTTCGATGCGCCTGTGAGCGTCTTCTTCCGTCATGCCTTCATACTGAATAAGAAGGCATTTGGCCTTATCCACAATGCGAATGTCCTTCAGCTTTTGTTGCATCCGTTCGGTTTGAGGTTCTGCTCCGGCAAGCCTTTTGTGAACAGCAGCCATGAGCTTAACAGCTTCATTGAAAAATCTGCGGCCCATATCGGTGGAAAGGACGAACACACCGGTGCTTTCCAGCCGGGTGCTGGCTTCCTCATACAGAATGGGACGGCAAATAAGAATGACGCCCGCCGTGGTCTGGGCAGCCATTTTCGCAAGGTCAAAACCTTTTCCTTCTCTGAGAGGAGAAACGATCAGCACAAGGGAAAAGGATTTTTCCTGCAGAAGCCGCCATGCTTCCCTGCCGGTGGAAACGCACAAAATGTCCGTATATCCCAGCTCCCCCAGCATGGAGGAAAATAAATCCCGTGTTTTGGGGCCGCTGGCGGCCAGGAGAACTTCCGTCATACTGTTGCACCTCATTTTCCCTTATTTCAACCGCTGATATGGCGTTTTGCGTCTCTTTATCGCTTTATTCTGGCATTCTAGCGTTTCAGCACCTTTGATGCTCTGGCTACCTAGGAAGAAGCATCTCAGACCGTTTCAAAATACCGGCTAACGGAAAAGGCTTGGGGATCCTCCGCTTCCGTGTATTCTTTCCATTCCCGGTCCTTTTCTGCAAGATACTGTTCCAGCGTATGGGCCGGAAGATATTTTTGCACAAAGGAGCTTCTTCTCAGAAGTTCCAGAGCTTCGCCCAGGGTGTGTGGAAGAGCCGGTCTCAGGTTTTCCTGCTCTTCAAAGAGAATTTTCCTCGATGCAGGAGGGAGTTTTTCCCCGGCTTCGATCCCATCCAGACCGGCGTGAAGCAGAAGAGCAAAAGCCAGATAGGGATTGCAGGAGGGATCTGGGGAACGAAGCTCCATGCGGGTATGTTCCTCTGTGGAGGCCGGGATGCGGATTAATTGAGAGCGGTTTTGATGAGACCAGCTGATATAACGGGGAGCTTCGAAACAGCCGAAGCGGCTGTAAGAATTGGGCAGGGGATTGAGAATGGCGGTGATTTCAGCGGCTCGTTGGAGGATGCCCGCAATAAAGCTTTCAGCCGTTTGGGAATGGTTCTGACCCTGATGAAACAGGTTTTTTCCGCCCTGAGAAAGGGAGAGGTGAATGTGCAGGCCGTTTCCGCTTTCCCCGGTCAGAGGCTTGGGCATGAAGGAGGCGAAGCAGCCGTTCTGGGAGGCAATTGCTTTCACCGCCATGCGAAAAGCAATGAAATTATCGGCGGCGGAAAGGGCGTCGGAATACCGGAAATCGATCTGGTGCTGACCTGGTCCCCTTTCGTGATGGGAGCATTCCGGCAGAAGGCCCATTTCTTCCAGAGCCAGGCAGATCTCCCGGCGGATGTTTTCGCCCCTATCCAGAGGGGCCACATCGTGATAGCCGCCCCGGTCGTGGGGAATCAGGGTGGGATTTCCCTCCTCATCTGTGCGGAACAAATAGAATTCACATTCTGTGCCAGTATTGCAGATGTATCCCATATCTGCACAGCGCTGAATAGCCTTTTTGAGAATATTGCGGCTGTAACCCTCAAAATCGCTTCCATCCGGATTCCTGACATTGCAACAGAGCCGCATAACACGCTCGTGAGCTGGACGCCATGGAAGGAGAGAGGCTGTAGAACCATCCGGCACAAGGAAGAGATCCGAGCGTTCGGGTGTTCCAAAGCCTTTAACGGCCGAACCGTCAAAAGCTATTCCTTCTTCGAAAGCCCGCCTCAGTTGAGAAGACATGATAGCCATATTTTTTTGCACGCCGAAAAGATCGCAGTAAGCAAGACGGATGAATTTTACATCCTCCTCTTGTACCAAATCCAGAATATCCAGGTTGGTTGCATCCATTTTGGTTCCTCCTGTATTATCGCGACGTAATGTAAAGCCATATTCTTTCTGCAGCCTCTCAGAATCTTTACATCCTGCGCGCCTGTAGCTTTTTGTGGCTGCCTCTGCGGCTTTATTGCTCCGCAGCGTAAAGTTGTTTATAGGGATTCTGACTGTTGGGGGTGATCACCAGAAAGCAAGCGTTCCACACGGTTTCAAAATCTTCCCCAAAGGCTCTGCAGAATTCCTGGACCGCCGGCTGGATATGGGAACGATCTTCCTCTGAGGCTTCTCTGCTCAAAAGCCGTTCGGAAAAATCCGGAGGAAGGGTTTCGGCCCGCAGATAGATAGAGCCCCCATGCATGCCCATGCCGCAGAAATTTCCCACGGGCAGGCGGCCTTTTTCGGTGTGAAGACCCAGGACGATGATGGTGCCCCCCGCTTGGTATTCGCCCAGAAAGCTGCCTGCTTCACCGCCAACTACCAGAAGAGGGCTTTTTTCCTCATAAGCTTTCATGTGGATTCCCGCCCGGTACCCCACATTCCCATGGACATAGATACTGCCGCCCCGCATGGCATAACCGGCGGCGTCCCCCAAAAGGCCGTCCACATAGATGGAACCGCCATCCATGGTATCTCCTGCTGCGTCCTGGCCGTTTCCGTGAACGAAGAGGTTTGCTCCGCTCAGATAGGCTCCCAGGGCATTCCCGGGAGTACCGTAAATCTGGAGTTCTTTTCCGGAAAGGCCGCAGCCGATATACCGCTGACCGCAGCAGTTTTGGATCTCTATAGAGGCATCCGGACTCCGGCGGATGCTTTCGTTCAAATCTTTAAAATGCATATTCCTGGCATCGATTACCATAGGGATGACCTCCTTATGTTTGCAGGCTCAGGGAGAACGCTCCGCCGGGATTGCGTTTGAGATTCCCGCTTTTAAGAATAGCACAGAGCGTACCGTTTTTCTGTCTGTTTAAGGAAAGATAGGGATATCCGCGCATCCTTTGCTTTGTTATTCCCCTGCGTGTTTAACGCCCAGGATGGAAAGCTCCCGGCTGGTGAGACCTACGCCCCGTAGCATGAGACGGTTTCCCCGCAGGGCTTCAATAGAATTGATACCCATGCCGCCCATAATTTCCTTTATCTCCAGGGTCCAGGCTTGCACAAGGTTTACAAGACGCTGGCGGCCAGTTTCCGGATCCAGACGTTTGACCAAATCGGGCCGCTGTGTGGCGATTCCCCAGTTGCATCTGCCTGCATGACAGCTGCGGCAGAGATGGCACCCTAGGGCCAGGAGGGCGGCTGTACCGATATAGACGGCGTCGGCTCCCAGCGCTATGGCTTTTACCATATCGGCGCTAGAGCGAATGCTTCCCCCCGCTATAATAGAGACGTCACCCCGGATACCTTCCTCCCGCAGGCGCTGGTCAACGGCGGCCAGAGCAAGCTCGATGGGGATGCCGATGGTATCCCGGATTCGTGTGGGAGCGGCGCCGGTTCCGCCCCGGAAGCCGTCTATGGCGATAATATCTGCCCCGCTTCTGGCAATTCCGCTGGCGATAGCGGCAATATTGTGCACGGCGGCTACCTTCACGATGATGGGCTTTGTATAGCCTGTGGCCTCCTTTAGGGAAAAGACCAGCTGGTGCAGATCCTCGATGGAATAGATATCGTGGTGGGGCGCGGGTGAAATGGCGTCGGATCCCTCTGGGATCATACGGGTTCTGGAGACGTCCTCCACAATCTTGGCCCCGGGAAGATGGCCGCCGATGCCAGGCTTGGCACCTTGGCCGATCTTGATTTCAACGGCAGCTCCGGCGTTGAGGTATTCCTTGTGGACTCCAAAACGTCCGGAAGCCACCTGCACAATGGTATTGGGCCCATATACGTAAAAATCCTTATGGAGCCCGCCTTCTCCTGTGTTGTAGCAGATTCCAAGCTCCTTAGCGGCCGCAGCCAGAGAAGCATGGGCATTGTAGCTGATGGAGCCGTAACTCATGGCGGAAAACAGTATGGGTGTGCTGAGCTCCAGCCGGGGACTTTTTTGGGGGAGAAGGCGCCCTTCTGAATCCCGGCGGATGACGGGTGTTTTGCGGCCTAGAAATGTCCTTGTTTCCATAGGCTCCCGCAAAGGATCGATGGAGGGGTTGGTTACCTGGGAGGCGTTGATCAGCAGTTTATCCCAATAAATGGGGTAGGGTTCGGGGTTTCCCATGGAGGATAGAAGCACACCGCCTGTGCCGGCTTGGCGGTAAACCTGCCTGATGATAGAATCCGGCCAGTTGGAGTTGGGTCTGAAGGTGTGGTCGGATTTTACGATTTTCAGAGCACGAACGGGGCACAGGGCCACACATCGATGGCAGTTGACACATTTGCTTTCGTCCGCCAGCATTTTACCGCTTTTTGGGTCGAAGCTGTGCACTCCATTGGCACACTGCTGTTCGCAGATCCGGCATCCGATGCACCGTTCCGGATGCCGGATGACTTCAAATTCCGGATATATATATTCTATAGACATAGAGGTTCTCTCCCTTTTTCAGTCTTCCCTGCCAGAAGAGCGGAAAATCTCCGCTCTTTAACCGGATTAAACAGAGGTGCCGCTGCTGAGGCGGACAATTACAGGTTCACCGCCTCTGGGAGCCCACAGACGGTCTACCTCCGGCTCAATGATCCGTATGGCGCTTTCCTCGCTGGCTACATAAAAGGTATCTCCCTTTTCTGCAACTACCATAGAGCGCAGCTTCAAGCGATCGTTCAGAGCCATAAGGCCTCCTTCGAAGCCTAAAAGAATGGAAAAGGGCCCTGTGATCAACAGGCTGGAAAACACGTCCCGCAGATAGGTAAGACGCTCCTGCTCCTTTTCTGGCATTCTGCGAATAGTGTCCCAGAAGGGGGCTGCCACCACACTGGCGGCTTCCTGCAGGGTAAGGCCCTGCTTACGGATCAGATAATCAAATATATAGGTGATCACTTCAGTATCCGTCTGCAGGTTGCAGGTGTATCCGAACATTTCGACCCAACGGCGGTTAGCGTCATAGGAGGAGATTTCCCCGTTGTGGACGATGGAAAAATCCAGAAGAGCAAAGGGATGGGCCCCGCCCCACCAGCCGGGTGTATTGGTAGGATAACGGCCGTGAGCTGTCCAGCAATAGCCGCTGTATTCATCCAGCCTGTAAAATTCCCCCACATCTTCGGGGAACCCCACAGCTTTGAATACACCCATGTTTTTTCCGCTGGAAAAAATATAGGCACCGTTTATCTGCGTATTGACCCGAATCACGCACCGGGCGACAAATTCCCGTTCATCCAACTGGCTGTCTGAGAGCTTATGAGGAAGGGGAGTTACAAAATAACGCCAGATCAGGGGCTCATCCATTATCTTTGGATGCTTCCGTGTAGGGATTTTCGAGAGGTTAATAATATCAAAATGGCGCTCCAAAAATTTTTCGCATTCCTGCTTACTCACGGAATTATCGTAGAATATGTGAAAGGCATAATATTTCTTATATTCAGGGTAAATGCCATAGCCGGCAAAACCGCCCCCCAAGCCGTTGCTTCTGTCGTGCATAACAGAGATGGAACGTATGATGGTATCCCCTGAAATTGGGGTACCGGCTTTTGAAAAAATACCGGAGACGGCACAGCCTGAAGGGATTCGGATTTCTCCCTCTCTCTGCATATTCCCTCACATCCTTCACAAAATCGGTTTTGAAGGCTCAGTTCCTTCAAAAACTAAAAAAGGTGCCCATGAAAAGGGCCCGCCGTGTTATCTGCTCCTGAACCCCAGGAGCGCAAAAACGGGAGCTTTTCATGAACACCTTTGTTCCTTCTATGTAAGTATAGCATATTGCAGGATTTAGGTCAATATATTTCATTAAAAAATTGATTTGTCAAAATTGATGAGTTTTATAGCTTAAAAATGAATTAAAATGAATTTTATTTATAAAATCCTGCAAAATTTGCGAAGTTCTATTGACAAACTCTTTTTAGAGCCTTACAATAAAAGCGCAAACAGCAAAGGCGCTGCGGAAAATCCCGCGGCGCCTTTTTCTGTATCTTTAATTATGAAAATCCCGGTGTTCCTTCGGAAGAAGAGACTATGCCGGGAAAGAGATACGGGAAAGAGAGAGTGAAAGGAGCGCGATTCCATGAACACCGCAGTATTCCCTAAAACAACAGAGACGGGGAGAATCCCGGAACTGTTTGGCAGCATGGTTTTCAATGATCATGTGATGAAGGAGCGTCTGCCAAAGGAGACCTATAAGGCTCTGAAAAAAACCATGGAGCTTGGCAAGCATCTGGATCCCAGCATTGCAGGAGTGGTGGCCAACGCCATGAAGGACTGGGCGGTGGAAAAGGGAGCTACCCATTTTACCCATTGGTTCCAGCCTATGACGGGTATTACAGCCGAGAAGCACGACAGTTTTATTTCCCCGGAGGGAAACGGAACCGTCATCATGGAATTCAGCGGCAAGGAGCTTGTGAAAGGTGAGCCGGATGCCTCCAGCTTTCCTTCGGGCGGGTTGCGGGCCACCTTTGAGGCCAGAGGCTACACCGCCTGGGATCCTTCTTCCTATGCCTTTATTAAAGATAATACCCTCTGCATTCCCACAGTATTCTGTTCTTATGGCGGCGAAGCGCTGGATAAGAAGACGCCTCTGCTTCGTTCCATGGAAGCTATCAATAAAGAGGCCCTGCGCATCCTGAAATTGTTTGGCAGCACGGATGTGACCCGGGTCAACACCACTGTAGGGCCGGAGCAGGAATATTTTCTCATAGATGAGAAACTTTTTGAGAAAAGGGAAGATTTAAAGCTCTGCGGCCGGACTCTATTCGGCAGAAAGCCCCCCAAGGGGCAGGAGCTGGAAGACCACTATTTTGGTGTAATCAAGCCCCGGGTGGCGGCCTTTATGGCAGATCTGGATGAGGAACTCTGGAAGTTGGGGATTTTTGCCAAGACCGAGCATAACGAAGTGGCGCCCGCCCAGCATGAGCTTGCACCGATTTTCACCGATACCAATCTGGCCACAGATCACAACCAGCTGATGATGGAGACCATGAAGAAGGTAGCCAAGCGGCATGGATTGGCCTGTCTGCTGCAGGAAAAGCCCTTTGAGGGCATCAACGGCAGCGGCAAGCACAACAACTGGTCCATTTCCACCAATACAGGCGTAAACCTTTTGGAGCCCGGAGAATCCCCCCGGGAAAACGCTCAGTTCCTTTTATTTCTGACAGCCGTCATCAAGGCTGTGGATGAATACCAGGATCTGCTGCGGGTTTCCGTAGCCAGCGCCGGAAATGACCATCGCTTGGGCGCTAATGAAGCGCCGCCCGCTATTGTCTCCATGTTCCTGGGGGATGATCTTACGGAGATTCTGGAGGCGATTGAAACCGGGAAGGCTTACAGCCAGAAGGATAAGGAGGTTATGAAGGTGGGGGTTCATATCCTGCCCCGGTTCCCCAAGGACACTACCGACCGGAACAGAACATCTCCTTTTGCGTTTACAGGCAACAAGTTTGAATTCCGCATGCTGGGTTCGGATCTCTCTATTGCTGGGCCCAATATTATTCTGAATACCATCGTGGCAGAGGAGCTCTCTCAGTTTGCAGATGAGCTGGAAAAGGCTGCGGATTTCAACGAGGCTCTTGAAGAGCTGATCCGCCGGACGATTCGGGAACACAAACGGATCATCTTCAACGGTAACAACTACTCCGACGAATGGGTGAAAGAGGCGGAAAAGCGGGGATTATTGAACCTGAAGACGACGGCGGACGCCCTGCCCTCTTTTATCGCGCCCAAAAACATAGAACTCTTTACAAAGCACCGCATCTTCACCACAGCGGAGCTCCATTCCAGGTATGAGATCCTCATGGAGGTATACTGCAAGAAACTGCGGATCGAAGCTCTGACCATGAGCGAAATGGCTAGAAGAGAGATTTTGCCTGCGATTTCAAAGTATGCGTCCTCCCTGGTTAAAACGGCCTTGGAAAAGAAACGTCTCTCAGAGGATTTGCCCGCTGTATATGAAACAGAAACGGCTCGAAGGCTCTCGGAGCTTTCTGCCAGCTTGGGCGAGAAAATCCTGAAGCTGGAGGACGATCTGGATACAGCTGCCGCTATTTCTGATATCGGGGAACAGGCTCAGTTTTATAAGGAACGTATTCTTATAGATATGGCTGAGGCGAGGGCCGATGCAGATGAAGCTGAGGGGATTAGCGCCGCAGAATATTGGCCTTTCCCCACATATACGGAGCTTCTTTACAGTGTTTAAGTCTATGTTGTGCACTTTTCGTGCACTGGTTGTTCCCTCTTTACTGCGTCTCAGTGCACCCTGGAGAAAGATGATTCTCCTTTTAGTACGCTTACACCTTTTTATTTCCTATTCTCTCATTTCACAAACCGGAAGGCCGCGCAGATTTGTCTGCACGGCCTTTCGGCGTTTGGTAAGATCTGTAGCTGCGCTTACGGGAATAGACAGAGCCAAGAAACCAGGAGGTACTCGGTTCCTCAGTTCATTGACAGGCGATTTCGGACACGGTATACTGAAAAAAACAAAATAGATTGGCCTTTGGCGCTGAAATTCTTCCTGCCGAAGGCTGACCGGTTGAAAAGAAGGTATAGCTGTGAAAATTTGTATGCTGGAGCCTCTGGCTGTAGATGGAGGTCTTATTGAAGAACTGGCGGCGCCCCTGCGCAAAATGGGGCATGAATGTATTCCCTGCTCTGAGAAATTGGATGCCAAAACAGCCTCGAAATTGGATGCCGATGTATTCATCATTGCAAATTCTCCTCTAAGCGGCGAGGTGATTCGGGCGAATCCAAAGCTGAAATTTATCTCTGTGGCATTCACAGGGATTGATCATGTGGATCTTAAGGCCTGTGAAGAAAAGGAAATCTGTGTGAAAAATGCACAGGGATACTGCACGGATGCTGTGGCGGAGCTGACCTTTGGGCATATATTGGCCCTTCTGCGGAATATTCTTCCTTGTGACGGAGCAGTACGCCGTTCTGAAACAAAAAATGGTCTTGTAGGCCATGAACTCAGGGGGAAGACGCTGGGAATCGTAGGAACGGGGGCCATCGGAATCCGAGTGGCGCAGATCGCCGGCGTTTTCGGCTGCCGTGTCTTGGGCTACAGCCGCAGCCAACGACGGGAAGCGTTGAATGCCGGAGTGGAATATGTAGATTTGGAAACACTATTGAGAGAAAGCGATATTGTTACTCTGCATACACCTCTGACGGAGCAGACCAAAGGCTTAATAGGCCGTGAGCAGCTTGCCTGCATGAAACCTTCCGCCATCCTCATCAACATGGCCCGGGGCGCTGTTATAGACAATGATGCACTGGCAGAAGCCCTCAATGCCGGAAAGCTGGCCGGTGCTGGCATCGATGTATTTGAGATGGAGCCGCCTGTTCCCCAGGGACATCCACTTCTTACGGCAGAGCATGTTCTTCTTACGCCTCATGTGGCTTTTGCCACGGAAGAATCCATGAAGAGGCGGGCGGAGATCACCTTCCGGAATATAGAGGAATGGCTCATATCTTTGGAGAACGCCTGATATAAACTGACTCCTCGCCGTACAAAGTATATAGATATGGAAAAATCCCCGGGAAGCCGTGCCCGGGGATTTTGTATACTATGAGCCACACGAAATTATGATGCTATATAAAAATAGTATTTGCGCAAAATTGCACTGCTGAAACTCAATCTTCGAAAGAAACATATCTGTTTTATCCTAATATAATCTATATTCATTTTGGAAAGTTTAATTATTAAATCCATATAATAAGCATCTGCTTTCATAAAGAATACATTCAGCATGTGCCGCCATGATTTCTTTCCATTTATTATATCATGTTTTTTGCTATCTTTTAAGGTCAAAATCTATAAAAAATACAAACAAAAAATAATATAAATAATCATATTGACATATACTTTTGAAGGCCGTATACTGAAACTGGAATGCTATGATTTTGTGACGGATGGAGAATGTGGAAATTTTACTCAGATTTTTGAAAAGGGGGATGAGACATGAAAAAGATCAAGTTACGAAAGCTTATTTTTTTTGCAGCCTCTTGTGCGCTGACCATATTGGCCCTGGCACAGATTGTGTTCCCGCCTTTGAACAACTGGAAGCTGCTTCTCGCCGGGGAGAGAAATTCTTATACGTTACTTCGTCCCTTTGGGAGCACAGAGGAAATGATGCAGGAGCTGTATGAAAAAACGAATATAAGATTTGGCAGTATATGTGGACCGGAGGTTATGACGCCCACTAAGGATATTGTATATTACAGCGCCCCAAATGGTCTGAAGCCGGTATATACGCTGAAAGCAGGCCATACATATGCTATACTGCACACGGATGGATATGGCTTTGTCACCTGGCCCACTCACAGCCGGGAGTGGCGGTATACAAAGCCTTTTGTAGAGGTGGACAAAGAGGAATATCTTGAGACGGAAACCGTGCCCTTTGAAGAGATGGAAGCTCTGCCGGATTGCTATATACGCCTTTCAGATCTGAAAGAATTGGCTTCGGAACAGTCCGCCGTTTTAGAGCTTGACCCCTTCTATGGAAGTGCGCCGCAGCTGTATTCGCTGGATGAAATCATGCAGCATGCGGGGTATTGGTTTTCTCCAAATTTGCCCTATTGGATTCTGGATAGCTGGAATGTGATTTTTTTGGCAGTAAGCCTCCTGCTGTTAGTCGCCGCGATCCTTTGGCTGGATCACGGAAGAAAACGAAAGAATATTCCCCTTAGACAGACGGTTTGCATCGTTTTGGCTTGCCTGATGACAGGGGGGAGCCTTATTCAGATTTTTTTCCCAGAGACAAACAACTGGAAACTGACCGTTGGGGGAAAGACGACCCTTTATGCACGATATGGAGCACTGGATCTGGAGGAACTTATGGTAGATTACAGCAGTGTTCCGGGTGTCCCCAGTCTGTCTTCTCTCACAGAGTATTCCCTTATGGCCTCCTGCATGATTGAGCCCACGAGAGATATTCACTACTATGCTTCGCCCTGGTCGCTGAAGCCGGTATATACTATGAAGGCGGGGGAGAAGTATATATACCAGCCCGAGGCTGGTAACGGTTTTTGCACATGGCCCACCTATATGCGTGGCTGGCGGTATGGGCGGCCTTTTTATACAGAAGAGGAATATAGCAAAAGCACGTTTGGTGCAGCAGAGGAATACGGCGCATATTATATCCGGTATTCCGATCTGATGGATCTTATGGAAGGCAGAGCCGCGAAACTTTATATGCCTTTTAACAGTACCGAGGAACTTACGGGGATAGAGTTGCAAAGGCGAGTTAAAAATATTCGAGAACAGATAGATTTTTTTGACCGTGGACTATATGACCGGGATCTTTTCTATTCGCCTGAGCTTAAACGGCAGATATGGGATGGTTTTAACATAACGCTATTTTCTGCCGGCGTTATATTGTTGGCAGTTTCTCTCTTTTGGAAATGGGCAGATACAAAAAAGAAAAAGGCCTCCGTTGGTGAAGCTGCAAAGAACGCAAATTCAAAAAAAGAAAATGCGCATGAAAAACGCAGCAGTCCGCCCCTGTAACAAAACGGGGCGACCCTAGGGCTGGGGCGGATAAGCTGATGTAAGCGTCGTTTTTCGCGGTTCATCGGATACTGAACTTTCAGATATAGCGAAGGTATAGGGGAGTAAAATGACCGGGACTTGCATATTCAGAACATTTTTTGGGAGTTGCGATATCTCATAGAGATTCTGTATGCAGGAATAAAAGCTCTAGAGAAGGAAATAAAATTCCCCGTGATACACAAAAATGGAAAAAAGAAGCGTAAAATGAAAATAAAGAAATTTGTTGCATAGGCAAATAAAGAGATAATACATGGTATAGATTTGTGTAGAAATCGGGAGGATATATGAATCCGGAGTTTGATATTGCAGTAATTGGTGCGGGGCCTGCGGGTTCCACTTTTGCCCGCCTGGCGGCTTCCGGTGGGAAGCGCATCCTTCTTATCGATGGGCAGGATATATATACGAAAAAGCCTTGTGGCGGGCTTCTAGCGCCGGACGCTCAGAAGGTGCTGGCCCATTTTGACTTGGTTCTGCCAAAGAGTGTGCTGGCGGATCCGCAGATTTTTTCCGTTAAGACTATGGATCTGGAAAAAAGACTGGTGCGGTATTATCAGAGATATTATCTGAATATGGACCGTTATGCGTTTGATTCCTGGCTTTTATCCCTTGTGCCCAAGCAAGTGGAGGTTATCCGGGGAAAATGTCTGAAGCTGGAACGGCAGGGAGACAGATTCCGCCTGTTGGTAAACTGCAGAGAAAGAGAAAATAAGGAGCGGGAATATGTCTGCCGCCAAGTTGTGGGGGCGGATGGGGCAAATTCTATTGTGCGGAGGACCTTTTTCAGAGACAGAATTTTCCGCTATGTGGCTATTCAGCAGTGGTTTAAGAGCGGAGAAGGGAAAAACCCTTTTTACTCTTGCATATTTGATCCCCAGACAAGCGAGAGTTGCTCTTGGCTGATGTATAAGGGTCCCTATGTAATATACGGAGGATGTTTTTCACCCAGAGGATGTCGGGCGGCCTTTGAGAAGCAGAAAAGACGACTGGAAGAATTTTTGGGTTATGAATTGGGAAAGCCGGAAAAGACGGAGGCTTGCCTGACGGACCGACCCAAACGGGCTGCGGATTTTATAACCGGAGAAAAGGGTGTGTACTTAATTGGTGAGGCCGCGGGATTTATCAGCGCCAGCTCTTTTGAGGGGATCAGCAGTGCTATCTTGAGCGGAAGCCTTTTGGCCGCTGCCTTTCTGGAAGGTGAAAAGCCGGAGGATATCGCCGGAAAGTACCGCCGGAAAACGCGAAAACTCCGACTGAAGCTCTGGATGAAGATGCGAAAGAGATGGTTCATGTATACCCCTTGGGCCCGGCACTGGATCATGCGGTCGGGGTTGCAGAGCATAGATGTCCACACCAATCCTATACAGAGCGGTGATTCTTAAAAAGAGGTTTATTCCCGAAAAATATATGCTGATATCAATTCCTGAAAATATTGGAATCTGTACGGAGAAGGTTAAAAATCACCCGAAACACGCCGCTGAAGCTATTTAATGCAAATGCTGCCACGTTTTTGCAGAGCTTGTGGGACGGTGTGGATGGATACTGCGGCGTTATGGCTAATTTTCACCCGGAGCTATACGGATGGCTTTATAGAAATTTTGCTTCAAAACCGGAACTGGCCCAGAGAATATCGGATTTTTTGGCGGTGTCTTCTGCTTGCGAAGGCCGCATGTATCCGGATAATGCTAAATATTATTTACAGAAATGGATCCCGGGAATGGAGACGGTGTCCAGAAAATGGTATGGTAAAGAATTGCCGGAATCCTTTCGGCTGGAGGTAGAGAGCATGGAAGAGCTGGCAGAGGAATACCGCCGGCTTTGCGGTATCTTCATATAAGCTGGAATAGGGGATCTGCTTTTCGTATAAACACATGCAAAGGAAAAAACAATTCCTATACTATTTCCTATTGATTTAATAGGAAAATAGTGATAAGCTGGAAACAGAAAGTTTTTACTAAGGAGGAATTGTAATGAATACTACGGAAGCTATTATGAGCCGCCGGAGTGTCCGAAAATTTGATCCGGAAAAACCGGTCACAAAGGAGCAGATCCGCTCTATGCTGGATGCGGCTATGCATGCACCTTCTGCGCGTAACAGCCGACCCTGGGATTTTGTGGTAATCACTAAGCCGGAGGATATCCGCAAGGTGGGAAGCTTTGTGGGTGGCCCTCAGTATGATACGGCTACCGCGGTAGTGATAGTGGTGGCTGTTCCGGAACGGCAAGTCAATTTCTGCGAGGGCAACCATTTCAACGACTGTGGCGCCGCTGCAGCGACCCTTTTGCTGCAGGCTTGGGAGATGGGGATAGGCACCTGCTGGTGTGGCCTTTACCCTGTGGAAAGCCGTATGGAAGGCGCGAGGGAAATGCTCGGCCTGCCTGAAGATGTGATCCCCTTCTGCGCCATCCCTATGGGTGTGCCAGCAGAAACTCCAACCTGCAAGGGGTTTTACGACGAAAAACTGGTCCATTATGACAGATGGTAAGTAGTAGACCGGCAGAAGGGTAAGAGAGAAACCAGCGGGGAATATAAACTGAAAAACGAGTTCTGTTTGGGGGATTCCCTTTGACAGAACTCGTTTTTGTTTTTCTGCTTGCCAGCTTAAGAAAGCCAGACGAATGACGGGAAAATCGCTGTTTTATGATATTAGGGAGAATCACGGCATTTCATACCCAGAAGCATTTGTGATTTCTCTATAAACATTATGGGGCTAAGCTTTCACCAGCATTATGAGAGATTACCCCATGCATTGTTTTTACCGGAAAAGGCGCTTCAGAACAGATTCAGTTAGATTCTCTTGTGCCGTATCCTCTAATGGGGGAAGCTTTGTATAGAACCGGGCGGCATCTTCGCTGGCTTCTTTCAGGCGACTAGTGGCTTCTTTGACCAGAGCCTTATACTGAGCTTCCAGCCTGCTCAGCTCCTGCTGGTATTTTTCATCCGTCCCGGGAGTGACGCAGGATTCATATACATCGATGATTTCATCTCCTGGCCGGGAAGGAAAATATTCGTGAGGAGCCGTACTGTCGAATACACAGAAGCCCAGTTCCCGAACAACAATCATATCCAGGCTGTTAGGCTCCAGGGAACAGTGATAGATCTCTGTTTCAAAGCCCCGCTCATGGGCCGCTTTGGCGATTTTCTTCAAGAAGGTAGATTTGCCTGTGCCAGGCCGTCCCTTTATAAAATACCGTCTGGGCAGGGATTCTGTCAGCTCGGGAATATAACAGATGCTCCCCAGAATGGAGGCGGCGCCGAAAAACCGGTGGATTTCCCGTCCTTGACCCGATCCCTGCTTTTCCGCCAGCAGGTTGTGGATAGTCTCCCGCGTCAGGCGATCGGCAGCGCTGAAATCCATATGGCGGATATAGATAGCTTCCTCTTCGTCGTGGAAGCTGCGGGCGCGGATAAGGATCTCCCGGGCCCGCTCTGTATGCTGCCTGTATGCAGCAGCTTCGGAAGAAAATTCTTTGAGCCTGTCTGGATCCTGGGAATCGAGGATATCCACCCCAAAGGCGCCTGTAGAATATTCCGGAAGAATGACCCCCTGAATGGAGGCATCCAGGCAGTGATGGATCACTTCCACAGGCGTGCTGCGGCTCTGCGCTTCCCGGCAGACATTGCTGAAGAGTTGCTCCAGCTCTTTATGGGAATATCCGCTGAGCCGGACAGTATCGGAAAGAGAACCGAAATTAGAGTCGTAATAGGAGACGGAGCGGGGAACGTTGGATTGCACAAGGTAATGTAAGACGGAAGCCAAGAGCATCCCTTCCTTTCTGAAACGGCGAAAAAGACGGCCATCGGGTTGGGCAGAGTGGGCAGAGCCCCGCCGCCCCGCGCAGGCGATCTCTTCCAATAGGTATTCTTCTGGTTGCCATCTATATTCTATGAAGAAAATGGGATAAAATGAACCAGATAGCCTAAAAAATTGCCAAAGACAGAATGGGGTTAAATCCGGCTTTTGTGTTTTCTACGTTTACCAGCCAGCTTCCATGGAACACACAGCGCCGGTTTTGCGGGCTTTCTCAGCGCGGAAAACAGCCAGATGACCCAGCATGGAATCCTGGATGCCTGTGCAGGATATAGAGGGCTCCTGCCCTCTGAGCACCCGGACAAAATCCTCCACCAGAAGAAGATCACCGCCGCCGTGGCTGCCGGTCATGCCGCTTTTATCCCCGCCAATGCCCAGATCTACCCTTTCCTCCTGGTATCCGGTCTCTGAAGGAGTGTCAATGGTGCGGATAGTATAAACCGAATCGTCAAATACGCCTTTGATCTCGCCCTTTGTTCCCATAATGTGGATGTTGCGCTCTGCTTTAGAGGCACCGCCGATCATATTCAGCGTGGCGGTGCAGCCGTCTTCAAAGTTCAGCAGGACGGACTGATGATCCACCACGGTATGGTTGCAGTCCCATACGCAGCGTCCGTGGATATTGTCTGTTTTCAGAGATTGGATTTTGTCCTCGATGGTGGGATGCTCCAGATGTTCCAGGCAATCCCATACATAGAAGCTCCAGCGGTCTGGGTGGTCGATATAATGTTTTTTAGCGGAATAGAGGCAGCTATCTTCGATAGCGCAGTCTGTAAGGCAGCGCTTGCCGGCTCCTTTGGGCTTTTTTTCAGGAGAAAACTGGAAGTCGCTCCCAAAGCTGGCTACCTGTTTTGGTGCAATGCCGCTCTTCAGCCACATAATAAGGTCGATATCGTGGCAGCATTTAGCAAGGAGCATGGGGGCTCCGCAAGCCTCTTCGTTGCCCCATTTCCCCCGGATATAGGAAACCGCCAGATGATGGTAGCTTACATGCTCGGTAAGCTGCAGATTGATGATATCCCCGATCTCGCCGTTGAGAAGACGCCGCTTGATATCCGCATAAAAGGGAGCATACCGCAGCACATGGCAGATCATGACTTTGCGGCCGGTTTCCCTAGCTGTTTCCAGAAGAAGACGCATCTCTTCTTCATTGACTGCAAAAGGTTTTTCCAAAAGCATATGATATCCCCGGCGGAGGAGGGGAATGGAGGTCTTTACATGCTGGCTGTCCATAGTGCCGTTAATGACTGCGTCGGCCAGACGGGGTTTTTCTGCCAAGGCCTCAGCACTTTCAAAGCAGAAATCTTCCCCAAAGCCAAAAATGGAGGCCGCGTGCCTGCGGCGGATGGGATCCGGATCCGCTACGCCCAGAATGCGCAGTTCATCCGGATGTTCCAGAGCGTAACTGGCATACAGAAGAGCTCTGTGGCCAGCCCCCACAATGATAGCGGTAACAGGTTCTTTCATGACTGTTCCTCTTTTCTTCATTCTTTTATATTGCCATAACACATCTGCAGACCCGGCCATCCGGATGCTGCACGTATACTGTATACCAGAGAAAAGCGGCTGTCAAGCAAAGATAGTGGCATAGGTTGAATTCTGGATATTTCTCACCGGATATAGAAAACAACTCCCCGGTATTGCCGGGGAGTTGTTTTAAATCGCTAAATATTTCTCTTATCCAAAAATAGAGAAGGCCACGAACACAGAGGAAAGAAGAGAAGAAACCAGAGAAACCACTGTGATCTGAGTGTTGATGGAGGGGCCCGCCGTATCCTTAAAGGGATCGCCCACTGTGTCGCCGATTACAGCGGCTTTGTGGGCTTCGCTGCCCTTGCCGCCTTCATTGCCGGCTTCCACGTACTTTTTGCCATTATCCCACAGGCCTCCAGAGTTGGACATAAAGAGCGCCAACAGCAAGCCGGTGACGATATTCCCCAAAAGGAAGCCTCCTATGGCCAGAGGACCGCCGATAAAGCCGACAACCACTGTGGCCAGGATACTCATCAGGCCGGCGGGAATCAACTCACGCAGGGCGCCGCTGGTGGCGATGTCTATACATTTACTGTATTCAGGTTTTGCATTGGGATCCCCTTCCCGCAGACCCTTGATGGTAGAAAACTGCCTGTGGATTTCTGCCACCATACGCTGGGCATTTTTATCCACGCCGAGAATCAGCATGGCGGAGAACACGGCGGGGACGGCTGCGCCCACCAATACGCCGAAGAATACGGTGGGGGACATGATATCGAACCCAGTAATCAACTCTTTACCAGCCGCGGCCAGGGCGGTGTTCACCTCGGACATAAATGCCCCTAAAAGGGAAATGACGGTAAGGCCCGCTGCACCGATGGAAAAGCCCTTGGTAACGGCTTTTACGGTATTGCCTGCGCTATCCAGTTCATCGGCTGTGCGGATTGTGTCCTCTCCAAGGCCTCCCATTTCCGCCAGACCTCTGGCGTTATCCACAATGGGGCCGTAAGCGTCGTTGGAAATGATCATTCCAACGATGGAGAGCATACCGACCGCGGCCATAGAAATGCCGAAGATAGCATAGCCTTCACCCATAGGATCACATAGCGTATAGGCAACCAGAGCGGAGACTGCAATACCCACCATGGCGGGAAGAGCGGAAATAAAACCATAGGCAACGCCCGAAAGAACAGTAAAGGCCGGGCCGGAGGCGGAGGCCTTGGCTACTTTGCGGACAATAGGTTTTGAATCGTCTGTGAAATAGTCTGTTGTGATACCGATGATAACACCCACAAGAAGGCCTGTAGCAGATGCACCCCAGATTCGCCAGGAGAAACCTTCAAAAATGGCGGTAGCAATAGCAGTAAGTGCCAGGAATACAGCAGTTGTTACATATGTGGAGGAATTGAGGGCTCGTGTAGGATTGCCTTTTTTGCCGATTCTGGCAGTGGCGATGCCGATAACGGAGGCAAGAAGCCCCAGAATGGCATAGCAGAACACCATGGAGGTATTGGCAAAGGTTCCTCCCGAGAGGGATTGTGCAATCACGAGAGCGGAAGCCATAGCAGCTACATTGGAATCGAACAGATCCGCGCCCATGCCGGCCACATCGCCCACGTTGTCGCCCACGTTATCCGCGATAACAGCTGGATTGCGGGGATCATCCTCGGCAATTCCCAGCTCCACTTTGCCGGTAAGATCGGCAGAAACGTCGGCAGTCTTTGTGAAGATGCCGCCGCCGGCTTTTGCAAACAAAGCCAGAGAGCTGGCACCGAAAGAAAAGCCCAGCAGAATAGAGGAATCTCCAGTAATCATCAGGACAGCGGCTACACCCAGCAGAGAGCAGCCTACCACCAGAAGGCCCATTACAGCGCCGCCCCTGAAGCCAATCAGAAAGGCCGGTTTAATGCCCTTCTGAGCACCTTCAGCAGCTCTTCCATTGGAGAGAGTGGCTACCAGGATCCCAATCTTCCCCGCTATGGCGGATAAGACTGTTCCAATCAGATAGGCGATGGCCATAGAGATGTTTTTCAGTACATCCCCTTGCCAGACAGGTGAGGGAAGCAGCGTGAAGATCACTACTGCCGCAATCAGAGCAAATTTGGCCAGCACGGTATACTCCCTGCGCATGAACGTGTTGGCGCCTTCTTTGATGAGGGCTGAAACTTCTTTGATTTTTTCGTTTTCCATGCGCTGCTTTTTTACCCACAGATAGAGATAAACAGCAAAAGCAAAAGCTACTGCCGCCGTGAGAAAAGACAGCCCATAGAAGAGTGAGAGCTGATTTTCCATACAAATCCACCTTCTCTTAAAATTTGAAAGCTGGAGGAGGCTGCGGGCTTTTGCTGCAAAGCCGGATACGCCTGACGTGCTTGTGGATGCCCGGAGCTGCATTTGGGCCCATATGCAAAAAAGAGGACAGAAACTCTTGTTACAGAATCCTGTCCTCCGTTTTATACGGGTGCAAAGCAACCGCATTCTTCGCCGGCCCCGGCGAGGAGATGTATGTTTCGTACCCCCACAAATTCGCTTCGGAATAAATAAGACGCTTCGTTTATCTCTTTAGCATCTTATGACAGACTCCACCGCTTATTCCAATTATATTCCTCAGTATATACAGGGAGCCTTCTACTGTCAATTCGCATGTATTACAGAAAAGCTTTCCTTTAATTGTTATATAAATACAACTATATAGCAAATAAAAAGATTTTTTTATCCTATAAATACAAATTGGAAACAAAATATAGAAAAGAGGGGGTAAGATGCTTTTTGCCGGGCAGAAACTCAGTTTCTTTTGGAAACAAGGACCGTCGTTTCCACATCTGCGAGGGCGGGGT
This sequence comes from uncultured Clostridia bacterium, assembly GCA_904399395.1. Taxonomy (GTDB): domain Bacteria; phylum Bacillota; class Clostridia; order Oscillospirales; family Acutalibacteraceae; genus UMGS1264. The sequence goes on along the minus strand of CAJFPJ010000028.1, from coordinate 16,477 downwards.
TCAGATCCTGCTCGGGGGTCATGTCGAAGCGAGGCGTCCCCTCTATATCGAAATGCACCCGGCGGATACCGGTGCAGCGGGGGCCTCCGTCTATGACGTAGCTTTCCTCCGCATGGAAGGTGATCATCAGGTTTCCATCCTCGTCTGCATAGAAGGAATTGTGGCCGGGGCCGGATACCTCCGCCGTATAGGAAAATACAGGCGCATTGTTTTTTACCCAGCTTTTGGGATCCAGAAGGTCGCTGCCTGTTTTAGCCGTAAGCATCCCGATCACATAGCTGTATCCTCCGGATGCGCCGCCGGAATAGGTCAGATATACGGTGTCCCCGGCAATAAAGGCGTTGGGGCCTTCGTTATTGATGGTGCCCCGGTGATTTTCCCAGCCGAAAAGAGGCCTTGTGAGAAGGACGGGTTCGCTGGTAAGATTCCAGGGTGCCTCCGGATTTGTGGCGGCTATATAAATCATAGAGCCGGAATCCTCAGGCTTGCCGATCCACTTGCGGTAGGACCACGCCAGGTAGTCCCTGCCCCCGGCGGTGAAGTGGGTCATATCCAGGGTGATATCGTTGTTTTCACCGGCAAGGGGCCTTCCGTCCGCCCGGCATACGCGGACCGGTTCCTCCCAGTCCTCCGGGCAGAGGATGCTGCCTCCCTCTCTGAGCCGCATCATATGGCACTGAGGGCTCCATTTTTTGCCGCCCACTGCAAAGAGGATATACAGCCTGCCGCCGATCACGTGGAATTCAGGGGCCCAGAAGGTCTGGATGAAGTCCTTTTCTTCGTTGACATCCAGAAGAATCACTTCGTTTGCATGGGCTTCCTCTGTGAAGAGGCCTTCCACTGTGGAAGCGCCCCGGACAAAGAGGCCGATGTCGTTTACATTGTCGTTGGTGGCGAGGAAATAATAGTTCCCCTCCCATTTGAGGATGTCGGGATCCGCATAGCCTTTGGCCAGGGGGAAGGGGAATTCCTTCTGGATGGCCTTTCCCGCAGCTCTGTAAGCCCCTGGCTTTGTAAAATCCACAGAGGAGGCGTCCCATTCCACCCGCTTCTGTACGGAGGAACCGTCTGTATAGAAGGCGGAGGCTGTGATTTCCGCCAGCTCCTCGGGGGAAGAGGCATAGACCGTCTCCGGCGCCTGAAGAGAGACATTTTCCAGCGGGCACATGCGCAGGCAGAGCCTTTCCCCAAAGGAAGCGTCCACCTCCACCATATTGCCGGGCAGGATATCCGAAAGGCCGCAGAATGCGCCGCCTGCAGGCTCGGTGGGAAGAGGAGAGCCCGCCGCAGCTGCGGATACGGAGAAGGGTTCGCCGAGGCTTTTCAGAAGGTTTTCATAATATGCGCCCGTTTCGGACTGCCAGCGAATGCGGTATTGACGCAAAGCCGGATCGTATTCGCAGGAGCAGCGGAGGACGTATTCTCCGATCCCCAGGTCGACCAGACCCTTCTCCGTGAAATGGATTAGATCGCGGGAAGCCCACAGCAGGATTTTCCCCCGGCTTTCGGGATCCGGGCTGCCATCCTGCAGGATGCGCACAGCGACGATGCCGAATTCTCCCTCTGCTGTTCTAAAGAGATAGGGGGCCTTCAGCCCCATAGGGACGAGCGTATCCGGCTGGTGAATAGTGGCGGAGGCAAATAAAACGCCGTAATTCCGATTCAGGGGTGTAAAGTATTTTCCGTCGGGGCTGTAAGCCAGATGAACGCTGTGGGCCAGACCCGGACCATAGGCTTCCTCTTCTGGCTGCCGTGTGTAAATGAGAAGTTTTCCTTTTTTCGTTACATCTCCAAAGAGCATGGGTGAATCCTCCGATCTTCCGGGCGTTTTGGACGCCTGACATTTCTGTATACTTATTACTATACAATCAGAATAGATGTGAATCCAGCACAATATTGCTTAAAACTTGCACGATTTTGCTCTTTTGTAGTTGTCGCCCGAGGTATGGATTCCAGAACAAAATGATTTACCAGAACCTGGATTGAAGGTATGTGCTGCGCCGCCGTCATGCATCCCATAAAACCAGGTTACCGGAAAGCCTGGTGCGATTCAGGTCGATCAGGCGCTGATTGGAGGAGCCGCGGAACCGCAGAGAGATGTCTTTTTGAGCTTCAATAAACCGGCCGTCCACTAGAACGTCGGCCAGTTCCAGAATGGGCGCGGTGGCTTCACAGTGGGCATAAGAGCCTTTTTTCTCCAACTCTTCCAGAGTAAAACCGGAATAGATCCAGATGGTTTTCTGTGGAAAGCGTTTTTTCACTCTCTGCAGAAAAGGGAGCAGAACGCGCTGGTTTTCCGGTTCAAAGGGCTCTCCCCCCAGAAGGGTCAACCCGCTGATATACTCCGGTTCCAAAAGACGGAGCAACTTTTCCTCCGTATCGCTGGTGAAGGGCTGCCCGTAACAGAAATCCCAGGTTTCGGGCTGAAAACAGTGCTCGCAGTGGTTGGTGCATCCGGAAACAAATAAGCTTACACGAACGCCTATCCCGTTTGCTATATCGCAGTTTTTGATTTCTCCATAATACATTTTCTGTGCCTCCATATGCTTCTAGCTTCTAAAAGAAAAGAGCATCGGGGATTTGCCCAGATGCCCTTTTGTATCGCTTCTGCCTTTTTTGTGCGGCGGTCTCGAACCTATGAAAAAGGGGAAAACATGCTTGAGCTGATGGCAGGCTTAGGGTTATAAATGCATCACGCGTTCCTTGATCTCTTGTGTACGGCCCTGGTTCCAGAACTGGGTGCCGATATAGCCGCAGGTGCGGCGGGCCACGTTCATTTTATCCTGATCCTGGTTGCCGCACTGGGGGCAGGTCCAAACGAGCTTGCCGTCCTGCTCGCGGATTTCGATTTCACCATCCCACCCGCAAACCTGGCAATAATCACTTTTTGTGTTGAGTTCCGCATACATGATATTGTCATAAATAAATTTGATAACCTGCAGAACCGCTTCCAGATTGTTCTGCATGTTGGGAACTTCCACGTAACTGATGGCGCCGCCAGTGGAAAGCGCCTGGAACTGAGATTCAAATTTCAGCTTGTCAAAGGCGTTGATGGGCTCCGTCACATGAACGTGGTAGCTGTTGGTGATGTATCCCTTATCGGTCACACCCTCGATAATGCCGAACCGACGTTGCAGGCATTTGGCAAATTTATAAGTGGTAGATTCAAGGGGCGTGCCATAAATGCCGAAGCCGATGGTGGTCTCTTTTTTCCAGCGCTCGCAGGCATCATTCATATAGCGCATGATTTCCAATGCAAAGGGAGTGGCGGAGGGATCCGTGTGGGACTTCCCCGTCATGTAGCGGACACATTCGCAAAGGCCCGCGTATCCCAGAGAAATAGTGGAATACCCACCCACCAGAAGCTTATCGATGGGCTCTCCTTTTTTGAGCCTGGCACAGGCCCCATACTGCCATAAAATCGGGGCTGCATCGGAAAGAGTCCCTTTGAGCCGGTTGTGGCGGCACATGAGAGCCTTATAGCAAAGCTCCAGCCGTTCATCAAAGATTTTCCAGAATTTTTCCAAATTACCCCCGGAGGAAAGGGCGATATCCACCAGATTCAGAGTTACCACGCCCTGATTAAAGCGCCCGTAAAATTTGTAGTTCCCGTTTTCGTCCTTCCAGGGAGAAAGGGCGCTGCGGCATCCCATAACAGGGAAACAGTTACCCTCTTTGAGCTCTTTCATCTTTTTTTCAGAGATATAATCGGGGACAAGACGCTTTGCGGTGCATTTGGCAGCCAGCTTTGTCAAATAGTAGTAGGGCTCTCCCTCCCGAATATTGTCTTCCTCCAGCACATAGATCAACTTTGGAAACGCGGGCGTTACCCACACGCCTTTTTCATTTTTAACACCCTGGTGTCGCTGCTCCAGCACTTCTTCGATGATCATGGCCAGATCCTGCTTTTCCCGCTCGTTCTTCGCCTCGTTCAGATACATAAAAACAGTTACGAAGGGCGCCTGCCCGTTGGTGGTCAGCAGGGTGACCACCTGGTATTGGATTGTCTGCACACCTCGCCGAACCTCTTCCCGAAGTCTTTTTTCAACCAGCTGGCTGATAGCCTCTTCCGACAACGCTACGCCTATGGTGTTGATTTCCCCTATGACGTCTCTTTGGATTTTTTCGCGGCTCACCTGAACAAAAGGGGCAAGATGGGCCAATGAAATGGACTGGCCTCCATATTGGTTCGAAGCCACCTGAGCGATAATCTGCGTAGCGATATTGCAGGCAGTGGAAAAGCTATGGGGCCGCTCAATGAGGGTTCCGGTGATAACAGTGCCGTTCTGCAGCATATCTTCCAGGTTGACAAGGTCGCAGTTGTGCATATGCTGGGCAAAATAGTCGGAATCGTGGAAGTGGATGATTCCTTCGTTATGGGCGTCCACAATCTCTTTGGGGAGAAGAAGGCGGTTGGTGATATCCCGGGATACCTCCCCTGCCATATAATCTCTCTGGGTGGAGTTGACCACGGGGTTTTTATTGGAATTTTCCTGTTTGGCTTCTTCGTTATTGCATTCGATCAGGCTCAAAATTTTGTCGTCGGTGGTGTTGGACTGGCGGATCAGAGCGCGTGTATAGCGGTAGGTGATATAGGCCTTTGCCACCTCAAAGGCGCCGTGGGACATGATCTGGTGTTCCACCATATCTTGGACCTCTTCCACGCTGGGGGAACGGCCCAGATTTTCGCAGGAGAGCACCACACTTTCTGCGATCCTCTGGATCTGCATGGGTGTCATACGGGTGTTTTCCGCTACGGCTTCGTTTGCCTTTGTAACGGCTCGTATGATTTTGGTGATATCGAATGCAGCTTCTGATCCGTTGCGTTTGATAATTTTCATGAACAATTCGCCCTTTCAAAATATACTCTCAGCCAATATGTAGAAAAATCTATCTATATATAGTGTGTTACAAGGGAATGACATAGATTAAAATAGCATATATTGAGTGCGATGTCAATGGAGATACAGAGACCTTCGTCAGTAAGGTTCAAGGAAATAATGGTTTTCAGCTCTGTGGGATAAACCGCCCGATTCACAAAATCAAATTCTCAAAGAAGAAAGACGCGTAGAGCGGATTGCCGCCCGCAAGAGGATATGAAGGGATTTTCTGAAAACAGGGACAAACCGGAAAGCTTAATAAGGGCGACTATTTTCCGCTTCTCTTGACAGTACCGGGAGAATATGTTTTTATTAAGATGATTTTATTGAAGTGGGGTGGTATAATATGGCAGTTGTGATGAAACAATACCGGACATATACATGCATACGCTGTTCGCAAAAAACGAAAACAGAACGTGTAACGGATGGGTACACATTTGGTAATCCATTGTATACCTGCCCCCATTGCGGGGCGCTGAATTACGATCCATATATTACGGAGCCGGCGCTGCTTTCCCCGGAAAAGCTACTGAAGGATGCTAAGAGCGGCATGAATTCGATGCTGTTTTTGCTGTATATGCCCTGCGGCCTGTTTGCGTTTTTAGCGGCTTCATTTGCACTGAACGGCTTTTTGTGGGGTCTGCTGATTGTAGGGCCGATTCTTGCGCTCCTCACGTTTTTAATTTTGAGAAAGAAGAAGAACTTGGATATTTCCAAATACAAAGAAGTGCTGGATGAATCTATGAAAAGGTTGAACAGTTCGCCGGAATACGCGAAAATAGTCATAAAATTGCAGGGTGTCGATTCTGATTCGGTATATAGTATGTCCTTGCAGCAGCCTGTTCAGCCGTAGGCCGCAGTGCAAAAAATCTCTGCCTTCTGCAGGAGCGGAGAGGCATGAGGTATCAGGTCTTCCAAATAAATAAAGTGGGCAAGGGAAAGGCTGCATTTTGGTTCTCTCAAAATGCAGCCTTTACAAATGGTTTTCTTGATGCTATCAGCTTTTTGTAGGATCTTCATGGGCTATTTCTTCAAAGGGAAGTAGGTTATGAGATCTCTGTAACACGATGTTTGTGGGGCAACAAGGCTTTGAACGTTTGTAACTCGCAAAAAGTTGGTAGCAACTGTGAGCCGTCGTAAGGCCGTTTACAACTGAACAGGCGAACCGAGTGTGAGTTTTTGCGAAAAAGGAGACACAGCGGAATGAACGCACTGGTGACTTTTATAAAAAATCGCCGCAAGCGATATACAAAGCTTGCGGCGATTTGGCGCGCCCGAAGGGACTCGAACCCCTGACCTTCTGATTCGTAGTCAGACACTCTATCCAGCTGAGCTACGAGCGCATTTTGTTACCTCTTGGCAACGCATATTATTTTATCATCGCCAACAGAATTTGTCAATACTTTTTTCTTAAGGAAAACGTATATACGACTTTCAGCAGGAAAGTTGCTTTTTAAAGTGGACCGGCTTTTGTAACCAGAATGAAATCCTTTAGAAACGGGCGGATTTTTGAAACGACAGGAAACCATCGGAAAATACCCAGTTTTCTTAGAGTTTCTGAAGTATAAAACATCGGACACCGGCTTGGACCATAGCGGAGACGACTATACAGACTGTGAAAGAAGACCACATTTGTAGCGGACAAGTTCTTCTTCCAGGCCTAAGCAGGAGGCTATTTCTGGAATCGTGTAGCCGGAAAGTTCCCGGATCTTTTCATCGGGGCATATCAAATCAGCGGCAAAACGGTTTGCCTCGATTTCCAGCTTGTTTACACAGAAAAAGGTATTGGCTTCCAGAAAAGGAGTGTTGGCCTCCGGATGCAGGATAGCATGCCCCAACTCGTGCGCACAAATAAACAGCTGTTCTTCCCGGGGGACAGATGCATTAATATGGATAAATTTTTGACGAAAGCAGCGGTTGTAATATCCTCTGATGGTTCCAAGGGGTTCAAAAAGAACATAAATCTTTTTCTGCCGGGCAATTTCAAAAGGATCCCGGCTATCGTATTTTTTACACAGGGATTCTACCCGTTCCTTGATTGAAAACATACGCTGCGATTGCCTCCTGGCAGAGACGATCTGCCTTTTTTGTTATCTTTTTGTTTAAAGAACAATTTCATTCCTACAAGAGCCCAATCTCAGATGAACTTTCAGCGCCCTGAAGAAAAAAGCCTTGTAGTCTTCCAATTTGGACTTGGCCGGAAATCCCGCGGAACGATAAGGCCTGACACTGGCATACTATACCAGACGTCTTCATCTCATCGCTTTTCCAGTTTTGTACCTTTACGGCTCTTTCCTATATTTTTTGGGCGTGTATTTTTTCGCGGCATGCTTGGCAATCTCCATGCTGTTACGCAGAGAGAGAATCAAAAGCTCTTTGGTATCATCATCCAGAGGAGCACCGGAGAACATCAGACCTCCCTGTTCACCCTCCAGTTGGCTGAGCGTTTCCTGCAGGCGTTTTTCAATATCCCGTTCATCTTTTCTGGTGAGAGCGGCTGAAGTGGCCTTTCCCAGAAGATAATCCGTGGATACACCGAAATAATCGGCGATTTTACCCGCTTTTTCCAAATTCATGGTTTTTGCCCGGCCTTTGCGCAATTCTGTCATTGTACTGCGGCTAATACCAAGATCGTCGCACATTTTGCTGCCGGTGATACCTCTTTCCCTGCATAGGGACTCGATCATTTCATAGACTGTGGCCATTTTTACACCCCATAACTGCTTGATACAAAAATTTGATTTTTTGTATTATTTCTATTGACATGTTTTAAATTATGTATTATTATGATGAAACAAGGTACAAAAAACAAAATTAAATTTTGTACAGCTACATAGTAATACAAGATAATGTATTTGTCAATGGAATGGGATGAAAAAAATAAAGGAAAATTATGGAAATCAGCTTACAATTTCAGTATAGCGGATGAAATGTCCTATAAAAAGGACAAAGAAAATGGAAAAAACTGTTTTATGCAGATACTTGGAAGGGAGAGAGAAGTTGTGAAAGGTGCACAGGCAGAAAGGAATTTTATACAGGGAACAGAGGCGCTAAAATATTTTCCCATGTTCCCGCAAGTGAAGGGGAAGGAGAAATGGAAGAGCATGGATTCATCGAAGGAGAAAACAGCGGTTCAAAAATTCCAAGAGGAGAACCCGGCCAAATCTCGTGACACGGTGAAAGGAAAGCGGCAGGAAGCCAGAAATGAAAAAGCGAGAATGCAGGAGAAAAAGACAGATTTTCTTGGTCGATACCGGCAGGTTGACATGCGGATTCAACGAAAATGCAGGGAAATGTCCCTTTGGAGGCAGAGGGCCCTTCAGATTACGCCTATATATTCGGAGCTGCCCGGCGGCCGCGGGAAGGAGGATAAGATCCAGTCTGCAGTGGATCATATCTGCGAAATCGAGGAAGAAATTAATCGGGATATAGACGAACTGGTGGTGATACGGGAGCAGGTGCAGAAGGCCATCCACTCTGTGAAGGATCAAACCCTGGAGACCCTTTTGGAATACCGGTATATAGACGGCCTTATCTGGGAGGAGCTGGCAGAAAAAATGCATTACAGCTACCAATGGGTATGCAGGCTGCATGGAAAGGCTCTGGAGTGTGTCGTGCTTCCGGAAGAGGATGAGAAAAGAGTTGATAGTAATTGATATAGATCCTGCGGTACACTATAAACTGGAAACGGAGGGTAAGGAACCGGGAAACGAGAGGCCGGTTCTCATATAAGCCCGGTGAAATTTAAAAGGGCTGAACCTCTTTTCTATACCGGCGGGGCCCCGCCGGGACAACCAAGGGTGACTCTTCCGTCCTGGCCAGCGGAGAGGGACCCGAATACGTAGAAAGGAATGATATCATATATGGCAACTACACCGAAAAACGGCACTGAGATGGCAATGATTGACTGCGCTATGATTGTTGTGACCACAGAGGAGGAGACCCCCCGCAGCGTTGCGATCACCTCAGCCACCAAGTTGGGCGTAGAACCTCAGATCGAAACCACAGAGGCTGTGAAGCTGATGATTAAGGGCGTCCTCAAGGCTCAGAAGCCAGAACGCAAGACCATCACCGGCCACACTCTGACTCTGACAGACAACATGACCATCCTGGAGCTTATCGAGATCCTCCAGGGCGGCACCCTCACAAAGGATGAGGATGGAACTATCACCGGCTACACACCCCCTGTGACGGGCAGCGAATACAAGCCTGTGAAATTCACCCTGGACGCCTACTGCTCCCAGCTGGATGAGGGCGGCAACGTGCTGCAGTATGAGAAGACCACATACCCCGGCTGCTCCGGCCAGCCTGTGGCCCTCAGCTCTGAGGATAACGTCTTCCGCGTGCATGAATATACCATCAACTCCGCGCCTTCTAAGGGAGAAGCTCCTTACACCCTGAGCTATGTGGAGGCGCTCCCCACTGTGGGCACAGACGTTGGTGCATAAGCCAGGATTTTACGGTAAAATCCCGTTGCGGAGCCTCCCCGGCCTGAGGAGGCTCCCACCCATTATAGGAAAAGCGACATAACAGGCTTTATAATAGATTGAATTGACAGGAGGAAGTACCTATGGCGGTTACACCGATTTCAGAACTGAGAGAATACGCGGAGGGCATGGAGGTGGAGCTTCCCGGCTTTGTTGAGGAAAAGCCCATTGTAGTGAAGCTCCGGCGCCCCTCTATGCTGCTTCTGGCCCAGGAGGGAGTAATTCCCAACCCCTTGCTTTCGGCCGCATCGGAACTTTTCCGCAGCGGCAAGACGGGGGAAAAGGCCGGCATCAAGGATATGGGGGAAATCTTCCGGGTGATTGCCCGGGCGGCACTTGTCTCCCCCAGTTATGACGAACTGGAAGAGGCGGGCCTCACCCTTACCGACAGCCAGCTTCTCTATATTTACAACTACAGCCAGACGGGGGTGGACGCCCTCCGTCGATTTCGTGAAAAGCAGGAATCTGCTTCCCTTTCTGGCGACCGCTAAGGCTTACCGGCAAAAGCCCAGTGAGCTTCTGGCTCTGGACGACCCGTATACCGCCTACTGCCTGGATGAGGCGTGCCTCTACATTGAGGCGCGCCGTTCCGGCGGGGAAGCTCCGGTCTATCAGAAAACCGTGAGAAGTTTTCACGAATTCTATAATTCTATTCAAACAAGTTGAGCCTGCATTGCAAAGCCCTCTTTTTTCCGGTATTATAAAAATATCCGAAAAAGGAGGGCTTTGTTATGAAGATCAAAAAGATTTTATGCATGTTGCTGGCGTGCGTGCTTTGTGTTTCGGGGTTGGGAGGGTGTATGACTATACTTATAGATCCCGAAAAGGTTGTCGAAGGGCGTGTGAATCTGAACGCTTACCCGGATATACAGAAACAAGGGGATGATTTTATCCAGATGGTTTATCAGAGGTGCAATCAAGTCGGCGAACAAATGGAAAATATGAAGCAGTATGCCTTTAGAGATGAAGAGCATTCCTATTTATATATGTATTGGATCGATCCGGCCCAAACATGCATGTTCTTCCTGGGTTTTGAAGAAGAAAATTCTCTGCTCACGGATATAGAGCTTACCTTCAGAGAAGAAGCATTGTGGAAAAGAGCAAATACGTTTGATGCGGTATGCTGGAGCATTTTTAAAACAAACCGTTTCCATCTGTATGATGAAGAGATTGAAAAAGTCCTGGAAGGGAACCGGGAAGAGTGGAATATTCGGGGGATCCGAATTGAGTTTTCTTCCACTGCAGATGAAAAAAGGATACGAATAGCAAGATAATTTCCTGCTCTGATATGGGGCAGGGATTAAGGAGGCAGTAACAATGAAAAAGATTTTATGCATGTTGCTGGCATGCGTGCTTTGTGTTTCGACGCTGGGGGGGTGCCAGGTGGAGTATCCAGAGTGGGTAATAGAAGATTTTTATGGGTATGATGCAGATGGAAATTTGCATAAAGACTATCTAAAGGTGCGTGAAGAGCGCTGGGAAGCATTTAGCTATATAGGAGATGCTACTGATCAAGAGCTTTTGTATACCTATAGGGGACTCAAGCCGGGAGATTCTGTCGATACTTTGATAAGGAAATATCCAGTTGATGATTTTCATTTTTATCTTGGTTCGAACATGGATGAAAAAAAACAGGAGGCCTATGAGAAGGATCTTAAAAAGGCCATGAGGGAAGAGACAGAAAGTGCTTCAGACCTTTACATTTGGTTGGAATATTACGTATATGTCGATAAAGACGGAGAAATACATCCTTCCTCTTCAACAAGTTCGTGGGAACGCAGAAATGAGGTTTTAAATAATACCGATATTGAGATGGCATATTACTTGTCTATAAGGGTGGGGGAAAGACAAGTGCTAAATATTAGTTTTGGTCAGGAAACCAGAGACGCTATACTCTAAGCTTTATTTGAAAAGCAGCTTCTGAAAAGAAGCTGCTTTTTCTATACAATTGATACTATAGAAAGGGGCAAAAACATGGATACGGAAAAGATGCTGAAAGAATTGGAAAATAGTGTGAAAACTGCAGACAAGGCGTTGCAGGCTTTGCGGGAGAATCTATAGAATGAAAAGAAATCTATCGATTCTGCATTTGGCAGAATTGCAAAAAGAAAGCCTCTCATAGCGTTTGCCCTCCGTTTTCCAAATACCTCACAATCCGGCATAAAAAGAAACGCAAAGAATAAATATATATCCGTGAATTTTCTTGACGAGGGAAAAGAAACAGGATATACTGAAGCTACAGAACAAAGGAGGTAGTAAAAGTGAAAAAGATTTTATGCATGTTGCTGGCGTGCGTGCTCTGTGTTTCGACGCTGGGAGGATGTGGTTTAAGTTCTTATATATTGCATCGTGAAGATTCTATTGAAGGCGCTGAATTCTTAAATGATTTGAATGAATTTCCCGAAATTAGCAAAAAAAAAGAAATTTTATTTGATGCTATAGATAGGGAATTAAGCAAAAATGGTTTTATAATGACAGATGTAGAACATCTAATAGCATATATGGATGTAGGGCCTACCATTGCAGTGTATTACTCAAGCGGAGAGATTGGAAGTAAAGATTTTGTTTTTACACTTAATTTTGATGTGGAAGATTCAGAGATAAAAGATTTATCGGTGAGTTGCAAAAAAAGTATCTTGAACGATTATCCAAACTTGTTTACGAGTGTATCTAAGGCAGTTCTTTGTAGTTCCGCATTTACCTTTTCTGAATCTGATATAAACAATTTTATTGTCGCTAAAGGTAGTTGGGACTTACAAGCATATGAACTTAATATAAAAGAAAATGATGAATATATGATGATGTCTTTAGAACATAACTGATATTTACGGGTGCCTAAAAAGATCTGTATGAAAATACAGATCTTTTTTATTTAGTAAAAGGAGGAAAAAGTATGTCATCATTTGATGAAATGAGAATTTTGCAAAAGGAGGCAGATCTGGCAAAGAAAAAATTACAGGAGGTTGAAAATGCCGGGAAGACAGCTTCAAAGACCATCAATGAGAGTATCCGAGATATTTCTTCGTCAATGGATGATTTTCGTATATGTTTCGGCGAACTTAAATCAGCCATTGATGATGTAAATTCAATGTTGGAATCCATCGATTTCAAGGTTTTTGAGTCAGGCGAAAAGGCTTGTTCCGATATGACCTCGAAATGGCTGGAACGTTTTTCAGATGCCAAAGATTCGTTTCAGGGGGTATTGGATGGTTTTTCGGAAATTAACAAAAGAATGGAGGGAGCCGAACATGCCTCAATGAACTTTGGCAATTATATTGGGGCTTTTGCTCCACAAGTATCCATTGCTCTTTCTGGCATTCAGCTTTTGTGGCAGGCGGGTCAGTGGCTATTTGAGGAATCATCCAAAGATGCTATTGAATTTGAAAAACAGTTGGAAGAAACAAACACGATATTGCAGGAACGCGCAGATTCCTGGAAAAACGTCCAGATTGAAACCAGCTTCAAAATCCAAAATGTTGAAGTTGAGATGAATAATATTCAATCCCTTTGGGATGAATTGCAGACCTTGGTGGATCAGAATGGGAAGGTAAAAAAAGGATACGAGGAGCGCGTTGAATTTATTCTCGGGGATTTGAATGAGGCTCTGGGCACGGAAATGGAGCTGCAGGATGGATTAATTAAAAAGTATAAAGAAACTGAACAAAGTATTGATAGGCTTATAGAAAAGAGAAGGGCCGAGGCTCTTTTGGAAGCTTATCAACCGGAATATGAAGAAGCTATTCAAAAAAGAAATGAGTTATATCAGACAAGAATACAACTTTCAAAAGAGATTATGGAAAAGGAGGCAAAAGTAAATGAAGCGCAAAAAAGGGCGGATGAAGCAGGTCAAAAATTTGGTATGGGCTGGTTGACAGCAAATAGCGACTTAGACAACGCAAAAGAAGAACTAGAGGAGTTAAAAAATCAATTTAATCTAGTAGAGTTTCAAATTGATGAGTATGGCAAAACTGTTAGCAGGGTGACCAGAGCCAATGAGCAGGCAGTGAGGGGCGAATTTGAGGCTATTGAGAAAACACTCGGTGAATATGAACCTACTCTCAAAAAAGCTAATGTGTTTTCTTTGGATGAATTAAAAGATCAGGCGGCTGATGCCACCCACACCTTATTAGATATGCAGAAGCGTTTTGCAGAGGGCGATGAATCTATTACAATGGAAATGCTGCTTTCTGCACGCAAATTTGTGGACTTGGCAAAAAATGAGTATATAAAGGCTGGCGGTCAGGCAGGAGAAGGTTTTATTGTAGGATTTAATGAGGATGGGAACCCCATTTATAAGGCTGCAGAAGAAATAGGTATACCAGAAGATTTGTATATTAAATATGGAAGTGAATTTGGTGATAAATATGCAGGCAGTGCAATAGATGCTTCTAACAAAAAATTTGAGGAAGAGGCACCAAAACTGATAATAGAAAAGGGCGATTATCAAGGTGCTATAGATGACATCTATAATGGTACTTCTGAAATATTCCAAGAATACCCCTTTACTGGAGCCAGTTTGGGTGAGTTGCAATTTGAAGATGCAGTCAATTCGTCTGTTGAAGGCGCAAGCACTATGTTGGGAGAAAATCCGCTCACTATGCACACCGGAAGCGTGACCTATGGGGAGGCTGTAAGTGGAGCAGTAACCAATGCCAATGCTTATTTTGGAACCAACAAGCTTACCATGCAAACGGGAAATGTCTCTTTCTTTGGCGCTGTTGCAAATGCGTTGTTTGGAGCAAACAGCCAGATGGCAGGCAGCCCTTTGTACGGTATGAATGTAGGAAGGGTGTCGTATACACTCCCTGTCAGCTCAGCGCTTATTGGAGCAAATACTATGTTGAGTATATCCCCTCTGAGTAGTATGTGGGTAAATAAGATTTCTTACGCTTCACCGCTCTCTAAAATGCTGACGGATATTAAAAATTATCTGAGATGGAACCCATTGCAGATTTTTGGAAAGTTTGCTGGATGGGCTCCGGGAGGAAGCGTGTATTATGCGGCTAACGGAGGAATGATTGAGTCTCCGCAGATTACCGTTGTAGGCGAAGCCGGGCCGGAGAGCATTATACCTCTTTCCAGGTCGCGGCGAAGCCGGGCGCTGGAGCTTTACACCCAGACCAGCGAGGCCCTGGGCATAGACGAGCAGATCGCCCGGGCGGCGGTGATGAGCAGCGTTTCCGGCAGCCGGGCGGCCATGGCGTTTCTGGCGGCGGCACCCGTGACGGCGGAAAACCGGGTAGAAATCAATTATAGAAAGCTGGCCCAGGAGCTTTACGGAGCCCTGAGCGCCTCGCCCATTGAGGTGAAGCCCAGCTTTACCGTGACGGGAGGCGATGTGTATCTGGATACCATGAAGGCGGGCAAGGCCCTGGCGCCCCACATCGATGCGGAGCTGGGAAAAATCAATCATAGAAGGGAGCGAGGATTATGATCGCGGATACAGTTACATTTGGCACGCACAGCCAGGGGGAGTTTAAGCTCATCCCCAACAGTGTGGAGGTGGAAAGCCCTCAGCCGGTGACCTATACGGTGGAAGTGCCTGGCCGGGACGGGGAACTGGATTTTACAGAAGCCTTGGACGGCCGGGTGCATTATAAGCCCCGGAAGATCTCCATGGAGTTTTATTGTTTCGGGGAGGATGGAGAGCTCCCTGAGCTGGAGCAGAATTGTATAAACACCCTGCACGGCAGGAAAATGCCGATTTATTTGGACGCCGACCCGGAGTATTACTATCTGGGCCGGCTTTCTGTTTCCTGGAAGTATGGGGAAAACCTGGATACGGTTTCCATAGAGGCAGAATGCGACCCCTATAAATATAAACGGCAGGAAACGGTATGCGGCTATGACGTGGAGGAGACTTTGGCAGTCAATCTGGAAAATACCGGGTGGATGCCCGTATCTCCGCTGATTGAGACAGACAGTGAAATGCAGCTTGTTTTTGGCAATACCAGCGCAGTGCTCAGCCCCGGCACACAGAAAGTGCCGGGGCTTGTTCTTGCCAAAGGCAATACGGCTCTTACTGTGAACGGAACAGGGCACATAGAATTCACATTCCGGGAGGGAGCGCTCTGATATGTATACAGTGTATTGTGACAACAGCATCCTATATACTCCCGGAGTAGAAGAACTAAAGCTGGGGGATCCCGTTTTAAAGCTGGAGGTAAATAAAACGGGGTCCTTCTCTTTCACCATCTACCCGGATCACCTCTATTACGACCAGATAGAGCGGATGAAATCCATCGTTCGGGTGGAGAAGGACGGAAGCATGCTCTTTCGCGGCCGGGTAATTTCCGAGGAAATAGGTTTTTATGGAGAAAAAGATGTGACCTGTGAGGGATGCCTGGCCTTCCTGCTGGATAGCCGGATCCGCCCCTTCTCCTATACAGGAACCCCGGAGGGGCTCTTTCGGCAGATCCTTTCCCAGCACAACGCGGATATGGAAAACGAGCCGGAAAAGCAGTTTCTACCGGGAGATGTAACCGGCTGGGAGGCAGAAGCGGCCGACGCCGGGGAAGAAGAGGCGTTTTCCGTAGATTCTGACAAATGCGAATCCGCCTGGGATTCACTGAACAATCATCTTTTGAATGAGCTGGGGGGTTATCTCTGCGTTCGCTATGAGACGGACGGGGTGTATCTGGATTATCTCAAGGACTTTGATCAGATGAGTGGACAGGAGATCGTATTTGGAGAGAATCTTTTGGAATATTCTCGGGAAACGGATACAGACGGCGTCATTACGGCGTTGGTTCCCTATGGGGCGCAGATAAAGGAGGAGGATTCCTCAGGTACCTCCCGTTCCAAGAAGCGGGTGACGATTGAAGAAGTAAACGGCGGCAGCGATATGATCAGCGACCCGGAAGCCGTGGAGCGCTATGGCTGGATTCTTGGCTCCAACACCTGGAACGATATAGAAGAACCGGGGAAGCTTTTAGCTGCAGCCCAGGAGTATTTGCAGGAGCACACGAAGCTGAACGTCAAGCTGGAGCTTTCAGCGGCGGATCTCTCCCAGATGGATGCCTCCTACGACGATTTCCGGTTGGGCCAGTATGTATTCGTAACCTCAAAGCCCCATGGGCTGGAACGGGAAAAGTACCTCATCACCAAGCT
>CAJFPJ010000027.1 GCA_904399395.1 uncultured Clostridia bacterium | reverse complement strand
TCTTCTTTTTCCACTTGTTTTCCCCTTTTTACTCCGGATGCACGTTTTTGACCCTTGCTTGAAACCTCCTTCTTTGACAAGCTGAAGGGACAGCTCCATAACGGAGCTGTCCCTTTTATGTTTCTCTCGCTTTTCCCTTTCGGCTGCTTTTTCAACTGCATAAAGAATTATTCGGAGCGGATTGAGAAAATTTTTTTGTTGTTCTATACTATATTTAAAAAATCACATCCATTTTCTACCAAAAGAAGGGAAAAGAGGAATATCAGTGGGAGAAAATATAGCAATCGGATCCATCGTATGGGGAGTACGCAATATAGAGAAAGCCGTATCTTTTTGGAGCCAGGCCCTCGATTACCGGCTCAAATATCCAGCTTCGGAGGATTGGGCCGTACTGGTTCCTAAAAGCGGAGAAGGCATCCAGCTTTCCCTGAGTAAGATTACATCCCCCAGAGCCAAACGGCATCACATGGATCTTTTTACCCCTTGCCGGGATCAGGAGGTCCGGCGCCTGCTCTCCCTGGGAGCAGTAAGAGCTGAATGGATGTATCCGCCTGAGGCTGACTATACTGTACTTTTGGATCCAGATGGCAACCCCTTTTGTGTGGTGCAGAAAGAGCCCGAAACGGCTTCACAGACCCAAAGAACCACAAACCACGACACATAAAAAGCAGGAGGAATCGATTATTTATGCATAAAAGTAACCCTGCGAAATTCAAAGCAAACCAAATATTTCTGGAAAAGGAGACTATTCCCCAGGAAGCCTGGAAGGCAACAAGCGTTCTCCAAAACCTATTCAGAGATCGACTGGAGGGCGTTTACCTTTATGGCTCGGCCGTATTGGGTGGGCTTCAGCCAGAAAGTGATGTGGACATACTGGCTCTTCTGCATGGGGAAATGACAGAATGGGATCGAAAGAAGCTGGGTTCCCGCCTTTTAGAAATTTCCGGCCGAGTGGGCGGCCCAGGAAGACCGCTGGAAGTGACGGTTGCCTGCTTGGAGGATATTTCTCCCTGGCGGTTTCCTCCCATATGCCGGTTTCAATATGGAGAATGGCTCAGGGCGGATTTTGAAGCAGATCGTATCCAGCCGCCCTTTCCAAGCCCTGACATGGCTGTTCTGATCCGGCAGGCAAGTGGAGCCAGCTGCGCTCTCTCCGGCCCGGAGGCCTCCACCCTCCTGCCAACGGTACCGGATACCGATATCCGCCGAGCTATCCTTCTCTCTATTCCGGAGTTGACGGGGAATATCCGGGGCGATGAGCGCAACGCCCTCCTCACTTTCGCCCGCATGTGGTATACGGCCGCCACAGGAGAAATCACCTCTAAAGATAAAGCTGCCCAGTGGGTTCTTTCCCGCCTTTCAAAAGAGCGGACTGTGCCTGCCTCTTTCGCTTCTCTTCTGGAAACAGCCCGCAAAGCATATTTGGGCGAATGCACTGACTCCTGGGAAAACCTAGGTAGCGAAACAGAGGCATTGGCCTCTTACATGAGTCAAGCTGTGGAATCGCTGCTTAAGGAGGAAATCCGCCAGCCATAACCGGCGATACTCCAGCGAAAGGAGTTTTTATGCATATCCGAAAACCAGCCTACTACGATGCCTTCCATTGCACAGCCTCCGCCTGTCGGGATACCTGCTGCGCCGGATGGGAGATCGATATCGACCCTGCGTCTCGGGATCTGTATCGCCGTATGCCCGGCCCTTTGGGAGAGAAACTGCGGACTTATATGGAACCGGGGGAGGAAAGCTGCTCTTTCCGCCTCATAGAAGGCGAACGGTGCCCTTTTCTCACAGAAAAGAATCTCTGTGAGTTGATTCTGGAAAAAGGGGATGGGATTCTTTGCGAAATCTGCCGGGAACATCCACGGTTTCATGAATGGTTTGGCTCCCTGCGGGAATCGGGGCTGGGGCTCTGCTGCGAGGAAGCCGCCCGGTTGGTTCTGGGGGCGGAGCAGCCTACCGTTTTTGTAGAAGAGAATTTACCTGGTGCCGAAGAGGCAGAAGATATTCCAAAGGAAGAAAGGCCTCTTCTCAGCGCGCTTTTTATTTCCCGGGAAACGGCATTTACCCTTCTGAGAGAAAGAAGTCTTTCCTTAGGGGAACGGTGTTCCCTGCTGCTAGCCTTCGGGGCTGAACTCCAGGAGGCATTGGAGGAAGGCAATTCCTCAAGCATCCTCTGCCTTTCGGAGTTTTATGCCCGGGAAGGAGCCTCCCTCCTGCCCGGATTGCAGAAAACACCGGATGCCGGGAACGCTCCTTCTCCAAGGGAAACAACGCAAAAGCTTCTTTCCTTTTTCGCGGGGTTGGAACCAATGGATCCCAATTGGCCGCATCGCCTTCTTTCCCTCCGGGGAACCCTTCCGAAATATTGTTCCGAAAGCGGTATGGGCTCTCCTCCGGCTGCGGACCACACTGAAGGTCCATGTGCTGGTTCTCTCTATGAAAATCTTCTCATCTATTTTGTATATCGGTATTGGATGAAATCCTTTTACGACGGAGAGTTACTCCCCAAGGCAAAGCTGGCCGTAACAGGCTTTCTCCTCTTCAGGCTGCTGAACGGCGCAGAGCCTTCCTTCGAGGGTGCCGTACAAAATGCCAAGGCTTTTTCCAAAGAAGTGGAATACAGCGACGAGAATCTCGATGCCTTTTACACTGCCGCTTGGCAAGAGGATTTTTTGAGTCTTCCCGCTCTTTTTACCCTACTCCTTTCGGGAAAATGAGTCTCCTTGCCAAAATCACTAGCGTTATGCAGGATAAAAAGCGGACTGCAGATGCAATACGTCCGCAGTTCGCTTCACATTATCGATCCAAAAGTCTGCAAATCCACTTTCTCTTATTCTTCTTCCGAGTTTAGAAGCGCAATACCGTGCACATCTTTATGCTTTTTTATTTACGGAAAAGCGGAGAAAATGGAAGGAAAGCGGCTGTAAGGCGATCTTTTCCCCTGTAGGAAGCCGCTTTGGCAGGATCCGATCCGGATGGGTAAAGGAATTTCCTGCCATGGGTTCCCTATCCCAGATTTCCACATGCTCTATGAGGGCCGAATCTTCAAACCCCGTGAGAACGATATCCAGGGGAATTTCCTCCCTCAGATTCATATTTATAGCAAAAACAGATACTTCTTCTTTTTCTTCGTTGTAAACGGCGGCAGCTTTCAGGGAAGGAACTTCCCCCCACCGTTCCGTTTGATGGGTGGGGCTTTCCAGCAGCCCCCGCAGAACATAACCTCTTCCATAATGGGAGAGAAGTTCCGCGGCGTAATAGGTGCAGGTCTTCAGAAGGCTTTCCTTCCCAATGGTAAGGTTGTTCCGAAAACCACCGGTGGATATTTCTACAGAATCTGTATGATTCAGAATAGTAATATAATCCTGCACATAGAGAAGTAGGTCAAACATGTTCTGAATCCGGATAAACATATCAATGGAGTTTGGTCCTCTACCTCCCAGCGCCTCCCAGTCGGAATCCGAAAGCTCCGCTTTTTCACTCCAGGAAAGATCCGCAGGGATTTTATCCGGCGCGCCAGGTTTGAACCACTCCTCTATACTGAGTTTTATGTCCTTTTGGGAGCGGTGCTTTGCTTTAACAAATGTAATGACAGCTTGTGCCGCCTCAATAAAATCCGAAAACTCTTTGGAGATATATCCTAGGTCCTCCACCCCCAGAGGCGGCTCCGGTATGCCCATTTTAAAAGAGGGATCGCAAGCACGGATATAATGGATGGAAAGATAATCCACATACTCAAAAGCCATATCCAGGACAATCCTATCCCATTCCGGATAGGTGGGAACAGATGGGTTTGATGTCCCGCACACAATCACCTTTATAGAAGGATCAAAATTCTTGATAAGTTTAGCAGCTTCCCGGGCAAAATGACCGTAGCTTTCCGGGGTATGCTGGGCAAATTCCCAGGGGCCGTCCTCTTCATTCCCTATGCATATATACGGGATCTCATAAGGCTCTTTGTGGCCGTTGGCTATGCGCTTATCACTCCAATAGGTTCCTCCTTTTCCGAGGCAGTATTCCAATTCGTCATACAGCTCTGTGAGGGAGGCAGATGCAAAGCCGGCCCGTATATCCAGCATCACCTTCGCTCCCATCAGGCGAGCCAGTTCAAAACACTCATCGAGACCCACCAGCATTTTATCCGGCTGGCCGCCAATGTAATAGACCCGGGCAATTCTCTCTTCCCGGGGGCCTATCCCATCCTTCCAATTGTAAAAACACATATTGCTTCCGCCTGGAAAACGGATGATCCCCATATTATACCTGTTAATTTCATCAATATAATCCTGCCTAAAACCTGAGGGTCCTGAAAGAGGGCTTTCCGGCCGGTAAAAGGGAAGCCCCTCCGGCGATGTCTGATGAAAATCTCCATAAAGAGTGTCCTTTGCCTCCCCAATGCGGTAATCCTTATCCAGCCGCAGAGATGCTATAGAAACATTTCCTTTCTTCATATTGCAATACAACTCCCTTCATGCAATTCTATATGCTATATTGTTTAGTATACCAGAGAAGAGAGCGAGTCTTTACCATCAATCTCGAAAAACGAACCGGAATTGAGAACCTTTTCCCAAGGAACTATCCGCCTGCGCTCTGCCGTGATCTGCTTTTCATTAAAGCTGACAGAAGGCTCCCCATGCAGAAACAGCAGCAGGAAAGGTGATAATCAATGAAAAATACAAGCCCACAGACTTATGAAAAGAAACCCTGTCGTGCCGACCTGTCACAGGATATCCTCCCCCAGTATCAGCGGACATTTTCCTCCCCGCAGGGAGAATTCCACTTCCACGAGGATTACGAACTGTTTCTTTTTCTGGACGGAAAAGCGGATATATTTGTGGAGCAATCCAGGTATATGCTGGAACGAGGAAGTCTTTTGGCCTTCCATTCCAGCGAGGTCCACCGTGCTGCCCCGGAGCCTTCTCTTCCTTATGAAAGGCTGGTGGTGCATTTTCATCCCCGGGTTATCCACAGCCTCCCTCTGGAGAACTGCAGGCTTCTTTCCTTCTTCCTGGGCCGCAGGCCGGGCGAAAAAAATGCTGTGCTCCTAAAAGGGGAGGAACTGGAAGACTACCTTCACACAGGCATAAAGCTTTTTACCACTATGCAGGAAAAGCCCTCCTGCTGGGAAGCAGAAGCTCTTTCCTACCTTCTCCAGCTGCTTGCCATGGCTAACCGGGCTTTTGAAAAAGCGCTTTCCCTGCCACAAAAGCGGCCGCTTTCCCCTTTTGTGGAGGAGGCCATGGAAGAGATCGCTCATTCTCTTTCCTCCCCCCTAACTGTGCGGGAACTGGCCCGCAGACTCCATGTAGACGCTTCCTATCTGAACCACCGGTTCCGGGAGCAGACAGGCGCTTCTCTCTATCATTATATCCTGATGAAAAAGATCGCCCTGGCCAAAACTCTGCTTTCCCAAGGCGCAACAGTAACCGGCGCCTGCGAGGGGGCTGGTTTTGGGGACTGCAACAATTTTAGCCGCACCTTTAAAAAATATGTGGGAATTACCCCGGGAAAATACGGTCAGCTTTACCGGCGGGGGAACGAAGAGGGTTTGGGACTGTAAAACTTCTGCGATTTTCTGCCCCTTTCACTCTCTTTTTAGCAGGAAACGCGTGATCTTCCCCATGAATCGCCCGGGAAAGGTGATTCAGCCTGTGGTATACTGTGCGCAGACAGCAAAGTTTCTGCAATCACGGATGCAGAAAAAGGAGGATTTCATATGATTCGGGTAGCCATTATCGGAACAGGCAATATTTCTGCCGCTCACATCGGGGCATATCTTCAATTTCCTGAGCGGTGTAAAATTACAGCTCTTTGCGATATTTTCCCAGAAAAAGCACAGCAGAAAGCCAAAGAATACGGCCTGGAAGTTACCGTTGCCGATTCTCACAAACTGCTTCTGGACCGGGACGACATCGACCTGGTGAGCATCTGCACCCCGCCCTACTGCCATGGGGAAATTGCAATAGATTTTCTGGAGCATGGCAAAAACGTGCTTGTAGAAAAACCCATGGCCGCTTCCCTGGAGGAATGTGATAAAATGATCGAAGCCCGGAATAAAAGCGGGAAGCTTCTCTCCGTAATCGCTCAGAACCGGTTTCGGGATCCTATCTGGAACATAAAGGAAATCCTGAAAAGCGGTAAAATCGGCCGGGTTCTCCACGCAGAGGTGGATTCCTTTTGGTGGAGAGGGCACTGCTACTACGACCTTTGGTGGCGGGGCCTTTGGGAAAAGGAGGGTGGCGGCTGCACCCTGAACCATGCCGTTCACCACATCGATATGCTGGGCTGGATGATGGGGCGGCCCCGGTATGTGCAGGCTCTTCTCTCTAACGTAGCCCATGACAACGCAGAAGTGGAGGACCTTTCGGTGGCCCTTATGCAGTATGAGGATGGTGCCGTGGCCCAGGTTACCAGTTCGGTCGTCCATCACGGAGAGGAACAACAGGTGGTTTTCCAGGGGGAAAAGGCCCGGATCTCCGCTCCCTGGAAGGTCAAAGCCGATATTTCTTTGGATAATGGCTTCCCCCAGGAAAACACAGCCCTGGAACAGGAACTGGAAAATTATTACCGTTCCCTCCCCTCCCGCCCCTATACGGCTCACACTGGGGAGATCGACAATGTTCTCACCGCTCTGGAAACCGGCGGAAAGCCCCTCGTTTCCGGGGAGGACGGCCGTCTGACCATCGAGATGATCACAGCCATTTATAAGGCGGGCTTTACCCACGGCCGGGTGGAGCTTCCTCTTTCCTGGGAAGATCCCTATTATACGGTGGAGGGCATCCAGAAAAATGCAGTACATTTTCACGAAAAAACAACTGCTGTAAAAGAGCTGGGCACCCAGAAAACCATCTCTACCGGCAGTGACTATGAGGGGGAGAAAACCGCCCCGGAAAAAATGAAATGCGCTAAATAGCAAAGCAGCCTGCAGCAATATGTAATAGGAATGGCTGTAGTTATCTGAAAACCAGCTACAGAAAGGGAGAAAAGGCAATGACGGAAAGAATAGAAGGAAGCAATTATGCGCCCAAAGGGAAGGCTGCTCCGGTAGTAAGACCCGGCGAATTTGTTTTTGCAGCCGTAGGATTGGATCACGGGCACATTGGCGGCATGATAAACGGCCTTCTGGAAGCCGGCGGCACACTGAAATACATCTATGACCCGGATCCGGAAAAGGTGGCCCAGTATATAAAAACTTACCCTCAGGCGAAAGCGGCCCGCAGTGAGGAAGAAGTGCTGAGCGACCCGGAGGTAAAGCTGGTAGCCGGAGCCTGCGTGACCTCTGAGCGCTG
Organism: uncultured Clostridia bacterium; assembly: GCA_904399395.1. Lineage (GTDB taxonomy): Bacteria > Bacillota > Clostridia > Oscillospirales > Acutalibacteraceae > UMGS1264. Next base: position 19,664 of record CAJFPJ010000027.1, on the reverse strand, counting down.
CGCCCTTGGCCTGCGCGTGATGGATGCAGGGAAGGATTATTTTACCGATAAGGCTCCTCTGACCACTTTGGAACAACTGCGCCTGGCAAAAGCCAAAGTGCAGGAAACCGGCCGGAAATATATGGTCTATTACAGCGAGCGCCTCCACGTGGAGGACGCTGTTTTCGCCGGTCAGCTCATTGAAAAAGGCGCTATCGGCCGGGTGATACAAACCATCGGGATGGGGCCCCACAGGCTCAGCGCCCCCACCAGACCCCAGTGGTTTTTCCAGAAAGAGAAATACGGCGGCATTCTCTGCGATATCGGCAGCCACCAGATTGAGCAGTTCCTCTTTTATACCGGCGCCAAAGACGCCGTGATCCTCAAAAGCCGCATCGCCAACTACAACCACCCCCAATATCCGGAACTGGACGATTTCGGCGACTGCATGCTGCAGGCCGACAACGGCGCTTCCGGCTATTTCCGGGTGGACTGGTTCACCCCCGACGGTCTTTCCAACTGGGGGGATGGACGCACCTTTATTCTAGGCACGGAAGGTTTCATCGAGCTGCGCAAATACGTGAATCTATCGGTAGCCCCCCACGGCGGCACTGTGTTTATGTCCAATGGGGAAGGGGAATTCTCCTTCGATGTGGCCGGGAAAGTTGGTTACCCCTTCTTCGGTCAATTGATTCTGGATTGCCTCAACCGCACAGAAACCGCTATGACCCAAGAGCACGCTTTTAAGGCCGCAGAGCTCTGCGTCAAGGCCCAAATGGGCGCTGAAGCAGCTCTGTAACGCATAGCGTATCCGCGGAAGGCTGCCTTCTGCTCAGCGGGTAAAAGCGCAGAGCCAGATCAGCAAATAAAGGCACCGTACTATGAAAGAACCCGGGGACCGGCCCTCTACAGGCCGGCTTCCGGGTTTTCTGGCTTTTAGGAATGAAAATTTATAATACTGGCTATACAGGCCATACAAATTTGTGGCCGGGCACAATCGTTTATCTATGAGGCTGTTTTATCCAGCTGCCTCCCCGCTCTTCGGGCCGCCTCGCTCTGACGCAGCCTTTCTATAGTGTTATGGATATCCTCCTCCGTGATCTGGGGGTGGATCGTGCACATGCGCAGCACTTTTTTGCCCTGAAGCTCGGTCGTAAATACCTGCGCATAGCCGCTGGCGGTGATCTCCCGGGCAATTTCCTGGTTTATGCGGTTCAGATGGGATTCAGATGAAATTCCAAAAGGCACATACCGGAAATTTACGATTCCCAAACTGGCAGAGGATACGATCTCCCAGCCAGGATATGTGCGGAGCACACGCTCTGCAAGCTCCGCCATAGCGCAGCCGTGGTCGATCATACGCTCCATTCCCAGGCTTCCTACAGCCTGCAGCGTGAGCCACAGCTTCAGGCTTCTTGCCGGGCGGGTGAGTTCCGGACCCAGATCCCAGAATTCGGTACCGTCCTCTGCATATTCGGCATCTTTCAGATATTCCGGGTGAGCTGAAAAGCTGCGGAGCAGATCGGACTGCCGGCGCACCAACACAACACTGCAACTATAGGTCTGCATCATCCACTTATGAGCATCCCAGCTCAAACTGTCGGAAAGCTCTATGCCCGAAAGGAGCTTTCTCTGCCGTTTGGAAAGGAGCGCGGAAGCCCCAAATGCGCCGTCCACATGCATCCACATATTGTATTCCCGGCACAGAAGCCCTATTTCCCTTAAGGGATCCACACTTCCTGTATTGGTGGAACCTGCAGAGGCAACCACGGCAAAAGGCTTTTTCCCTGCCGCTCTGTCCTTTCGGACAGCCTCCTTCAGAGCTGAAACGTTCATCCGGAAGGCTCCGTCCGTAGGGACGATATGAATCTGCTGCCGGTCAAATCCAATGATATGAAGGCCTTTGGAAACAGACGAATGGGTTTGATCCGTCACATATACGACTCCTCGGCTGCGCTCCGAAAAGGGCAGTTTCAAGTCTCTGGCAGCGGTCAAGGCCGTCAGATTGGCCATGGAGCCGCCGGAAACAAATACCCCTCCGCTCCCCTTTGGATATCCTGCCAAACCGCACATCCAGCGAATCAGCTTTTCTTCAATCATACCTGCAGCAGGAGCATTACTGCGGCAACCGGCATGGGGGTTGAAAGCGCCTGTCATAACATCACCCATCCAGGAAAAAAGGGATGCTGTGGAGGGAACACAGGAAAAGTTTCGCGGATGCTGTGCCAAAGGCGCCCCGGAGTATACCTCCTGCAACATTTCTTCAAATACTTCTTCTATAGGACGTCCCTCCTGAGGCACCTGCCGTTCCCTCAAAAGTTCCAATGCATCCTCTCTCGCCGAAGGGCAGACAGGCTGATCCCTCATATTCTCATACAAATTCACAGCCCTCTCTACAAAATCCTTCATGACAGATTTAATGCCTTCATTCCGCCCCTTTGATACAGAATTCATACCGGCGCCTCCTCGCTTGATTTTTTCCAGCGACAATGCTACCATAAAAGTATATATTTGTAAAATTCATAGATTTTATTTATATATTCAATTTTTTTGATAGGTGAGCTTTATGGAACTACGAAATATCGTTACCTTCGTGCGGATAGCGGAAGTGCAGAATTTTTCAAAATCTGCCCAGCAGCTGGGGTACTCCCAATCCGCCGTTACCATGCAGATCAAACAGTTGGAAGAAGAGCTGCATGCTCAGCTCTTTGAACGCATCGGCAAAAAGATAAAGCTTACCCAGGCGGGGGAACGGTTTCTGCCTTGTGCGCTGGAAATCCTCCGTTCCGTCCGCAGGGCTGAGAACGTCCTGGAAGAGCCGGATAGAATTTCCGGTAAGCTCCGCATCGGAACCTGCGAATCTTTTGTCATGAGCATTCTGCCGCCTGTTATCGCAGAATTCAGCCAATCCTGCCCCTGTGTAGAGGTCAGTATTCAGACAGCTCTGGTATCGGATCTTTTTTCCATGCTGCGCCAGAACGATGTGGATCTTATTTATTTTCTCGATCAGAAGGCATATTTTCCAGATTGGGTGAAGGTCGCAGAGCAGCCGGAAAAGGTGCATTTTGTGGCTTCCCCACGCTCTCCTCTGGCCGGAAAAAAACAGATTTCCATTGAGCGTCTGCTGCAGGAACCCCTATGCCTCACTGAAAAGGGAATCAGCTACCGATACGCCATGGAACAGGCCCTGGCTGCAAAAGGCTTTGAACTGCACCCCTTTCTGGAAATCGGGAATACAGATATCATCACCCGCCTGGTGCTGCAGAATCGGGGCATCTCTTTTCTGCCGGAATATGTGATCCGGGAATATGTGAATTCCGGTGAGCTGGCAATTCTGGATACAGAATGCCCTGAAATAATCATGTGGAGCCAATTGGTATATCATCGGAACAAGGATGTCACCCCGCAAATGAGACATTTTTTGGAATTGATGGAAAAATACATACGCTGAAATCCCTGATACGGGTTCTTTCTGAAAGGAGCCGGCTCTTTTTTCAATGAGGACAAAGAGCCGCGGAATAGATTTTTGCATATTCTGATAAGAAGGAAGGCGAAACAAAAAAAGGGGGTACTCATATGCATTCCGTATGGCTTACAAGGCTAAATAATCTTTTATGCGTGAAAAGCATTGTAACAATCGTCCTGACGGCAGTGTTCGCATATCTTTCTATAACGGGAAAAATATCCGGTCATGATTTTCTCACGGTCTTTTCCGTGGTAATCGCTTTTTATTTTGGGACGCAGAGCCAAAGGCTGAATGAAAAAATCCTTGAAAGCACTGGAGGGAAAGACACTCCCTCCTAAATCGCACATACCCAATCTGCCAACATATGCCCAATAGAAAACAGCCAGGGCTCCGGATGTTCCGGAGCCCTGGCTGTTTTCGGCAGCTGCGCACCATCACGGACGCCGCCGTTTCTTTTCTGAAATTGTCGGTGATAACAGTCTATTTATTCCGCCTGCTTTGCCGGCTCCATCAGCAGACTGGCAAATTTAGTATAGTAGCGGCTGCGATCCTCTGGAGAAAGTTTTACCAGACGGCCCAAAGTTTCCATACTCACGGAACCTGCTGCAAACAGAAGCTCCGTATAATCCCACTTGGTGTAGCCGTATGCCTGCTCCCAATCGCAGATCTTCTTCATGCCGTAGTAATAACAGGTGAAATAACCGGGGGAATTCTGATGGGCCTGCACCTGGGCCCGGGCCGTCACCCGGTCAAAGCCTAACTCTTTTTCATAGATCTGCACCGCTTCCTCAAGGGTCGCGCCGAAATAATACAGCATCAGATCCACATATACCCGCACGGAAGTGTGATGGCGGCGAAAGGCCACAAACAGTGGAAAGAAGGGATCCTCTGCAAAGATAAAGGTAAAGGCCCGCTCTGTGCGCAGGCAGGTTCCTTCCCCAATCGGCACCTGCTTAGCCCCGATCTTCACTGTTTCCGGTGTGGTATCCGTGGCGGCGCGGACATACTGCACATGATGGCCGGGATAGGCCTCATGCATGGTGTTCATCTTGATCCAGCCGTCGGTGATATTCTGGTAATTATACTGGTTCAGGAACATCTGGCCGCGGAAGGGACGCACGGAGAAATCTCCCCCTTCATAGCCGCCCCAGGGATAGGAATCCTTATAGCATTCCGGCAGAGGTACACATCTGCAGCTTTCGTCTTCCGGGAGCCGAACATACTCATGGGCTATAGCGCGGGTACGCTTCAAATAGCCCGTAGCCCGGGCATACATTTCCTCTGCGCTCCCGCAGGGGCCCGCATACCGGAACAAAACGTCGCTGACCCCCTGCATGGTCTTTGGAGCTTCTTCCGGAATATCCAGCTCTGAAGCAATTTTGAACACCTCTGCCCGGGTCTTTTCCATCTCTTCCTTATACCAGGAAAGAAGCTCTTCCAGAGAAACGCCAAGCTGCTTTTTGAGAAGGCTACGGTAAGCCTCCGGCTCCATTTTCACAGTCCGGCTCAAATCGTCCCTGAGAAGCTCCTCCTGGGAAACTTCCTCTGCGCTCAGGGACGAAGCCATTTCCTCCAGCTGCAGGCAAAAGCCGTCCATGGCGGTCTTCAGAGCTTTCTGCTGTTCCTCGGTAAAACCGGGGAAATATTCCCTGAGTCTTCCGGCCTCCCGCTCCATATCCAGCTTCGCCCTGCGAAGAGAACGGGAAAGAGCTCCCTGCTCCTTGGCCGTTTTCTTTTCCTTCATGAGGCCCAACAGGGTCTCCTGATGCTCCCGGAACAAATCCAGGCGCCGGGTCAAAGCGGCGCAACGCTCTCCATCGCTCCGGCGGTCGCAGCGAATCACCCCCTGCAGCTCATACTGAAAGCCCAGAAGGATCCCTTCCGGATTTTTTTCCGTATCCTGCAGAGAAAATTCCAGGGAATCGAGAAAATCCCGCAAATGGTTTTTCACAAGTGCAAACACCTGATCCGGTTCTTCTAGGGACTCCACCCGTTCCTTTAAGGACTTCCACTCCTTCCAAGCGGCCTCCATAGTCTCCTTCGTGGGGAGAAACAATTCTTTTTCATAGGGTTTATGGTTTTGAAGCCGGTAATGCAGCAGGGCGCAGTCCCTGTCCGTCTCCCGATATTGCATATAGAGCGCCGAAAAGTCCATAGGTTCCATTAACATACTTCCTCCCATTTACAAAATCAGGCAGAAAGGCATTGGCAGCCTTCTCCAGTTCCAGCATAGCACAGTTTCATAAAAACGGCAATTCCGGAACAAAAAAATCTACATCCTTCATATTTAAGGGACAGCGCTCCCGCATTTTCCTCTTCCCTGCCAAAAACGCAAAAAGGACGGGAGCGCTTCCCTGCGTTCCCGTCCTAGAATGAAACACTGCTCCGGCAGGCTTCAGCGGCCTGCCATCCGCCTTATTTTTTCTCAAATATGAGGGTCATACCGTCAGACTCTGAAACAAGCGTATCTCCAGAAAGGGTAAAGATTTCTACATCCCCGTCTGCATCCATAGAGATCTCGTCGCCATTCTGCGTCCATTCGCCCGCGGACGTATCCACCTCTTCACCATCCTCAAGAAGGACGGCGTCAAAGGTGCCGTCGGCATTGATTTCTAAACGCATGCCGCTCCCACCCAGAGCATCCTGAATCTCTGCGTCGGAAAGTCTCTCCCCATCTTGTTCGACGGCTGTAATCTCCCATGTGCCTGCGATATCCGCAGCATTAGCGGCCTGGTTCCCATCGCCGCCATTCGCTTCCGGTTCGCTTTCCTCAGCCTGGCTGTTTTCTGCAGCAGAGCTCTCTTCTGCAGCAGAGCTTGTATCCCCTCCTGAGGTCTCCGAGCCGGCCGGCGCGGAAGAACAAGCGGAAGCCAGCAGCAGGGAGGCGGCCAGCAAAATCGCTGAAATACGCTTAGTTAATTTTTCCATATTCTTAAATCACCCTTCTGTTTAAGTTTGTAATAGAGCAGACTTAATTACTCCTGCCCACTGAAATAAAACTATATTATACTATACATTTTCACACTTATTAAATAATTGCATTATAGCATTATGACAATATTTATTATTCTTTGAAATATATTTATCAATGGTTATATAGCAAATCGACAATCTTATTCTTTTTCATCCCAGTATTCCCTGTATGGGGATAACCCTAAACCAAAAAAGCTATCCCATAGATCCCCTGTAAAGGGTCAGAAGCCCCCAGCTTTTCGCCGGGGGCTTCTGATAAGGAAGGAGTTTTATGAAAAAGATACTTGTACGTAAAGGGAGGGAAAGGGCTTCAAAAGCATCCTCCAATGGGGAGAAGAGGAAAGCCCTTCCTGCTTGTAGGTTGATCCATCCGAGGAAAATTATTCATGGCTGCTTTCGATAACTTCTACTTCAGCGGTAAATTCTCTTCCCTCCAGACCGTTGTAAACAGTCAAGGTCACTTTATCCCCCGGTTTCTTGTTTACCAGATAAGCCGTAATAGCGGTTTGGCTATCTACATTCGTGTCGTCGATCTTGGTGATGACGCAGCCTTTGGTAATACCAGCCTCTGAAACGGAGGAATTGCTGATCTCAGCCACATACATACCGGGCTGCAGGCCATAGAAACGAGCGGTGTAGGAATCCACATACTGGCCGGTGATACCCAACACGGCGCGGTCTTTCACATAGCCGTATTCCTTCAGGCTGTTAATGACGGACTGAGCCGTATCCATCGGGATAGCAAAGCCAAGTCCCTCATATTCAGTAGCTGCGATCTTGGAAGAGTTGATGCCCACTACCTGGCCGTATAGATTTACAAGAGCGCCGCCGGAGTTGCCGGGGTTGATGGCAGCATCCGTCTGGATGCAGTTCATAGTATAACCGTCTTCAGAGGTGATAGCACGGTTCAGAGCGGAAATGTAACCCACAGTGGTGCTGGAGCCCAGCCCGCCCGGGTTGCCGATGGCAAGCACCTGGTCGCCAATCTGCAGATCGTCAGAAGAACCAAATTCAGCGGCAGTCAGGCCTGTTGCATCGATTTTCAATACTGCAAGATCCGTTACCGTATCGCTGCCCACGAGCTCTGCGGCATACTTTGTACCGTCATAGAGGACAACATAGAGACTGTCGGCCCCATCCACCACATGGGCGTTGGTAATGATGTAACCATCCTGTGTGGCGATGATACCAGAGCCCTCAGAGCTTTCCTGCTCTTCAGCGGTATTATTTTCATCTCCCTGGTCGGAGCCGTCTCTATAGAAGCCGCCGCCCAGATAGCTCTGCTGATTTACCTTCTGATAATTGAGAACGGATACCACAGAGGGAATCACCTTATTGGCGGCTTCCTGAACCGTCAGTTTACCGGTGGTATTGGTGCTGGCGTTTGTGTTGTCGGTATCCTGTATGAGCTTATTGATGGTGATATTGTCATCGCTGGAAGAGGCCCCCATGCTGATATAGCCACTGTTGATCAAGGCTGCAAACCCGGCGATGGATCCACCGGAAATCAGGAGGCATGCCAGCACACAGGCAACAATTTTAAGCCCCAGATGGTTATGCTTTCTTTCTTTCTTTGGTTTCTTCGGTTTGCCGCCCTGAGGCGCCTGCCCTGCCTGGGGAGCGCCTGCACTGTAGTGGTAAGAGCTTCCTTCCCATACAGTGCCGCCGGAGGTGGTGTTCCCACCGCCCCAGCTCTGCTGACTGTAGCCGCCGTAACCGGGATTGTAATAGGTCTTCGGGGTTTCTTGCGTCGTTTGATTATTTTCCGCATTTGCGGTTTCTCCGGAGGAATACCCCGCAGAGGTGCCGGAGGGGTTAGTGCTTCCTGTATATGCGGCGCTGTAGCCGGTATCTGAAGACTGAGGGGTATTGGCATTACCCGAAACCTGCTCCGAACGGTTGAGATTCTGCTCGTTTTGATTGTTCAGAGGATCATACATAACAGTCATCCTTTCGTTATTCTTTGGCGGGAAACCTCTTGTCTATTAAGATTCTTTCCGCCGGGACCTTTTTGGGCCCCTCTCTGTTGTCTTATCTTCTTTCGATGGTTATAGTATGAAGGCTGTATGTGAAGACTATGTGATGAACGAACGCATTTTTTCTGATAAATTTGAAAATAAATTATGAATAAATTCTTCCTGTTGTATAGAACCTATTAGATGAAATTTTCTGCTTTATCTCTGCTTTTGGATGAGATAACGTTCCTATAACCGCCCAGTGTTATGTGAAGTGAAGGCGCCGCAATCAGCCAAATTCGGACATAAGAAACCGCTCTGGCAGCAGCCGGGAAAGTATTGCAGCTGTATCCGCCCCTATGATATACTGAAATATACTATAAGAGTCTGACTAAAGGAGGAAAGGATCATGTTTTATCTCATACGCCATGGCAGGACAGATTACAGAGAGCGAAACACAAAAATTTACCAGGGGTTTGGGGTAAACCTCTCTCCCCTTTCGGAAGAGGGCATTCGGCAGATTCAGAAAACGGCCAGGGATCCTCGTCTTAAAGGGACCACTATCATTCTGAGTTCCCCCTACACCCGGGCGCTGCAAACCGCAGCCATACTCTCTAAAGAACTACAGGCGGACATTGCCGTTGAAACGGATCTGCACGAATGGCTGGCCAATACAGACTATATATATGAAGATGACGAAAAAGCCGAACGGGCTTATTTGGAATATACGGTGAACAAAGGGGTTTATCCGGCAGAAAGAACCCTGAATTGGGAAAATGCCCAGCATATACGGAAACGGGTTCTGGCTGTTCTGCAAAAATACAGCAGGTATGAAAAAGTAGCTGTGGCCTGCCACGGAATGATGATACAGGCTGTAACGGGAGGAAAACTCCCCGAAAACGGCGAAATACAGGAATTTGAGCTATGAGTTTTCCCGGCCTTTCATAGGATAGCGATACTGCAAAAGGAGCTGTATAGTATGGAAATGCTACCCTTCAGAAGCTGTATACATATATACCATGGGGACGGAAAAGGCAAAACCACCGCTGCCATGGGGCTGGCTCTGCGGGCCCTGGGGGCTGGAATCAGGCCTTGTGTGGTCCAATTTCTGAAAACGGAAGCCTCCTCAGAAAGGCGGGCCTTGGAAGTATTTTCTTCCAAAGGTCTCCATCTAGTGCCGTTGCCCGCCTCCATGAAATTTACCTTTCAAATGGATAAAAGAGAAAAACAGGAGGCTTCTTCTCTTTGCCTAAGCCTCCTTGAGGAAGGACTCCGCCTCTACACTTGGGAAAAAGGAGGCCTGCTTATTCTGGATGAAGTTCTGGACGCAGTAAGCACAGGTTTGCTCCCTGAGGAAGAGCTGGAGGAAGCCCTGCGCACCCTCCGCCCCCGGCGTCTTACAGCCGGGGAGGGTGGTCCTCTGGGCGGGGATGTTATCCTCACCGGAAGAAACCCTTCCCCCACTTTACTGGAGATGGCAGACTATATCACAGAGATGAGCGCCCGGCGGCATCCCTACGAGGAAGGATTGACCGCCCGGCGGGGAATTGAATACTGAAAAACCAATATACGGAAGGTACGTCTGCGGCCGCCTATACCTATTAATACACAACACTACATGCACAAGCGGCCGTGAAAGACTGCAGAAGGAGGATGGATAATGAAAGCACGTGTGCTTGCCAGCATCCCGGAGCGGGTGCTGACCTATGCCATAGACGAAGCGATTCAGCCCCGTCTTTCAGCGGCGCTGAAGAAACTCCATATAGAAGAATACCAGGTTTCACCGGAAGAATTGGGGGAATCGGTAGGCCATCTGGCAGGACTCCCCGGCTTCAATGAAAAAAAGGCTACCCCACCCGCTGAGGGAACAGCTGTCTCCTGCCGCGGGGTGCTCTGTATGTGCGGCTTTTCCAATAAACGCATGGACGAGCTTTTGGATCTTCTGCGCCGGGAGGATATCCGTATTCCCCTGCGTGCCAAAATGACCGAGACCAACAAAAATTGGAGCTTTGGCGCCTGGATAGAAGAACTTTCCCGGGAGCACGAAGCTGTTATTCAACGGCTGAAAAAGCAGCAGGAAGCTACAAAAGGCTGAATAGGCTTATGTTTCTCTTCCACCCAGCTAGGGGAAGAAGGCGTTAAGATTCCGACAAAGAAAGAGCAGGCGCAAAATAAGCGTCTGTTCCTTCTTTATGCCCCCTTCCAGCCTGCTGTATTTTCAAAAGTTTTACAGGCTATCTGAAGCTTCTAAATTTCATCCGGCGCAAGGCAGCAATCTCTTGAGCGAACTCACCTCCTGCCTTGGAGGTCCGCATACCGTAAACAAATGTAAATTATAGAATTCCTCTTTTCTTTTCAGCAAAATGCATTATAATGGAAGAAAAGCCAACTGGGTTTTATGAAATGCATGGGAGGGAACTCCATGGAAAAAGCTAAAAATAATGCTAAAAATTTGTCGGTGCCCGTAGGGTTCTGGCCGTCGATATTTATGTTTCTTATTTTAATCTGCCTGGTAGTATCCATGACAGTAGGTTTGAAAACCACGCCTCATGTTCCCCTTCTGATTGCTACAGTTTTGGCGGCTGCGGTGGGCGCTTTCCACCATTTTTCATGGAACGAGATGCTCGAAGGAATCACCGGTGCCATTACCGCCGCCCTGCCCGCCATGCTCATCATTATGTCCATTGGCCTCCTCATAGCAGCTTGGATGGCAGGCGGTATCATTCCCACTATGGTATATTACGGGCTCCAAATCATATCGCCTCGCTTTTTTCTGGTGACGACGCTCTTGCTGTGCTCCATTGTATCCTTGGCTATAGGGAGCTCCCTTTCTACTATAGGCACAGTGGGAGTCGCCCTCTTCGGAATTGGTTCCACCCTTGGGATCCCCCCTGCCATCACAGTGGGCGCTATTGTTTCGGGAGCATATTTTGGCGATAAGATGTCCCCTCTCTCAGACACTACCAACTTGGCCCCCTCCGTCTCTGACGCAAATCTTTTCGACCATATCCGCCATATGATGGTCACCACTACCCCCACCTATCTCATCTGCATCCTGCTCTATGGGGCCATCGGTTTCTGGTTTGAGGGCGATGCGGTCAATTCGGCACAGATCGAAACCACTTTGAAAGCTCTGGAAGGGAATTTCTCTATCCACCCCCTGCTTCTGATCCCTCCGGCTCTGGTTCTGGTGATGGTTATTTTCCGCATTCCGGCCCTTCCGGGTCTTATGGGGGCAGCCCTCCTGGGCATTCTTTCTGCGCTGTTCCTGCAAGGTGTTCCTCTGGGGAGCATGCTGCAGGCTGTAATGGACGGTTATTCGACATCCACAGGGGTGGAGGCTGTGGATACCCTCCTGAACCGGGGCGGCATCATGAGCATGATGAAAACGGTTGCTTTGATGGTGATCTCTCTGAGCTTTGCAGGTATTTTTGAGCGCACTGGCATGGCTTCCTCCATTCTCCGGAAGATTGTAGCTCATGTGAAAAGCGACCGGGGTCTCGTGATTGCCACTGTGCTGACGGCATGGGGAATTTTGATCGGTACTGGTCAACAGTATGTGGCGATTATCATGGCCGGCAGGCTGTTTCGCCCCCTCTATAAGGAACATGATCTAAAACCCCAGAATTTGAGCCGGGCTCTGGAGGATGCTGGAACAGTTTTTGGCGGCATCGTTCCCTACAGCACCGGTGCAGGCTTTACAGAAAGCATGCTGGGTATCTCCGCCTGGCAGTATGGCCCCTTCACCTTTTTCGGATGGATAAACCCGCTCATATCTATCCTAATCGCCGCTATGGGAAAAAGCATACCCAAAAATGGGGATTCTGTGCACGAAAAGAAGCCCAATCCCACAGACGGTGATTCTCAGGGGCCTTCGGGCCCGTAAAGTGGCCTCAAAAACGCACTCCAGCAGGCTTACCTGCTTACACATATAAGAGGAGTATTGTATGATGGATCAAAAACAGAAAGAAGGTATTAGAATGAACGGAAAAATGAAGGTAGCCGTCATGACGGATATCGGTAAAATGGCCTTTGTGGAAAGAGATATCCCTGTTCCCAAAAGCAACGAGGTGCTGGTGAAGCTGGAATATGTTGGCATATGCGGAAGCGATATGCACTATTATGAAACCGGCGCTATTGGGAATTTTGTGGTAAAACCTCCCTTTGTGCTTGGGCATGAGCCCGGAGGCACCGTGATAGAGGTGGGCAGCGATGTAAAGCATCTGAAAGTGGGAGACCGTGTGGCTCTGGAGCCCGGTAAAACCTGTGGCCATTGTGAATTTTGCCGTCAAGGAAAATATAATCTATGCCCGGATGTGGTCTTTTTCGCCACTCCTCCTGTGGATGGCGTTTTCCAGGAATATGTAGCCCATGAAGCAGATCTTTGCTTCAAACTGCCAGAAAATGTTTCCACCATGGAGGGGGCTTTGATCGAACCCTTGGCCGTCGGTTTCCATGCGGCCAACCAAGGGGGAGCCCACATAGGGCAGACAGCTGTGGTGATGGGAGCAGGGTGCATCGGTCTGGTCTCCATGATGGCGCTTAAGGCTGAGGGCGTCTCCCGGGTATATGTGGTAGACATTATGGAAAAACGCTTGCAGAAGGCCCTCGAATTGGGGGCAGATGGCGTCATAAACGGAAGCGAAAAAAACGCTGCCGAAGCTCTTCTTGAACTCACAGGCGGGGTCGGCTGCGATTTAGTAATCGAAACTGCCGGCACGGAAATCACCACTCGACAAGCTATTGAGGTGACGAAAAAAGGCGGAACGATCGTTCTCGTTGGATATAGCAAAACCGGAGAAATGACTCTTCCCATGAGCATGGCTCTGGATAAGGAACTCACTTTCAAAACGATTTTCCGCTATCGCCATATATATCCCATGGCTATAGACGCCGTAGCCTCCGGCAAGGTGGATCTCAAGGGAATCGTAACAGATATATTTGATTTTGACGATATCCAGAACGCAATGGACCGCAGTATACGAGATAAAGCGGATATTGTAAAGGCCGTCATAAAAATGCCGGGTGCTCCGGAAGAATAATCGGGAAAGAAGTCTTTTCTCACCACAAAACCCGGCAGATTTCCAACCCGCGATCCCCTTCATCGGATAAAAACATAAAAAGCGCCCGGATACAGGAATGTAAAACCTGTATCCGGGCGCCTGTTTTTCATTGTTTTCACACCTATCCTGCACATATCCGCACGAACCTTAAATCGGTTACACGTATGCGCAAGCCCTTTCGGAATATCTCAGCTTTTTCCTGCGCTTTTTTCCTCCGCTCTGGAAAGGAGACGGATGGCAGCATACCCGGCCGCCAGCGTAAGAATACAGTAGAGGATATCCCAGGAAGTAGGCACTCCGGGAAAAATCGTAACGATAGATCCCAGGATAAACCCCAGAATGATCAGATAGGTGGGCTGCGGGTGCTTTTTCATGGCCGTCTCCAATAGTTTAGTGGTCAAAAGAATCCCCAGCACCAGTCCCAGTGCTAACGGAATCAGGAAGGGAAAATACAAGGTGCTGATAGCCCGCATAGTCTCGCTATAAAGCCCCATAAGAAGCAGAAGATAGGAAACACTGATCCCGGGCAGAATCAGCGCCACTGCCGCTATAAAGCCAGAGAGAGCCAGAAGCAAGAAACTGACGGGGCCGGGTTCCATCTGGGCGGTTGCAGCAGATGAAGGAAGAAAGGAGAGAAGCACCACTGCTCCCGCTCCCAACACGATATACAACGGAATTTTTATGGAAAAAGTCCGCACTCCCGACTGACGGAAAATGAGGGGGATGCCTCCGGCCACAGCTCCGATGAAAAAGTACATGGCGGGCAGGGGATAGAGCTCAATAAGCCCCAGGAGAGGCCTCGCAAGAAGCAGCATCCCGGCAACCGCTCCCACACAGAAAAGAAGCAGAAAAACAAAGCTTTCTTTTTTATGCTTCATAAAAGAGCTGACGGAGGAGATCAGCCTGTCGTAAATCCCGATGATCATGGCCATGGAGCCTCCACTTACTCCCGGCACAAGCATGGTGCCTCCTATGATGAACCCTTTCAGCAGGGTCCCTATGGAAGATTGCAGCAATGGTTTACTCCTTTCCTATGGCTCCGCTTCTATGCAGAACCGCATATGCTGGGCAGAGAATTCCACCCCAAATAACAAGGCTTTGAAAAAGCTGGATCTGAGCGATTCTTTTTACAGCATTTCCGCAAAATACGCTTTTACACATTTCGCGCTGCGCAGAACAAAAAAACAGATCCACAGATATACAAAGCGCAAGCACACAAAAATCTGAAAACCTCAGGAATTTTTCATGACTACGCTTTCCACCACGTCTGCCACATGCTCACACACATCGGCGCATTTTTCCAGATAGGCGTAAATCTCACGCCAAGCAAGTATGACGAGAGGATCGCTGCATTCCGTATGCAGCGTGCGCATGCTGGAAATAAAGAGGGCGTCGGCCTCCTCTTCCATGGTATTAATCCTTACAATTTGGTCATGAAGGGTCTTGGACCGCCTGAAATCCGCAAATTCCTGCATCATTTCTCTGACAGCCTCACAGGAACGGACCACCACCCGCACCAATTCCAGAGAATCGGGCCGGATGCTCTGCACATTGTTGTAATAGATGCGGATAAGCACATCTTCCACTTTATCGGTGAGCTCGTCTATATTCTGGCTCAGAAGCATGATATCCTCTCGTTCAATGGGAGTAATAAATGCTTTAATAAGCGCGTTCAGAACAGCGTGTTTTTTCTGGTCGGCCTCATGCTCTACCTTATGGATACTTTCCAAAGCAGCAGGCAGTGCCTGTGGGTCAAAAGCTTTCATGGATTCTTCTAGCAGATGAGCTGCCTGGCAGGCGGAATCCGCGCAGGAAATAAAAGAGTCATAATAAAAGGCATCCTGTTTTTTTGACATTTTCTTTCTTCCTTTCCATATCTCAGGCGGATTTCCGCCCGACCTTCTGAACAAAGAGGCCGGCGGCAACTTTTTGCCGCAGCACCCCATGAATGAAATAGAATATTTATGGTAAATACCTGCCGGGAGATTGCAGTTTCAGCACTGCGTTCCACCCTTAAGAGACACAAGTGCCTTTTTCTCTGGGGCGAGGATCTCCAACATAAGCCTGAAACTTAAAAGATAGCCATAAAGAGCTTGGCCATGGCATAACTAATGAGACCACAGCCGGGGAATGTGAAAACCCAGGTGAGGAGCATCTCCTTTACAACACCGAAATTGATGGCAGAAAGACGCTTGACCGCTCCTACACCCATAATGGCCGTAGTTTTTGTGTGGGTAGTGGAAACGGGAATCCCGAAGAGACTTGAATACAGCAGACACAGCGCAGCGGAAAGATCTGCAGAAAAACCTTGGTATTTTTCCAAGCGGACCATGTCCATCCCCACGGATTTGATGATTTTTTCTCCTCCCACACTGGTGCCAACACCCATCACTACACTGCACAAGAGCATCAGCCAAAGGGGAATAACCATGTTCTCCACATTGCTCTGGCCGTTGCAGAAGGCCATTCCCAAAAACAAGACGCCTATAAATTTCTGGCCATCCTGAGCGCCGTGCATAAAGCTCATGGCTGCTGCCCCGAATATCTGAGCGCCCTTAAAAAAGCGGTTGGTCTTGCGGCGATCCATATAACGGCAGATACCCGTCACCGCACGGCACACCAACCATCCGGTGGCAAACCCCAGAAGAAGGCTTAAAACGAGGCCATAGAGAACCTTGGCCCATTCCTCCATATTGATACCGCCGATGCCATTTTGAATAGCAATAGCAGCTCCGGAAAGACCGGCAATCAGACTATGGCTCTCACTGGTGGGAATTCCAAAAATGGAGGCGCCCACGCTGTAAACGACAATGGAAAAAAGAGCAGCGCAGAGGGCTATGAGCGCCTGCCGGGTGTCTCCGCCGAAATCCACCATATTACTGATGGTAGAGGCCACAGAGCTGTTGATTTGCGTCATAACAAACACGCCTAAAAAGTTGAAGATCGCACTCATCCATATGGCGTTTCTGGCCGTCATACATCGCGTGGTGATACAGGTAGCAATGGCGTTGGGTGCATCCGTCCACCCGTTGACGAAAATCACCCCCAGCGTGAGCACAACTGTGATGCATAAAACCGGGCTACTAGCCATTTGCTGAAGAAAATCTGTAAAAGATATCCCCATCGGATCTCTCCCTCTCTCTTAATTTCCTGAATTTCAGGCTCCAAAAAGCGGGGCCTCTTATTCAGAAGCCCCGCCGATTCCCAGAAGAAACAGAAAGCGCTGGTCCAAAGCCCACCAAACCACTTTTCCTGATTTCATATTGCTTTTCAGCACTGCGAATAAATAGAAAACCTATGCTTTCTATGACAGACTCCACCGCTTATTCCAGTGATTTCAGGATACCAGCAAATTAAAGATTCGTCAATATAAAACTGTGTTCTTCTTTAAATTTCCGTTAAATTTTTGTAAATTTCTGCAATTTTTCCAAACTGAAAATCGATTGAATAGGGCAAGCTGTTCATACACTTTCTGCACCTTGATAAACAACGCCCTATTTAGGCAGGGAGATGTTTATTCCCCGATTTTTCTCGGCGCCTCTTCCGCCAAAAGGGGATATCCCGCATAAAATATGGCAATACTACAAAATACCGCGAAGCGGAAAATCCCACATGACTATGAATCTGTATGAAAAGGAAAGGCGGGTGTGGCTCTATGATGCCATCCGTAATGCCTGCCATGAGGCTTTCCACAAATCAGGATGGGACCTGTGACCTGATTCTGGAATACAGCCGGGCAGAGCTATCCACAGAATTTGCGAAAGAATTCAGCGCCGGGGAAAGCATAAAATCCGGTGGAAAAAAGCTCTCTGAAGCCGTGGCTTCCTATGCGAAAAAGGCCCGGATCAAAACGGTAAAAATCCTTGTTTCCGGTGTTCTGGTGGCCACAATGGCCTTCTCTTCATTTATCGCAGCCATGGCTGCCACAGATCGCTATACCATGGGATATCTGTATACGGGCACGGATATCCAGCAGGTGGAATACGTCAACCAGACACAAAACGCCCTGGATACGGTCTCCCCCAGTTATTTCGATATCCGGGAGGACGGAAGCCTGAAGCTCAATTACCTGAGCCCATACTTTATCAAATCCATGCACGATCAGGGAATAAAGGTGGTTCCCTTTCTCAGCAATCACTGGAACCGGACTGCGGGAATCAACGCTCTGAAGGACCCGGAAACCCTGGCCTCCCAGATTGCAGAATATGTAGAGGAATATGATCTGGATGGCGTCAACGTGGATATTGAGAACGTAACCCATCAGCAAAGGGATTCGTATACAGAGCTGGTGCGCCTTCTGCGGGAGAAAATCCCCAGCCATAAGGAGATCTCGGTAGCCGTGGCCGCCAACCCCAACAACTGGCAGACGGGGTGGCACGGCTCCTACGACTATGCAGCTCTTGCCAAGTATGCCGACCATCTTGTCATCATGGCCTATGACGAGCATTACGAGGGCGGCGAAGCAGGGCCGGTGGCCAGTATCGAATTTGTAGAAAACTCCATCCGGTATGCGCTCTCTCACACATCACCGGATAAAATTGTGGTAGCCGTTCCCTTTTACGGCCGCGTCTGGGGGGTAGATAACAACCGCATAGTGGGCAAAGGCATCAGCAGTTCTACCATTCAGGAAATCCTCAACACCTGTGAATCCACCGTTACCTATGATGAGGATAGTCAATCTGTCAGGGCAGAATTCACCATCACCGAGGAGAGTGGAAACTTTACAGTCGGTGGAGATTTTATTCTGCAGCCGGGGCGGTATGTAGTCTGGTTTGAAAACGACCGTTCCTATGAGGAAAAGTTGGGGCTCATCGAAAAATACGACCTCAAGGGAGCGGGAGCATGGTCTCTTGGGCAGGAGGATCCCTCCATCTGGGATCACTATGAAGGGTGGATCAATGGAAGCGGAACCTCTTCAGAGGAGACGCCGCCCCCTGTCTCCCCTCCCACATCCTCCTCTCCGGAAGACAGCGATGAGGAGACCGGCCGTCCTGAAGGCGGCGGGACTGAAGAAGACACGGAAGAGCCCAATACTCCCACCGGCGGAAACGGCTCTGCAGACTCCAGCGGATCCGGCGGTGCAGGCGGAACAGGGAACTCTGGGAATACAGGCAGTTCCGGGAATCCTGGTGCCGGAGGAAACACCGGCTCTACGCCGGGGACAACACAACCGGAATCCTCCCGACCCACAGCTCCTTCTCAGGGATATGTGATACACAGGGTCCAAAAAGGAGATACTCTCTGGAAGCTTTCCCAGCGTTATCTGGGAGCCGGAAACCGGTATCCTGAGATCGTCAGATTCAACGGCCTGAAGAGCGACACCATTTACCCGGGAACACAACTGAAAATACCCACTACCTCCGGCGGAACAGGAGACACAGGGAATTCGGGCAATTCCAGCGGCACCGGCAGCTCGGGGAACACGGGAGCTTCAGGCAGCCAGGGAAACCAAGGAAGCACTGCACCGGCGCCCTCCTACACCCGATATACCGTAAAAAAGGGTGATACTCTGTGGAATATCGCCCGCGCCCGCCTGGGTTCAGGAAGCCGATACAGGGAAATTATGCAACTGAACGGAATGCGTACAGACGCTATCTATCCCGGCCAGATTCTGAAACTTCCAAAATAAAAACGACAATTTGGCGCGCACAAACGAGTTATCCAGTCCCTGTCAACCATGGCATTGCTCAGCACTTATTATGGAATGGACTTCAAATCTAAAATAAAATTTGATGTTGAAAAGCGGGGAGGCTATTTAGCCTTCCCCGCTGTTTGTTTATTCCACAAAACGTGTTCCAAAAAGCTCTCGGAGATACAGTAGAACCATATGGGCACGGTATGCATATACTAATATCATACTACATTCCGTCAGAAAGCAGGAAGAAGCATGGATTCATATAGCCGCCGTCCCTATGAAACCTACTCTGTAAATCCATATAGATGCCGGAATTGCCCATACAATTCTACCGACGCCTGCCACCTATTGCACTGTGGTCCTTCTATCTGCTGTATCGGCCCTGCGGGGCCGACCGGCCCCCAGGGAGCAGCAGGAGCTACCGGGGCAACTGGCGCAACTGGCGCAACTGGTCCCGCGGGAAACACTGGGCCAACTGGTCCCGTCGGTTCCCCGGGGCAAGCGGCCACCATTCAGGTGGGGACTGTCACCACCGCTCCCCCGGATTCTCTTGTCTCCATCGTAAACAGCGGAACCAGCCAGAACGCCGTATT
>CAJFPJ010000026.1 GCA_904399395.1 uncultured Clostridia bacterium | reverse complement strand
TCTGCCAACAACCTCATTTCCATGTTCATCTTCTTCTACAACTTCGTCCGCCCTCATTCCGCCTTGAACAACCTTACCCCGGCACAATGCGCCGGTCTCAGGCTATCCAAAAAACGCAAACGGGAGTTTCTGCTCGTTGCGTAGCGATATTGGCTGTTTTCAGGTCCTAATTTTTCATATTTACTTTACAGTGCCTTTTTTGTTTTTCTATATAGAATTCAGTATACCTGGGCAACGGCAAGAAAACAAGGAAAAACCTTGGGAGCTCTTTCCATTTTGCTGGGATTTGGAGCCTTCCGATGAAGAAATCCTTGACAAAGAGCTTATGCCGTGCTATTTTTAATACAGCTTCACAGAAAAGTGAATAATAAACCGATGAAGCGGGAATAACGGCGATGATGCTCTCACAGAGAGCCTGGGGTGCTGGGAACCGGGCAGAAAACAAGTCGTCAAATGGGCCGCGGAGGGCGCAGGGAAAGGCGGAAGCTTAGTATTCTGCGACGTGTGGGCATACGTTAGTTGCCGGAAGTATGCTGGTACTTCGCAAAGCGCGCGGAAGCTTTCCGCGAAACAAGGTGGCACCGCGGATTTAAGATGAATTCGCCCTTGGCAGAAAAAGATTCTGTCGAGGGCTGTTTTTTTGCAGAAAGCTCCTTTGACAGAGAGGTCAAAGGAGCTTTCTATTTACAGGAGGGAAAGAGTATGAAGGTATCGCCTGATTTTGAGGAGGTACGAAGGATCGCGGAAAGCGGCAGATACAATGTGTTGCCGGTAAGCTGTGAAATTCTCTCGGATATCCTGACTCCCATTGAAGCGGTGCGAATATTGAAAAATATATCGTCCCACTGTTTTATGCTGGAATCGGCAGAGGAAAAGGAAAAATGGGGGCGCTACACTTTTTTGGGATTCGACCCGAAAATGGAGATCACCTGCACGGCGGGGAAGATGAAGGTGGGCGGGCTTTCTATAGATACGGAGGAGCCTTCCGCGGTTCTCCGCCAAATTCTGGCTGGCTATAAAAGCCCGCGTTTTTCCTATCTTCCGCCTTTTACCGGTGGGCTGGTAGGATATTTTTCCTACGATTATCTGGGCTACAGCGAACCAGCTGCCAGGAGCTCCGTTCAGGATACGGAGGCCTTCAAGGATGTGGATCTCATGCTGTTTGACAAGGTGATCGCCTTTGACAATTTCCGGCAGAAGATCATCCTGATCGTCAATATGCCCCTGGATGAACCGGAAAGCGGCTATAACCGGGCTGTGTTGGAGCTCAGGCAGCTTTGCGGTCTTCTCCGGGAAGGGGAGAGAAAGCGGGAGCCCGGCGGGAGGCTGTTAGGAAAAGTGGAGCCGCTTTTTGAAAAAGAAGACTACTGCCGAATGGTGGAGAAAGCCAAAGAGTATATCCGGGAGGGAGATATCTTTCAGATCGTTCTTTCCAACCGGCTGAGCGCTCCCTTTGAAGGCAGCCTTCTGAATGCCTACCGTATTCTGCGCACAACAAACCCTTCGCCCTATATGTTTTATTTTTGCGGAACGGATGTGGAGTTGGCGGGAGCTTCCCCGGAGACCCTCGTAAAGCTGGAGGACGGCGTTCTGCACACCTTCCCTTTGGCTGGAACCAGACCCAGAGGAAAAACAGAAGAAGAGGACAAAGCGCTGGAGCAGGAACTGCTTCATGATGAAAAGGAGCTGGCGGAACACAATATGCTGGTGGATCTGGGGCGCAACGATCTGGGAAGGGTAAGCCGCTTCGGTACAGTTCGGGTGGAAAAGTTCCATTCCGTTGAGCGGTATTCCCATGTGATGCATATCGGTTCCACGGTCAGAGGTGAGCTTCGGGAGGGCTTGGATGCTCTGGACGCGGTGGAAGCTGTGCTTCCTGCGGGGACTCTTTCGGGAGCCCCGAAGATCCGCGCCTGCCAGTTGATTGGGGAGCTGGAAAACAATAAGCGCGGCATCTATGGAGGAGCTATCGGCTATATTGATTTTTCAGGAAATATGGATACCTGCATCGCTATCCGGATCGCCTATAAAAAGAACGGGAAGGCGTTCATCCGAAGCGGCGCCGGGATTGTGGCGGATTCGGTTCCCGAAAAGGAGTATGAGGAATGCATCAATAAGGCACAGGCAGTGGTCAGTGCTCTTAGGCTGGCGGAGGAGGCGGACGTATGATTTTGCTCATTGATAATTACGACAGCTTTTCTTATAATCTATATCAGCTTTTGGGGGAGCTCGACCCGGATATCCGGGTGATCCGAAACGATGAAATGACGGCGGAGCAGATAGGGGAGCTTGCCCCGGAAAAGATCATCCTTTCCCCCGGCCCGGGAAGGCCGGAGAATGCGGGGATCATTATCGAAGTAGTGCAGGAGCTGGGGAACCGCATCCCCATCCTGGGCGTGTGCCTGGGGCATCAGGCCGTCTGCGCGGCCTACGGCGCTTCCATCACCTATGCAGGCAGGCTGATGCATGGAAAGCAGTCTTTGGCGCGGCTGGATACGGAAAGCCCTTTGTTTGCGGGCTGTCCAGAGGAAGCGCCGGTAGCCAGATACCATTCCCTGGCGGCGGCTCCGGACTCTATGCCGGAATGCCTGAAGATCACCGCCCTCACCGAAGAAGGGGAGATCATGGCAGTGCAGCACAGGGAATTCCCTGTTTACGGCGTTCAGTTCCACCCGGAATCCATCATGACGCCGGATGGAAAAACCATGCTGCAGAATTTTTTGCAGCTGAGTTGAAGGAGAGTGCAGTATGATTAAGGAAGCAATCGTAAAAATCGTAAATAAGCAGGATCTGACCTATGACGAGGCCTACGGCGTCATGAACGAGATCATGAGCGGCGAGACCACTCCCACCCAGAACGCGGCCTTTCTTTCGGCCCTCTCCACCAAAAGCGCCCGGGCGGAAACCACCGATGAAATAGCCGGCTGCGCCGCCGCTATGCGGGCCCATGCCACAAAGGTGGAAACGGATATGGAGCTTCTGGAAATCGTAGGCACCGGGGGAGACAATGCCCACAGCTTCAATATCTCCACCGTGTCGGCCCTTGTGACGGCCTCTGGCGGCGTGAAGGTCGCAAAGCACGGGAACCGGGCGGCCTCCTCCCTTTGCGGAACAGCGGATTGCCTGGAGGCTTTGGGCGTAAATATCCAGCAAAGCCCGGAAAGATGCATAGAACTTCTTCAGAAGGTGGGAATGTGCTTCTTCTTCGCGCAGAAATACCATTCTTCCATGAAATATGTGGGGGCTATCCGCAAAGAGCTGGGATTCAGAACGGTTTTCAACATTTTGGGGCCTCTGACCAACCCGGGGAGCCCGAAAATGCAGCTTCTGGGAGTATATGATGAATATCTGGTGCAGCCCCTGGCGCAGGTGCTTATCAGCCTGGGCGTGCGGCGTGGGATGGTGGTCTACGGCCAGGATAAATTGGATGAAATCTCAATGTGCGCGCCCACCACTGTCTGCGAATGCAAGGACGGATGGTATAAAACCTATACCGTCGCCCCGGAGGATTTTGGATTTTCCCGTTGCAGCAAAAATGATCTTTTGGGCGGGACGCCTGCGGAAAACGCGGAAATAGTCCTTTCCATTCTCAAGGGAGAGCAGGGGAGCAGGCGGAACGCGGTCCTGCTCAATGCCGGAGCCGCCCTCTATATCGGCGGCAGGGCAGAAAGTATGAAGGATGGAGTGGCTCTGGCAGGGGAGCTGATCGACTCAGGCAAGGCTCTGAGAACTCTGGAAGATTTTGTTGATATGAGCAATAGACCGGAGGGCTCCTTATGACTATATTGGAACAGCTTGCGGCGTATGCCCGGGAACGGGTGGAGGAAGCGCGGCGTCTTTTCCCGGAAGAAGAGTTGCGCCGGCAGACCCTGGCTTTGCCCAAGGGGGAGCTTGCTTTTAAGAAAGCATTGAAAAAGCCCGGGCTTTCCTTTATCTGCGAATGCAAAAAAGCTTCGCCGTCCAAAGGGCTGATCGCGCCCGATTTCCCCTATCTGCAGATTGCAAAAGACTACGAAGCCGCGGGAGCCGACTGCATTTCTGTGCTTACAGAGCCGAAGTGGTTTCTGGGCAGCGACCAGTATCTGAAGGAGATCGCAGCGACTGTTTCCCTTCCTTGTCTTCGAAAGGATTTTACGGTGGATCCGTATATGATTTATGAAGCAAAGCTTTTGGGCGCTTCTGCTGTTCTTCTGATCTGCGCTATCCTGAAAGAGGAACAGATACGGGAGTTCCTGGGACTTTGCGGGGAACTGGGGCTTTCCGCCCTGGTGGAGGCCCACGACGAAAGAGAAGTGGAGATGGCTCTGCGGGCGGGCGCAGAAATTATCGGTGTCAATAACCGAAATCTGAAGGATTTTTCCGTGGATACGGAGAACAGCCGCAGGCTTCGGCAAATGATTCCAAAGGATGTGCTTTTTGTGTCGGAAAGCGGCGTCGGCAGTCCGGAGGATGTGGAGGCGCTCAGGGAGCTGGGCGCGGACGCGGTCCTCGTTGGGGAGACATTGATGCGGGCCGGAGACCGGAAGGCCAGGCTGGCGGAATTGAAAGGTCTGAAGGCGGTATGACAAAAATCAAGCTCTGCGGTCTCAGACGACCGGAAGATATAGAGGCCGCCAATCTGCTTTCGCCGGAGTATGTGGGATTCGTGTTCGCCCCCAAAAGCCGGCGGTATATCCCGCCGGAGGAAGCGGCGCAGCTGCGGAAAAAACTCCTTCCGGATATATGCGCCGTGGGCGTGTTCGTAAACGAGACTCCTGAAAGGGTGGCAGCTCTTCTGGAAGAAGGAATTATCCACATGGCTCAGCTCCATGGCAGGGAGGATGAAACCTATATAAAAATGCTTAGAGGTCTTACAAAAAAGCCTCTTATCCAGGCTTTTCGCATGGATGGGGTGCAGGCCGCAGCCGCCGCGGAGAACAGCTCTGCGGATTATATCCTGTTGGATTCCGGGGCGGGCGGAACGGGTCTTGCCTTTGATTGGGATTTGCTCAGCCGCATACGAAGGCCCTATTTTCTGGCGGGAGGGCTTACCTGTGACACTGTGGGAGAAGCGGTGAAGCGCTATTCCCCTTATGGGGTAGATGTGAGCTCCGGGATCGAGACCGGAGGATGGAAGGACAGAAAGAAAATGACGGAATTTGTCCGCGCTGTGCGCAGCGCGGCAGAAGGGAAGATGTGATATGGTGGATAGAAAAGGGCGTTTCGGCATCCACGGCGGGCAGTATATCCCGGAGACGCTGATGAACGCTGTGATCGAGCTGGAGGAAGCATACGAGCGGTATAAAAAGGATCCGGAATTCAACCGGGAGCTGACAGCACTTCTGAACGGCTATGCGGGAAGGCCTTCGCTTCTCTATTATGCGAAAAACATGACGGAGGACCTGGACGGCGCGAAGATCTACCTGAAGCGGGAGGATCTGAACCACACGGGGGCCCATAAAATCAATAATGTTCTGGGACAGGTGCTTCTGGCTAAAAAAATGGGCAAGACCCGCGTGATCGCCGAGACGGGCGCAGGACAGCACGGAGTCGCCACCGCCACCGCCGCCACCCTGATGGGGATGGAATGTGAGATCTTCATGGGGAAGGAGGACACGGAGCGGCAGGCGCTGAACGTGTATAAAATGCGGCTGTTGGGTGCGAAGGTGCATGCCGTCACCTCAGGGACGGCCACACTGAAGGATGCGGTTTCTGAGACCATGCGGGAGTGGACCAACCGCATTGCAGATACCCATTATGTGCTGGGTTCCGTCATGGGGCCCCATCCGTTTCCCACCATTGTGCGGGATTTTCAGGCGGTGATCTCCCGGGAGATCAAGGAGCAGATGCTGGAAAAGGAAGGCCGTCTGCCGGACGCCGTGATTGCCTGCGTGGGCGGGGGATCCAACGCTATCGGAGCCTTTTATCACTTTATAGAGGATCCTTCCGTGCAGCTAATCGGCTGCGAGGCCGCGGGCAGGGGCGTGGATACGTTTGAAACAGCCGCCACCATCGCCACGGGCAAACTGGGGATCTTCCACGGGATGAAATCCTATTTCTGCCAGGACGAATTCGGCCAGATCGCCCCGGTGTATTCCATCTCCGCCGGGCTGGATTACCCCGGCATAGGCCCGGAGCACGCGGAGCTTCACGACACGGGACGGGCGCAGTATGTGCCCGTCACAGACGAGGAGGCCGTTTCAGCCTTTGAATATCTCTCACGCATGGAAGGGATTATTCCTGCCATTGAAAGCGCCCATGCCGTGGCTCACGCTATTAAAATCGCCCCTTCCTTCCGGAAGGATCAGTGCATCGTCGTCAATATTTCAGGCCGCGGGGATAAGGACTGCGCCGCCATTGCCCGTTACAGAGGGGAGGATATTTCAGAATGAGCCGCATACAAAATGCCTTTGACCATGGAAAAGCCTTTGTGGCCTTTTTGACCTGCGGGGATCCGGATCTGGAATCCACCGAACGGTATATTGAAACTATCGCTCAGGCTGGGGCGGATCTGATTGAATTGGGGGTACCGTTTTCTGATCCAACGGCGGAAGGCCCTGTGATACAGGCTGCCAATATGCGTGCCCTGGCCGGGGGTGTCACTACAGAAAAGATTTTTGATATGGTGCGAAGGGTGCGCCCAAAGGTGAAGGTTCCCATGGTGTTTATGACGTATGCCAATGTGGTCTTTTCCTATGGAACGGAGCGTTTCCTCTCCACTGCTGCAGAGATAGGAATGGACGGCATTATCCTGCCCGACGTGCCTTATGAGGAGAAGGCGGATTTTGCCCCTGCTTGTGAAAGATACGGGCTGGATTTCATCTCTCTCATAGCCCCCACCTCCAAAGAACGGATCGCTATGATTGCGAAGGAGGCCAGCGGTTTCCTGTACTGTGTTTCCTCCTTGGGGGTTACAGGGATCCGCAGCAGCATCACTTCGGATATCGGCGCCATGATGGAGCTTGTGCGTTCCGCTGCAAAGCTGCCGGCTGCCATTGGTTTTGGCATCGCCACTCCGGAGCAGGCGGAAAACATGGCCCGGTATGGCGACGGCGTAATCGTAGGCTCTGCCATTGTAAAGCTGATTGCGGAGCACGGCCGGGAAGCAGAGCCATATCTTTCTGCCTATGTGCGCTCCATGAAGGAGGCTGTGTCGCGGACGTAAAAGATAGGATGAAATACGAAATCAAAATAGAATTGTGTAATTGCTGCTATTAATATATACATTCTTTTATCTTTCAAAAAACAAGAGAGAGACGGTGTTTCCGTCTCTCTCTTGTTATGTTGGTAAGAACTTTATCATATTTATTCAGGCTTGCTCTCTTATATTTTGTCGCAGAAACCGGCTAGGGGAAACGCCCGTTTCTTTTTTAAACGCTTTGCTGAAATGGTATTCATCGCAGAAACCGCAGGCTTCCGCGATTTCATAGAGACGCAGGTTACCGTTGATGATCAATTCCCGAGCTTTGTTGATGCGGATGCGGTTCAGATACGCAAAGATGGTGACACCCATCTGTTTTTTGAAGCTTCGGTTCAAATAATCAAAATTCATTCCCACTTCCCGGGCGATGCGGTCTCCGGTGATTTTCTGCGGATAGGCTTCGGAAAGAAAATCGATGATTTTCCGGGTACGCTCCGAGCTGTGGATCAAAGCCCGGCTTTCCCCATCATGAAACGTTTCTGCAGAAAAGTAGATGGAAAGGCTGGAAAGGATTTCGAGAAATTTACAGGAGCAGACGAGCTTATAATGCTGCTCACGGGAACTTCCCGCCACGATGGCTTCCTGCATCTGCCGTTCGATCTGAAAGAGAAGGGAACTGTCGCTTATATGCATGTCCTTTGGAATAAAGAGCTTAGATTTTTCATAAAGCTCACTGTTAAAGGGGTCGCAGCTGTAAAAAAGCTGCTTGTTTTCCAGGATAATCTGTTGAATGGAACCTACCTCGGTACAATCGAAGGTCTCAAAGGTAGAAGGATCCAGATGGATATAATAGTAATCGCAGGCTCCTGCCTGGTAACTCTGATAAGTGCTCCCGGGAAAAATCACCAGCATATCGCCGGGACAAAGCTCCGACCGGCAGCCATTTTCCTCCAGATACATATGTCCCTGACGGATAAGAAAAAAGATGTATTCCGAGCTGATACGGGGTGGGAGAAGCCACCCCTCTCCGGTAGTATTTCGGTTCATACAGGATATTTTCGGCAGAAATTTTGCCTCATAGCAGAGATACAATGAAAAACCTCCTTTTCCAGGCAAAAGAGTGGAAAATTGATTATTTAAAAGAAATGTATTTTGTCATATATGTATTTTTAGAGAATCCGGGACTTTTCATCATCATAGCACAGCCCAAAGAAGCTTACAAGAGAAGAAAAGTCGCTTTTATACAAAATAAAACTGTTTCCATACATGGGAAAACCAGTATAAGATTGTATAATAAGAATAGTAATCATATTAGAAACACTTCTTCCGTCAATAGGAAGAAATTTTGCAACAACAAGGAAAGAAGGGGTATCATGAAGTACCGTAAATTGGGCAAATGGGGCTTGAAGGTGAGTGAAGTGGCTCTTGGCAGCTGGCTCACCGATCTCAGCGACAGCGCCGCGGTGGAAACCGCCAGGGAATGCCTAAAGTTAGCTTATGAGGGCGGTGTCAATTTCTTCGACTGCGCCGATGGCTACAATGGAGGCGGTTCTGAAAAATTCTTTGGGGAAGCTTTGAAGGATTACCCGAGAAGCTCCTATGTGATTTCCAGCAAGGTATTCTTCCCGGTGGGGCCCGGCGTCAACGACAGGGGCCTTTCCAGAAAACATATTTTTGAGCAGATTGACCGCTCCCTGAAGAATATGCAAACCGATTATCTGGATCTTTATTTCTGCCATCGGTATGATCCCGACACGCCTTTGGAAGAAACTCTTCAGGCGCTGAGCGATCTGGTGCAGCAGGGCAAGATCCTCTATTATGGCGTCAGTGAGTGGAGCCCTGTGCAGATCACGGAAGCCCTGGGTATCATCAAGGAGAAAGGCCTTCGTCCTCTTTCGGTGATCCAGCCTCAGTATAATATGATGGACCGCTATATCGAAGACGAGATCATGGGGATATGCGAGGAAAACGGCATCGGCATCGTACCCTTCTCGCCTCTGTCTCAGGGCCTTCTCACAGGCAAATATAGAAAGGGACAGCCCATTCCTGAGGGCTCCCGCGCCACCCATCAGGCGGATAAGCAGATCAATAAGCTCCTGACCGAGGAAAATCTCGACAAGGTGGAAAAGCTTATCAAGGTTGCGGAAAAGTGCAATGTCAAGATGTCCGTCCTGGCTTTGGCATGGATTCTCCGTAAGAAGCAGATCAGCAGTGTGATCACAGGCGCCAGCAAGCCCTCTCAGGTGGAGGGGAACCTTATGGCCAGCGGCCTTGAACTGCCGCAGGAGATTTTGGATGAGATCGAGGAAATTCTTGATTACCATCCCTTCTTCCGCAAGATCGGATAAGTGAGTTTGAAAACGGCAGGGGGCCCCGGGATATCCCCAGCGGCTTTTCTGCCCTTTCTCCTTAGGTGTGATCGCTAAACACCTCTGTTTGCTCTGCAGTCCGGTAGGAAAAAGGCGAGTTCAGCTCCGGTTATAGCATGCGCTGATGCGATCCGGTAGGTCATTTTGCAAGGAAAGGCGGATGTATATGGTATATGTAGCAGATGAAAAACGGTATGAGAAGATGACCTACGCATACTGCGGCAAAAGCGGCCTGAAGCTGCCGGCGGTTTCGCTGGGGCTTTGGCATAATTTCGGCAGCACGGGGAATTTTGAAACCATGAAGGCTATGTGCCGCACGGCCTTCGACAATGGTATCACCCATTTTGATTTGGCCAACAATTACGGGCCGGTCAATGGTAGTGCAGAAGAGAATTTCGGCCGCATTCTGGCTACAGAATTCAAGCCCTATCGAAATCAGCTGGTGATCTCCACAAAAGCCGGTTTTGATATGTGGGAAGGCCCTTACGGCGACTGGGGTTCCCGGAAATATCTGATTTCCAGCTTGGATGAAAGCCTGAAAAGGATGGGGCTGGAATATGTGGATATCTTTTACCATCACCGTCCTGATCCAAATACGCCTCTGGAAGAAAGTATGCTGGCTCTGGATGCTATTGTCCGCAGCGGCAAGGCCTTGTATGTGGGTATCTCCAACTACAATAAAGAGCAGACACAGGCCGCCGTAAAGATTCTGCGGGAGCTCAAAACGCCTTTTATTATCAATCAGAGAAACTATTCCCTCTTTGAGCGGGACATTGAAAGAGACGGCCTCAAACCCTGGGCGGCGGAAAACGGAGTAGGGCTTATTGCTTTCTGCCCTCTGGCTCAGGGTCTTCTTACAAACAAATATCTCAACGGTATTCCGGAGGACAGCCGCATCATGACAGATGGCCGCTTCCTGCACGAAAAGGACATCACGGCTGAAAAGCTGCAGAAGATCCGCCGTCTCAATGAGATAGCCGCCGCCCGCGGCCAGTCTCTGGCGCAGATGGCTCTTTCGTGGATTTTGCGGGATGGTGAGGTCACCAGTGTGCTTATTGGAGCCAGCCGGCCCTCTCAAATTGAAGAAAATGTGAAGATCGTGGGCCACACAAGCTTTACCGAAGAAGAGCTTCGGGAAATCGATGCTGTCTGCGGATGCAATTGAGATCTGCAGGCACATGGGGAGATAAAGATATAAAAGGACGCTTTCCACAATCGGGAAAGCGTCCTTTACTTTTGCCTATCGGTGTAGCCTCACCGGCAGAGCTCGGAGGCCTCATGGGCTAATGCGCGGATCGTGTCATAATCCTCCGATTCCAAGGCGGAGTCCGGAGCCAACCAGGTGCCGCCGCAGCACCACACATTGGGAAGAGAGAGATATTCCTTCACGTTTTGAGGCTTTATCCCCCCCGTGGGCATGAACTGCATAGAAGAGTAGGGGCCGTGAAGAGCTTTCAGCATGGCTACCCCTCCCACCACTTCGGCAGGGAAGAGCTTCACTAGAGAGAGCCCCAAACGCATGCAGGCTTCCACCTCTGTGGGGGTGGCGCATCCGGGGATCACAGGGATTTCATGGGCGATACACCATTTCACGGTTTCAAGATTTGTGCCGGGGCTTATGATAGCTTTAGCCCCCGCGTTTACAGCCTGCTCTGCCTGTTGGGGAGTGAGGACGGTTCCTGCGCAGACGCAAACTTCCGGCAGCTCTCTGGCAATGGAACGGATGGCCTCTTCAGCTGCTTCTGTGCGGAAAGTGACCTCCGCCGCGGGAAGCCCACCTTCTTGCAGGGCTCTCGCCAGAGGTACGGCTTTTTTGGCGTCCCGAATTTTGAGAACGGGGATAATTCTTGTTTCATGGAGTTGATTGTATACAGATTGTATATTCATATTAAACATATCCTTTCTGGAAAATCAAAAAGCCTCCACATTGGTGAATACATTGTGCCGGGCGTTCTACACTCGCTTGAATGGATGGGTATCCATAAATCTTTTCAGTTCCTCACGAGTGGGAAGGCCTTCGTTATCCCCCACGCTTTGGATCTGGATCGTGCCAATGGCGTTGGCTCGCTGAACGGCTTCCCGCAGGGAGAGACCCTCATTGAGAGCGCTGAGGATGCCGGCGGCAAAGCCATCTCCAGCTCCGACGGTATCCACAAAGGCATCTTCCTGATACGTGGGGCACTGGAAATTTTCTTCCCGGGAGGCAGCATAGGCGCCGCATTTTCCCGTTTTTACGATTACAGCTTTTGCACCCTTTTCCAGGTAATGAGCCCCTATCCTTTTGGGATCGCGGGTTCCCAGAAGAATCTCCCCCTCGCTTTCTCCGGGCAGGACATAATCCGCCTGCTCTGCCAGGCTATTCAAGGTTTGGGCCATCGTTTTTGTGTCGGGCCAGAGCTGGGGCCGCAGGTTGGGGTCAAAGGAAATGGTAAGCCCGGCTTTGCGGGCTTTTTCCATAAGATAAAAGGCCGCTTCGCGGGTGGAGGCAGAGAGGGCGGGGAAGATGCCCGTCATATGCAGGATTCCGTACCCTTCGAAGGAGAGCCGGTCGATGTCCTCCACTGTAATGTGAGAGGCTGCGGAATTTCTACGAAAATAGAAGATCTGCGGATCGCCCGAACGTACCTTTCCTTTGAGCATGAAGCCTGTGGAATATTCGTCGGAGAAGGAAAGAAGCTGTGTGGAGATTCCATTTTTTTGCAGTGTATGCACAATGCGTGCGCCAAAGGGGTCGTTCCCCAGCTTTGTCATATAGCTTACAGGATTTTCAAGCCGGGAAAGGCCGATGGCTACGTTAAGCTCAGCCCCGGCAGTGGCGCTGAGAAAGGAGGAGACTTCCTCCAAAGGGCCTTCCTCCCGTGCGATGAAGAGCCCCATGGGCTCGCCCACCAGCATGATTTTCTTCATAATACAGCCTCCTCGTTGATTTACGGCATAGATGTATGGGATTTCTTCCGTATTCCGGCTTTCTCTGAGATCTTCCAGATCATTTTCTGCAGATTGCCTTCCGCCGGCCGTCGCACGATATCTGTTTGCAATATTGCGTCCGATGGAAAGAAATACGGTGCCCGAGCCAATTTTACAACAGCTGCGGCGGGAAAACAAGCCTGTTGTATGGAAACAGGCTCGTGTGCTCATGTGCTCGTATGTTTCGCATATTCTGTAGGTTCCGGTTTCAGCTTCCGGTTTCCTCCCAAGGCTTTGCGAGCGGTTTTGTCCGTTCCCTGTAGTGGGCCCATGCGGTTTCAAACCAGCTTTCCGGCGCAGGGATGGGGCGGACAGACTCGAACTGGGAACAGAAATTCCCTTCCTGCAGGCCAGTGATCAATAGACGGTTTTCCCTTTGAGGAATGGAAGGAGCATAGCGGAATTCCGGCAGAAGGGGATGAACATTTTCGGCGCTTTCTCCCTCTTTTGCGGCGACAAGACCACTTCCCTGGGTTTGAAGCACTTCCGCCGCCTTCTGCATAGCGGAAAGGACAGCCTCCATGGTGAGAAAGAGATCCCGGTTTTTCAGAAGGAAGGGCAGTTCCTCCGGACCTTTGAGGCAAGCAGAAGAAAAGAGGGAGGAAAGGAGTCCCTTCAGCTCTGCGTCCAACTTTTTCATTTCTTCCGGAGAACGCACCATCCCAGCAAAAAGGCTCATGTGTTCTGCAACTTTGCGCCGGATCACCAGAGGGGATTCACCCGAAGATTTTTCGGAGAGCGCAAGTTCCATATCACGAAGGAAGCTTTCCGCTTCCCGGGCAGCCTGGGAAAGAAAGCTTTTGGGAAGATCGGTCTGGGGGGATGTGGTGCAGGCGATATGCTCCGCGGCCCGCAGAGAGCCCACTTGGGTGGAGTTGAGAGCACTTCCCCCCGGCCGGCGGGAACCAAAGGTGCCGGCGGCTTCACCAGCGGCATAGAGGCCTGGGAGAGTGGTCTGCCAGTTGGAATCCACAGAGAGGCCCCCGTTGTGGTGCTGGGCGCACACGCGGATTTCCAACGGTTCTGTTTCCAGATCAATCCCATGGCTTCGGTAGAGTTCTACCGCCTGGGGGTTCATGTGCAGCAGACGCTGGATAGGGGTATCCTGCAGGGCGCCGGAATTGGTGAGATAGGAGGCAGCCTCCGGATCCAAAGCAAAAATCCCATCCTCAAGCCCCATGGGGTTTCGCCGGAAATCCATAAAGACCCGGTTCCCCCGGGCGGTCTCGTGGTATACAATGCAGTCGATCCGGGAGGAGCCCCTGAGCTTTTCTGTGTCGAAGGGCCATTCGTAGCCCTTCCGGAATTCCATATGAAGGGCTTCCTGTGGGGAAGAAAAGTACTCCGGCAGAAATTCCCGCTCCCTTCCCGCCGGATCTATGGAGATATACCGGGGCAGAACCTGCTGATAGGTTCCGGAAACATTCCAGCGGAATTGCACGGATGCCAGCCCATACTGCCACTGATTCAGGTTACAGCCCTGTGCCCCGGCTTCCAGAGCCATCCCGCTCATGCCTGTCTGGCTTTCTGGGTAGACGGAATGGAGATAGCACCCAGCCGGGCCGCCGGTGGCCAAGATGATGCGTTTTGCCCGCAGAACAGCCATACCACGGGAGGGAGAGGAAAGGGCTGCAGGGGAGGTGGAAAGGCAGAGAGCGCCTTCCAGACCGGCATCTGAAACAAGAAGCTGGAAGACCATTGTATTGTCGAGTATGGGAATGCCTTTCCTGCGCACAGAGGCTTCTAGAGCTTCGGTCATATACCGGCTTGTGAGGGGGCCGGCGCTGGTGGCCCGCTGCCTGGGATCGTGGTCTGTGCGATAGCCCACAAAGCCGCCGAATTCATCAGTGGGGAAGGGAACGCCCAGATTGGAGAGCTTGATGAAGGAGCGAACAGAACAGGAGGCTTCTGCTAGGGCCGTATCTCCGTTGACCCCGCCGCCGGAAAAGAGATCCTCCGCCATCTCCATAACGGAATCCCCGGCTTCTCCGGAAAGGGTGAGCTTATAATAGGTCTGCTTATCGCTGCCTGTGTTGCGGCTGGTGCCCATATGGACGCCTTCGGTGATAAGAGCGATATCCCGACGGCCCAGATCAAAGAGCCAGTCCGCCGCGTTGAAGCCTGCGCATCCGCTGCCGATGACGGCGGTATCCACGGCCATAACGGGGAGAGAAATTCCGTTCAGAGATATAGTTTCCTGCAGCATGATACAAATCTCCTTTGCAGTTTGATAGGAGCCGCTTCGTCTGGAAATTCCAGAAAGGTCAGAGCCGGCGCAGGTGGAATCCTCCGTCCGCATTCAATACCTGGCCGGTGGCGAAATCCAATTTGCCGCTTACAGCAGCCATGACGCAGTCCGCCACGTCCTCAGGTCTTCCGAACCGGCGGATGGGGGTGACGCCCTCTGCTATGAGCTTTTCGTATTTCTCCCGGACACCTGCGGTCATATCTGTAAGGATGATGCCGGGCCGCACCTCAAAGACGGGGATTCCGCATTCTGCAAGACGGTCTGCAAACAGCTTTGTGACCATGGAGATACCCGCCTTGGAGATACAGTATTCCCCCCTGTTTACAGAAGAGGTATAAGAGGAGATGGAAGCGATGTTGACGATCCGGGGCGCATATTCCGGGAGCTGTTTTTTCTGGAGCTCCAACATCAGCCGGGCAGCCTTCTGGCACATGAAGAAGGTGCCCTTCAAATTGGTATCCATCAGGAAATCATAGCTTTCCTCTGTGGTTTCCAGCAGATCTAGGCGCTGTTTTGGAGCCACGCCGCCGTTATTTACCAGCACATCCAGCCTGCCGTATTCAGATACTGTATCAAAAAAGCGGCGGCGATCCTCTTCTTTGGATATATCGCAGGGGATGTATTCGCAGGCGATCCCTTCCTGCTTCAGGGATTCCAGGATAGAGAGGGAATCTTCCCGGGAACGGGTGCCGGAGACTAGGACAAAATACCCCGCCCGACCTAACTCACGGGCGATAGCCAGGCCGATACCCCGGCGGGAGCCGGTGACAGCGGCAATTTTTTTGCTTTCGGGGAAAGAAACAGACATGGAGACTCTCCTTTCAGTTGCTCTATAGTATAAGTATAGCAAAATGTTGGCGGCTGTTTGGCGGCTTGGCTGTTTTGCGTTTCTTGCCTGCTGCACAGCCGGAGTGCCGCCCCGAGTTTACATGCTGCTCACTTTGTGGATGATATCCTCCGGGTTTTCCAGCACGTCCCGTTTATAGATGGGCATATACACACCCGCATCGCGGATGACGCAGCCGGCAGTGCTTCCAGCCCGCATGAGCTGAGTGCATTTGCTGCAGGCGATGCAGCATTTCTTTGGATCCAGCGCGCCGTTTTTCAGAATATCCGAGGCAAATTCCGGGTAAGCGAAGGCCATACGCCCAAAGCCCGCCATATCGGCCATATGATTTTCCAGCATACCGGCGGCCAGATTGGGGGCAAACTGGCGCAGATAGCTGTTCCCTGAACTAATGACCCGGATTTCCGGGACAGCGGCCTTCACTTCGGCTATGCAGGCGCACATCCGGGCTACACCCGTGAGGGGGGATTCCGGCAGAGCGTAGGGGCCCACATCGCAGGGACGGTTCACATGGGGATTAAAATAGGGGTTGCCAATCGTGTAATCCAGAAGCTCTATTCCGAATTCATCCCGCAGGAGTTTTACAAGAGCGATGCTCTCCCTCAGATCCGGCGCAGCACCGCTTTCTTCTGATACGCCCCAGCCGTATGGATAGGCAAAACCGTCATAGAGATTCATGCGGGAAGTAAGGATCATCTTTGAGGACATGGCGGCCTTTGCGGCAGAAAGAGCGTTGCGGAAGAACCGGGTGCGGTTTTCAAAGGAACCGCCGTAGGGGCCCGGCCGGGTAAAGGCAGAAAGAGTCTCGCTGATGAGATACCGATGGCAGGCCTTCACGTCCACACCGTCAAAGCCGGCCTGCTCCGCAAGATGGGCGGTTTTGCCGTAGTATTCCTCCAACTCCTTCAGGTGATCATCAGAGATAAGACCTTTGTCGTCCAGAGGCTTTTCCTTCTCAAAAATAGGGCTGTGATAGGCAAAAATGGCGGCGGGCTTTCCATCGGGCTTGGAATAGCGGCCTGAATGGGTGGCCTGTAGGATAAGAAGAGGAGCAAAGCCATTTTTTCGCAGGGAAGTTTCCTTGATATCCTCTACCATAGACTTGAAGGCATCCAGATTCTGCTCGGTGAGCATCAGCTGCCGGGGATTAGCCCGCCCTTCGTGTAGAATGGCGGTGGCCTCTTCCCAAATGAGGGAGGCTCCGCTTTCGGCGAACCGGTGATACCGCCGCAGGGTGAGCTCCCCCGGCGCGCCATCGAGAGTTCCGTCGCACCCCTCCATGGGCTGGATGGCCAGCCGGTTGGGCAGCGTATGTTCTCCGATGTGGATGGGCTGAGCGAGAGGAGAAAGATTCTCTGCAAGGGGAAGCTCAGCGCCGTTTTTCGCAGCTTCTTCCCTTAATTCAGAGAGTGTCGAATAGCTGAATTTCCTGTATTCCATATAAACGCTCCTTTGCATATAGTTGGGCTCTGTGCCGGGATACGACCGTATTCCCAACTAAGGTTATTTGAATCGCTGACCGGCACTAGGAGAAAAGGCTTTTGATATGCTTCCTTTTTCTATCTGATATAAGCATACTCCATCCGGGGCATTGCATGTCGGCAAAAGCTATGATAAAATATGTAAAATCTGCTGTAACAGAGAAAGGGGACCTAGAAATGACCGCTTCCGATGTGTTTTTGCGGTGTGCTTGCTCCCGGGGTACGGAGCCTTATGCCTCCCATTTTCACAATGCCGGGGAGCTGATCTATGTTTCCCGTGGCCGAGCGGAATATCGGGTTGAAGGGCGGTGCTATGAGGCAGAGCCGGGCTCTGTGGTGTGCGTCAGCCGCTTGGAGGAGCACAGCGTCCGGGTCGTGGGCGAGGATTCTCTCCGATACTATCTGCAGGTGACGCCCTCCCAACTGGAAGGTCTTTTGGACGAACCCCGCCTGAAAAGTATTTTTATCAGCCGGCCCAAAGATTTCTGCCATTGCTTTTCCGTTGGAAAAGCCGCACCGGAGGCGGAGGCACTTTTCTGCCGGTTATATGGGGAATATGAAACCCCTGGCCCTCTTTCCAGGGCATATCTGGCAGCTCTATTCCAGGAATTGATGGTGCTCCTCTACCGCGCCTGCCCAGAACGCTTTCCACTGCCCGGGAAAAAGATGAACCCGGCTGTGTATAAAGCCCAGGCATATTTGGATCAGAATTTCACCCGTGATATTTCTATTGAAAAGCTGGCGGAGAACCTTTATGTGAGTGTTTCGTATCTTTCTCATTCCTTTCGGGAATGGACGGGTATGAGCCCAAAACAGTATGTGATGCTGAGCCGTCTTTCTTTTTCTAAAGAGCTTCTTATGACCACCTCTCTGCCGGTGGGGGAAATCGCATTTCGCTCCGGTTTTGAAGACGCAAACAATTTCATTCGAAGCTTTCGAAGGCTAACCGGAATGACGCCGGGAGCTTACAGAAAACAACGGATATCTCTGTGAATTTTCCGTAAAATTCCCTTTTGGGAGTGGATATCCGTTGTTTTGCAGGGAGTGAGTGTGGTATACTGGCATTGCTGATCGGGCGGAGAAATCGCCGGATACAGTATAGAACTAGACTTTTTGGGAATACTTGGAATGATATAGGCTGCTGCGCCTGCAGAGGCCTTTGTGAGCATGTGAGCAAAAACAAGGAGGATGAAATCATGAAACATAAGACTGCCTGGATTTTGGGAGCTGCGGCTTTAGCGGGCATCGGCTACGCGGTGCATTCGCGCAGAAAGACAGAAAGCGTCCGTATTGCGCCGGAAAAAGCCAAAGCCCTGCTTAGCAGTGGCAAGGCCATGCGGCTTATTGATGTGCGTGAGCCTCAGGAATATGCTGAAGGGCATATTCAGGGTGCTGAACTCATCCCCTTAGGGGAGCTTCGGGAAAGAGCACCTAAGGAGCTTCCTGATAAGGAGGCTTTGATCCTTCTTTGTTGCCGCAGCGGCCGCAGGAGCGCCCAGGCGGCGCAGCTTCTTTCCAGCATGGGGTATACCCATGTGTTTGATCTTGGGGGAGTGCTAAGCTGGCCTTATGGCCTGGAAAAAGAGCCGCAGACGACCCCAAAGCAGGAGTGAGATTTTGCTCCTGCAAACGCAGCACTGCACATGTAAAAGTGGAGCTCTATGCGGAAATTTCTGCTAAAGCGGTTGATTAGAAGCTTTGCTATAAAAAATAGAAGGGTTTGCCAGAAGGCGTGGGCAAAGCTTGAAAGAGAGGAAAATGTAGCATGAAAGTAAATATGCTGTGGTACCCCAAATGCAGCACCTGCCAAAAGGCAAAGGCATTTCTGGAGGAAAAGGGAGTGGAAATCCGTGAGCTGCGGGATATAAAGCTCCAGAATCCTTCGGGAGATGAAATCCGTTCCTGGAAGGAAAAAGGCAATCTGCCGCTCAAAAAATTCTTTAATACCAGCGGGATGCTGTATAAGGAAATGAAGCTGAAGGAAAAGCTGCCGTCTCTTTCAGAAGAGGAACAGTTGCAACTTTTGGGAAGTGACGGCATGCTGGTAAAACGTCCGATTCTGATCGGGGAAGATTTCGTCCTTACCGGATTCCGGCAGGCGGAATGGGAGAAAGCTCTCAGGCTGTAACATTCCCGTTGGCCTGTTTGCCAAACAGACAGCTGATGAGGACGAAAAAGAGATATGGCATACATACAAAAAGCGCCTGCGGAAACTCCGCAGGCGCTTTTTAATAGAAAGATATAGGGTAACCTTCTGAAGGCGCACGTACAGGGAGATTCTTCCGGCCATAAGCGTGTGCCTCTTCCGTTTAAAGAGAATGAAAGGCTTCCCCGGTTTTGCGGATCGTTCGATCTCCGCTGCCGGGGTATAACGAGAAGATCATTTGTTGCTGTTGGTTCCCATATAAAATATCGCCGTGCCTCCCGGCCCTGTATGAGTTCCTAAAATGGGCCCCAGATCGTTGACCACAATACGACCGATCTTCATAGCGCTTTTGATCTGCTTCACCAAATATTTGGCGTCTTCCGGTGTATGGCTGTGAACGAGAAAAACCGTCTGTTCTTCCGGTTCCTGAATGGTCTCTTCCATTTTTTTCACCAGCATATCCAAAGAGGCTTTTCGGCCTCTCACTTTTGCCACAGGAATCAGATGCCCGTCAGCGTCGCTGCTTAAAATAGGCTTGATTCCCAGCATAGTGCCGAAAAGAGCCGCTGCGCCGGAAAGCCTCCCGCCTCTTTTCAGGTGAAACAGATCGTCCACTGTAAAATACTGAGAAAGAAAATGGCGATGGTTGTTAACCCAGGCGGCAACTTGCTCAATGGAAGCGCCGGAACGTTTTTTCTGCACAGCATAATATACCAGAAGGCCTTCGCCCATGGAGTACGCCAGCGTATCTGCTGCCAGTATCTTCTGCTGGGGATATTTTTTCTGCAGCTCCTCGATTGCCTCCTGCGCTCGCATGAAGGTGCCCGAAAGCGCGGAAGAAAATCCAATGTAAAGCACGTCCAGGCCCTGCTCCAGATAGGGCTCGAAAGTTTCTGTGAATGTAGCGGTATTGATCTGATTGGTTTTTGGCATTTCGCCGTTTTTCAGGCGGGTAAAAAATTCTTCGCTGGTCATCTCGCGTGCATCCGGGTAATTGTGATAGACCTCATCTCCGAAAATAAATTCCATCGGAATTACATGGACATCCAGCTCTTCCACCAGTTTCGGCGTGAGATCTGTGGTGGAATCCGTAATGATTTTAAAATCTCTGCTTTCCAGCATACGATATGACCTCCATTTTAATCTTTCCAGCAGGCGAAAATAAGGAGTTATGCAGTTTAATCCTTATTTTTTGCAAGGAAGAAGAGCGCAATGGTACCCGGGCCAGAATGAGCGCCGATCACAGGGCCGATGGAATGAATGCAAATTCCCTTTACCTGGAATTTTTCCTGAATTTTCTGGGCTACATATTTGGCGTCTTCCAAAGCGTCCCCATGGCTGATAAAAATCATTTGCTTATCGGGATGTTCCACAGTTTTAACCATATGGGCGACAAGTGCATCCAGCGACTGGCGCCGGCCACGAACTTTTTCCATGGGGATAAGGTGGCCTTCATCGTCTACGTGAAGCACGGGCTTGATTCCCAACATGGTGCCAAAGAAGGCAGCGGCCCCGCTCACGCGGCCACCTCTTTTTAAATGATTCAAATCGTCCACTGTGAACCAGTGAGCCATTTTATTACGATTTTCTTCCACCCAGGCTTTCAGCTCCTCAATGGTAGCGCCTTCCCGCTTCTTTTGAACAGCATTATAGACCAAAAGCCCTTCGCCCATGGATGCCGCCAGCGTATCGACCACGATGATTTTCCGCTCCGGATACTTTGCACGCAGATCTTCCGCTGTGATGCAGGCTGCATTATAGGTGCCAGAAAGACCGGAAGAAAATGCCATATAAAAAATATCAATTCCTTTTTTCAGAAAAGGTTCGAAGGCTTCTGTGAACTGGACGGCATTCAGCTGATTTGTGGTGGAGGTTTCACCGGCGCGGATCCTTTTATAGAATTCCTTGCTGGTCATTTCCCGCTCATCGGGATAGTTCAAATAGGAATTACCGCCCATGATGAAGGTCAGAGGAATGATTTCCACATCCAGTTCCTGAATCAGTTCCGGAGAAAGATCTGTGGTGGAATCAGAAAAAATTTTATATTCGTTCATTTTGTCAGCTCCTTTATAAAAATGTAGAAAGCATGCAGCCGCCTATGAGCGTATGCGGGCGAAAGAGGTGAGAGGAATGAAGCTATGAGTTCTTCGCGCATAATTTCACCTTTGAAAGCGTTCTCCTCTGTGAAGTTGGTGCAGTTTGCTATGAAAATATATGGAAAAACGGGATAAACACTTTTTCCGCGAACCGCAGCAAACATACTTATTATTTTTTATTATAGCATGGAATCGGGGAAAGTGTCCATCCTTCCGAGAGAATTTGCCCCAAAGAAAAACCACCTGCTGCAGACTGTCTGCAGCAGGTGGCACTTACTCGCAAAAGCCCGCCTGGCCGTAATGTGGCAAAATAACCTGCCTACGAAAGACAGGTGGGTGCCCTCCCAACAGGTTCTCGCTCCCTTCTTCCGGCTTGAAGCCGGGAGGTCTGCAGTCCGCTGCCGGAGACAGGCTCCCGAAGAAAAATTGTAGGGTTATTTGTTCACAGTCCGCGAACCAGGCAGGAAATTTTCCTTTTACCAACAAGATATCCGGAATAAACGGCCTTATTCGTCTTCCTCTTCTTCCACGTCCTCATCCTCATACATTTCTTCAAAATGTTCCTCAAAGACAGCGGCAAGCCGGTTGAGAAGCTCTTCGTCCTCTACCTCAGCTAACTGTTGCTCGCCATCTTCCTCAATGGACTGGAAGATAAAATATGTCCCTTCCGATTCCAGCTGAAGCTGAGGATCTTCAAAGGTGGGAAGCAGTGCGTAAAAGGTGCCTTCATCATCATCGATTACATCCAGAATTTCAAATTCATGCTCCTGGCCTTCATCATCAATCAAAGTAAGCAGATCCGCGCCGAAATCGTCGTTCATACTTCATATCTCCTTATCGAAAATTATGCCCTATATAATAAAACAGGGAAGAACCATTACAGAAACAATATGCCGTGGATCAGCCTTTTTATACTTTACTATTTAAGATTTTCGTATACCCGTCAGGATCTGGCAATGATTAGCGGTAAATAGCTACGCTCTTGTTTCTGTACCCTTATTGTATCTGCTGCAGCAGATAAAGTCAATATAAAAAGGCAACTAGGAAAAAACAACTAATAAATTTAAATTTTGATGAAAAAATCTATTGACAACATGTTTTGAATATGATATAGTATAGACACAGAAAGGGAAATAAAAGAAAAGCTCATCACCCTGAAGATCAAGAGATCAAGAGATCAAGAGATCAAGAGATCAAGAGATCAAGAGATCAAGAGATCAAGAGATCAAGAGATCAAGAG
>CAJFPJ010000025.1 GCA_904399395.1 uncultured Clostridia bacterium | reverse complement strand
CTCCTCCTCTCAGCAGATTCCGATTATCTGAACTACTGTTAATGTCTGCGTTTGTGAACCTGCCACAGGATTGTATTCACAGAAATACACCTTTTCCCATGTCCCATTTCCGCTTGTGGTGGCGCTGAAATATTGTTGCCGGTACGTGGTGGCAGTGGCAGCATTTCCTCCCAATCCACGGATACTGTTGCCGTTTTTCGAAACAATCGCACAAGTCCCCACTTCTGAAAATGCAATCTTATATACGGAGTACGCATCCAATCCTTCCGCTGTAATACTTCCGGTTGACCAGTTCCCAGACCACAAAGATATCCCCACCCCCAAATTGGAGCGGGCGTTGACCGGATCGCTGGCCCCTGTGCCGCCCTGAGCCACGCTCAACTTAAATCCTGCGGCGTGAGACTGTACAAGGTTCCCCTCTGCATCCAGAGTAGCAAGGCCGTTTGGCTGGCCTTTTTCCGTTGATGGTAGAGCCCCCACATCGGTGGCATTCAGTGCAATATCGGCTGATAGGGGTTTCCCGTTGACGGTGCGTTCAGTGGGGACGGCATTTGCCTGTTCGGCTGTTACTTGATGGGGGTTGCTATAGTCAGTAAGATGACCGCTAAATTTCGCCACATCCCCTAAGGCCTCCTGAAGCGCCGTAAATTCCGACGAGCTTTCTACGGCCCCGTCAAAATCACATACCTGCACCTCCAGCAGGAGGCTATCCACCCGCAGATCATCCCCATTCTCGTCCACCAGCTGGATCCAGCAAGGCATAACTCCCGGAACTGCGCATGCCTGCAGGGTGAGCGTAACGGAAATAGTGCTCCCGCTGGTTGTCGTAGCCAGCATGACGATATTCCCATCCGGCTTCTGCACGTAGAAGGACACCGTCTTCCCCGCTGGAGAAATAACGGCTCCCGTCTGATCGTACAGGATAAAATGGAATGTCCGGCTGTCGGACTCCCCCTGCACTGCATGAAGGATATAGGAAATATCCTTCCGCCACGCCTGCAAAGCTATGTTTTCGGTGGTCATCTTTTACGCCTCCCCCAGATAGTCTATATATTGTTCGGCATTTAAATATGTACGTTTCCATATAACTTTTTTTCCGCTAAACGTCATATTTTGTGTTTGCAAATCATCAGTAACAATATTTTCCGTTTGCATACATCTTTCGTTTTGCTCATTAAGCCACGCGATCCTTGTACCTTCGCTTCCCGATGAATAATTGGGGTAATGCAGATAATAAGAATTAGAATTGCAGACCGTTTCTCCAGAGGCAGATTGATAGAAACTCCCTCTATGGTATCCATTTCTGAAGAACGTAATTCCACCTGCATTCACAGTAATTTTCCCGGGATATCCTCCTTGAAACGTCCCTTCAACAGTGAAATTTCCAATCAGTTGGCAATCCCCGGAAACCAGATCAAATTGGGACTTCCCATTTTGGCTTTTGAGAATACCAGCCTGTATAATAGAGGCGTTGAGAATGCCCGCCGTTATAAAAGACGCTACTATTGCCCCGTCCTGAGTGATGGCGGCGGTATAGGGGCCGTTGTAGCCGCTGGAGCTATATCCAAGGCCTCCGTTATTCCAGCGCCAAACCTTCTGCGCTGTTTGGATGTCGGGCGTATCCATAATGAGGATTTCATCGGGCTGCCTGTCCCCGTTGGAATCCCGGATCACTACATAGCCGCCCCGGTTCCCAGTGATCCACCCCGTGGCGTTGCTTACCGCCTCCTGGAATGCGGAGGATTCCGGCAGTTTCTCAATCTGCTGCTGTTGCCCGGCTACAGTATCGGCGATATTCGTCCGAGCTTCTCCCAATTCCACACTTGTATATCTGCCTTTCAGCACGTCATACACGGTCTTCGCGCATTTAGCCGTGGCGGAGACCCCCAGAGCCGGATATTCCACCGTCACCGTATCGCAGAGGTTCACCCGTTCCAGCAAGGCGATATCCTTATATTCTTCCGTCTGCTCCAGAGGTTGGAAAGATACAGAGAGGGATACGGTGGGCACGCCTATAGCATTAGATTCCACATATGTTTCCGCTCTCTCCTGCAACTGTTCTGAGGTAGGCTGTTCCTGGAAATCGGTTGTGAAATCCACAGGTATGATTCGCGTGAAATCATATGTTCCGGGGGCATTGACCACCTTGCCGGGAACCTCTACAAGCGTTCCATCGCTTCCCTTCCAGTAAGGATAGATCCCCGTTGCCACATTGGATATATTTTCGTCCTGCTGCAGATCCGTGAGATTTTTCCCGTATCGGATGGTTACACCGCTGTCTTTCCCTCTCCGGTTCCACAGTTTTACTGTCCAGCGGTCAAACTCATATTCGCCGCCGTACACATCCAGAATACTCCCTTCTACCCCACCAAGGAGAGAACGCAGGGAAGATGGGGATTCCACGGAGAAATTGCCGGATGTGCTCTTGTCCGTCCAGAAG
Source organism: uncultured Clostridia bacterium (assembly GCA_904399395.1). Lineage (GTDB taxonomy): Bacteria > Bacillota > Clostridia > Oscillospirales > Acutalibacteraceae > UMGS1264. The sequence continues at coordinate 13,917 of CAJFPJ010000025.1, read as the reverse complement.
GAAAATGGCATATCCGCCGGGACTGCGTTGGCCTTGAGGCCGTCCAGAGCTCCCGCGCAGCTTCCCGCCGAAAACGGCGATACCGTTACGCCGGATAAGTCATAGCTGATATGCTGGGCGTATACGGTCACACGCCCGGAAATCGGTTTCAGAATGCGGTATATGCGGAACGGCTGAGGATCCCGGTACGGGTCGGGCTTGCAAAAAAGAATTGCCCGGTTCACGATCTCCCCATAATGGGATCCCGAAACGGGATACTGCATTTCCAGCTCATACATACCGTTGCGCTCTTCCGTTACCGTGCAGGATATGGCATCCGGCAACGCACCCAGACCGTTATTTTGGAATTCTGTTTCTGTGCTTGGATATAACAGAATCATGATTTCCTCCTTTCAAAGATATAAAAAAACCACATTCTGAAAAGAACGTGGTTTTTATGGTGTATGATATGTTTTTCATCCTCACCTCGTCTGTGAAGGGGGGACAAGAACATCAATCTTTTTTTTGACGGCTTTTTAGAATCAGGACAATAACAAACAGATTCAAACCTATTAGCAGTACATTAAAAATAGTTTCCAGCATTTTGTTGACTTCGGCACGGAAAAAGATTATCCTTTAAGCAAGGGGAGTTTCCTCCCCCCGCTTTATCCTGTTAGGCTTTTGATTGTATCAATCAAGGCTTTCAGGAGATTTATGATTGCCGTAGCAAGAACAATCTTTTCCACGGATCCGTTCTTGTTGCGGCTTTTCTTTTTCCGTGCCATTGTCTTTCACCTCCTTTCCTTACCTTGTGATTATATTATACACTTTAAAGTTTATAATGTCAATACCAAATTGATAAATAAATAAAAAATATTTTTATTTTTTAAATCAAATATTGATATTATAAATTATATAGTGTATAATATAGCAAAAGGAGGCATTTACATGGCTTTAAGTGAAAGAATTAGGATATTGCTTGTTAAAAGAGGCAACATTTCAGAAGCGGAACTGGCCCGCCGGATAGGAGTAAGCCCGCAAAACCTCAACAATAAAATGAAGCGTGATAATTTTACCGAGAGAGATTTACAAGAAATTGCTGCGGCGTTGGACTGTAGTTTTTCTGTAACTTTCACTTTAAACGACACGGGGGAAATTGTATAGGCAGCTTCTAACCGCCTTTCATAAGGCGGTTCTTTTCTTTTTTTGCCGCTTTTATAAAAAATGGGATAGCTTTGTTTCCTACAATATGATATTATAATCGTGAAAAACCTGACGAAAGGGGATACATTATGAAAAAGACACGAGAATATTATAAAGAATTGCTGGATCTGGGATATGTGGAAGGCCAAGAACTCACCCCTGAGCAAGTGCGGCAATATAAGCAAGGAATTCTTCCCCCAGGAGTCAGGCCGGAGAATATCGTTAACTGGCCAACATATGAATATTACACATATTGCCCCGATATTGACAGCGAGGAATTTATGAAGAAATCCCAATTCATCACGATTCGACACTTGCGTACGATAAAAAAGTGCCTCGTTTTTATTGTGGTGTTGATTGCTATAAACTTAGGGGCTAGTGTAATTGCCGGATTGGCTGCAATAATGCAGGCAGTTTCTTATATGGGGGTGTGACCGTTATATCGTCCACCATCGGGGCGTAATTTCTACGCCCGTCACGTCCCCATCCCAGCTGATCGTGTTTTCTCCCGGCTCCAGCACAGGGAAGGCCGCGGCGGAAATGGTGCTGTTTTTGTTCTGCGTGTCCTTATAAGCGTCCTGCAGCTCAGAATCCAGCATTACATATTCATCCAATTCTGAAATCTGCACTGTATATGCGCCCACATAGAGATTCCCGGCTCCGTTTCCGCTGACCTTAATCAGTGGCAGAGCCGGGAACAGCTCGTTATAGAGGGCAACAGGGGAGGAATACAGCACAGGGATCTGGCCGTCCTTTCGCCAGCGCTGAGGTTTACAGATGAAAGATATAGTGGAGCGTCCAAACAGGTTCATCACGTTTTCGATCTCCGTAGGCCCGGAGTAGTATGCCATGCGAAAATATTCCGGGTCGTAACTGTCTTCAAGCCGCTGGTAGCCTATTGGCTTCTGTAACCATTCCCGCACGGCTCTGGCTCCGGATGGGGTCTTGTACTGTTCAGCGTTGAAATACACCTCATAGTTCTGGGTATAATTGTTATAGGCTCCGGAATCTATGAGCAGATCGCCGTTTCTGCCGGGAACCTGTATAGCCTCATAGCGGCGGGATGGCCCCGGCTGATTGGGGAACCTCTCCACCACTACATTACAGGTATAGGATGGAATACCAGCCCATACAATCATCGGAATACCGCCTCCTTCTGCATCACCTGCGTTTGCAGTTTATATGCCACAGCGTCTGCCAAGGCATTTTCATCCATGCCGGGAGCCGCGTTGACCACAATGGAAAAATCCCCATAGGTAACGGAACGCCCCGCAGAGGAAGAAAACATAGGGTTTCCAAAGCCAACAGGCACAGAAAAAGGCTGCACATTGGAAAGCACGGCGGCGCTGGCGTCCAAATCCCTTTGTAGAGTGGTCACAGCATCCTTCATGCTTTCATCCAGGCCAATTTCAAACCCCTCGCCGGTATACCGGCCCAGTTCTTTCATGACGCGGGAAGGGGAGTTGATTTTAAGCTTATTCTGTACTGCGCTGAGTACTGCATTAGCTATACCTTGCCCAGCACTAGTTATAAGTCCTATGTTGCTCCATATTCCTTCTGAGTAGCCTTCTGTAGTTGCTTCCCCTGCTTGTTTTGATATTTGCCGCATTGCTTCTGAAGTTACTCCAGATCTTTCAAGTGCGGTAGAGGCAAATTCATCAGTAGCCTCTACTCCAGCAGCTTCCATTTGTTTTTTTGCTTCATCGGTAAATTCTTTGAGTATATCCAATTCATCTTGGGTATACCCTTCTGTACCTTTTTTTAGTTCTTTCGCATATGCGTCCTGACCTGCCTTTAGTTCTCTATACAGATCTGACCAGTATTGTTTTCTTTGCTCAATGTTTTCAAATTCCTGATCTGTCGCTAATTTTGAAGCTACATTTTGGGAATTCAACAACTCTATAGCTTTAGCCGTATTTCCTTCTTGGACTGCGATATAAGCATCTTCATATCGTGATATTGTGGCGAGATTCTCAGTCCTTTGGTTAGCGTAATTCTGATAATTTTCTTCTGCATCTTTTAACAAAAGTTTCTCAGATGTAAACAAGGCAACTCTATCGCGATTACCTTCCCACATGTACTGCCTTAATTCATCTTCTGACATTGCTAACAAATCAGAATATTCTTCTTGCACTTTATTATTTTGTGCTGTATAGGTAGCGTAAGCCTTTGCAAACTCACTTTCTATTGTTTTATTGGCCTCTATCGCCGCTTTATATTCCTCTTCATAGGCTTCCAGCATGATTGAAGCTCTCTTTTTTTCTATGAGTTTGTCAATTTCCCCCTGCATAGTCTTATATTGCTGGATTTGATTCCCGGTCATGGTATACTCTGTACCAAGTGCCTCATTAAGTTCGTTCAAAATGAATTGTGCCCTTGACTTATCTTTATCAGACACATTTCCGGTTTCATCTGCCAATATTTTGAGTTCGTTGTATAGGTCTTGTACATAATCTACCTGCTCTAACTCAGCGTTTGCTGATTCCCAAGCCGATTTCTTTACATTGTCATATTCTTCCTTTAAATCGCTGAGAATTTGTTGCTGAGCTTTTATTTCTGTCTGAATAGGCTGACTTTGCTTTATAAATTTGTCTGTAAAATCCACAAGATATGCTAACCTATCAACGATTAACCCTACTGCTACTGCCACAACGGCCGCTGGATTTGCTTTCCACAAGCTGTTCAATATTCCCATAGGGCCTGTAGCACTGCCTGCATTTGCAGCCAAAGATTTCATATAGCCGGACACCTTGGACACCACTTCCGCGCTTTTCCATGTAGCAAAGCCCGCTCCAATCCCTTCCACGGCCCGCAGGACGGCATCCTTGTTATCGATGATATAGTCAAACAAGTCCTTGATTACTGGTATCACTTCATCGGCAATGAAGTCTGCGGCATCATCAAGAATTTCCGTGAATTCATCGATATCAGAGTCGCTTACCATATCCCCAGCGGCTTTTGCGATTTTGTTGAACCCCTTCTGCAGAGATGTGGAAATAGGGCTGAATTTCTTCGCCAGATCGGCGGTGATATCCTGAAAATCGGACGTAGCTTCGTTTGCGTCCACAATATCGTCGTTGTTTTCCTGCCAGGCCTTTCCTGCTTCCGGAAGCCCCTGCTTTGCCAGAAATTTCAATACGATATTTGCCCGCTCCGTGTTGGTGTTGGCATCCTGCAAAGCGAGGTTGAAATAATCCTCTGCCGTTTCGGCCTCTTGTACAGCCTTATTCCATTCCTCGTTAGCCTTTGTATTTTTTTTCAAAGTAACGCCGAAGGTTTCGCCTTCCAGAGATGCCCAGTTGAGAACGTCCGCAAAATTTCCTGTGACAGTCCCGGCCTGTATAGTCTCGTTGATGGATTCCGCCAGGCCGTCTATGGGGATGGAATCGCCGTAGGTGGCCCATGCGCCGATGGCGGCATTGGTCAGCTCAGTGAGCTTGTCCTGTTCCAGACCGATAGCCTGCAGGTTTGCGGTGGTGGTGGCGGCGGTCTGATCGTCGCCCAGTACGCCATATAGGGTTTTATAGGTTTCTGCCGTTTCCTCCGCCGAATATCCGGCCCTCTCGCTGGATACTTCCAGAGAAGCCATGATCTTCCGGTATTCCTTGGTGCTCTCCGTCAGATCAGAGATGCTCCCGGCGAGGCTCTTCACACCCTCTATAATGGTGCTGGACAAGAGTCCTGCTTTCAAGGCGTCCCCAAACCCGAAAGATGCCTGTTCTCCATCTTCCAGCTCTTCAGTCACATCTTCCACGCCATTTTCCAGATTGGAAAGATTGGACTTCATGCCGTTCAGAGTGCTTTTAGCTTCGTTCAGTGCCTGCTCCCATTTCAGAGTCTGGGTTGCGCCGTCTCCGAATTCCTTCGCGGCGGCTTCCACGCCTTTTTGGAGCATTTGGACTCGCTGATCCTGTACCTGGATCTGCTGGTTCAGAATCTTTGTTTGAGCCTCCAGCTTTTCCTGGCTGTCGGTGCTGTCGTCGAAAGAGGAAGATACGGCCTTCATCTCCGATTCAAGGGTCTTAGCCTGTTGGATAATGTTATTCAGTTCTTTTCGGAATTGGGATTCCCCGTCTATGCCGATTTTGGGCCCTATATTCACCGCCATACCATCACCTCAAACTGAGAATATCTTCCATCCTCATAGATGGAGATTGCTTGATTTTTTCCGAACCGTTATATACAGCAAGGCAGGAAATCATATCGCACATTTCCCCATAGGTTGTACATAGGATTTCCTGCCTCTGCATATGCAGCATGCGCCCGTAAAACAAGAACCATTGTAGGTTGAGCGTTATTTTTCCGCTGCTTTTTCCTTTTTTTTTGAAGCTTCCGTCTTGATTTTCTGCTCCGATAGGCAACCACCCATAACAGAAGCAAGCTGCGCCTGGATGGGCTTGTATTCCAGGAGGGGGAGATTTACCAGTTCCTGATACGTAAGAGGATGTGGGGAATAGGAGGGATCCTCATACCGTTTCTTCTCCTCCGCGCCCCGACTCATGGCTGCCAGCATCTTTGCGGCCGCCAGCATTGCTTTCCCAGGGGGGAGTTGAAATAGCTCATCAATCCGGGAAAAATCCCCGTTCGGGCATGCCTCGCTGATCTCCGCAAACGCCCCCACGGTTAATTCCAGATCGTATTCGACTCCTTGTACTGTAATCTTTTGCATTACGGCCCCTCCGTGATATTCAGCATGGCTTTTAGGACTTCCTCCGCCTCTGCCTCCGTTGTCTGATCCTCCGCGAATTTTTTCCAGTTCCTGGCCGTTGAATCATCCCGCATAAGATTGACCGTAAGAGTCTGCGTCTGAAATTCTATACTCTCTTCCTGAGTATTGGCTTCCGTATTCGCTGTTTGGAAACGAGCTTTCGTCAGAACCATAGGGCAATAGGTTGCTACCCCATCACTCATATAGCGGATGATGAAGCCCACTCCCACATAGGGGATCTGGACATTTTCCCCATAAGCGTATACATCCACGGTTTTGCTTTCACCATAACTGAGGCTTTCCGGCTCCGGAAGGCCATAAATAAATGCTTCCGCTTCATTTAGAAGGCCGTCCACCACCAGGTCAGCGGTTCCTCCTGTGAACACGCCGGGAACGGTTTCCGCCTCCACGTTGTCCGCATAGAACGGATTCGCGTCGCCAACCTCTGGGCTGATAGACACGCTTACGCCACGGGCAAGAGGCATTCCTTCGCTGTATGTAACGGTGCCGCCTGTGGCACTGTATTTTGCCACATATGGTTTGGAATAGCCAGTTATAACTTTTCCTGCTGCTGCCATTCTTTTTTCTCCTTTCGAGCAAAAATAAGGGCGCTTACGCACCCTTATTTTTCTGCCTGTTTTATTTTTTCTTCTATTGCTTCCTGTCCCTTTTTCAGAGCTTCATTTTGTGTTTGGCGAAGAGCCGGGCGGATGAAAGGTGACTTCTCTCGTACACTGCTACCGCTTTCCACAGATCGCGCTATAAGAGCATTGGGCTGGCCTTGAGGATATTTTTTGGTTTTGACGCTGTTGTATCCGTCAAAGCCCAGCTTTACATTGAGATATCCACGTTCGTTCTGCATGGGGGAAACGCCGAAGCCTTCCTCCAGCCCCCGCTTTTCGGATATAGTAAGCTGCGCCTTCCGCCCTTGGCGATAGGCCTCAATCCCCTCTATATCTGGTTTGGCGGGTAAGGCCTCTATATTTTTTCGCACAGCATCCGCCACTGTGTTAGCCATGGCGTAGACACCTGCCCCAAGGATTTCTCTTGTGTTTTTCCCTATTCTCTGCAGGTAGGCGGCATATTCATCCATACCGCGCATCGTCCATTTAGCCATAGGTTTCCCACGCCCATTCGTAATGGATCAGTTCCGTGTCCTCTTCATACTGCACGCTGTTGAGATACCAAGCGATTTCCCCGGACTGATCCAGCGCTTGCGGGACGGATTCCATCAGCAGATCCCCGTCTTCCAAGGTATAGAGGTCAATCGTACCCGTATACGCCCGCTCTATATGCCTGTTCCCGGCTTCCAGATCATTTGCTCCATCTTCTTGCCACACAATATAGGGGGGATTGGCGTTTGGCTCCGCCGCATAATGATAGACTCGGGATGTGAGGCCCAACAGCGCGTTTTTGATTGTATCAAGGCTCATCTACGGCATCCAACCTTTCTAGAGTGAGATCAGTAACTGGTTGCCCGTCCTCATCCGTGATCTGCTGCACCTGCAGTATTTTATAATATCCTGCATCTGCAGCATCTAGCGAGGGATAGAGCTGGCATCTGTCAGCGGTGGAAATTCCAGAATTCCGCTGGATCTCGATCAGCAGATCGGCCCGGTCATCCTGGGCCTTTGCTGTCCAATATCTGGAAATTCCCACCGTTTTGTTCCCATAATAGCTTTTACAATATTCCTGATCATAAACAATGACCGGTTTTGATCCGGCAGGGGAAATATTTCTTCCCTGCCAGATCACGGCTATTCCGGAATCCAACAGCATTCAACCACCTGCCTTTTCGCTGAATATGCGGTTATTAAGAGCCCATCTAAGCATACGTGGCATCCCTTCATTGGTAGCTCGTTTCCGGAAGAGATAGGCAGCATACATCACAATAAGCTGCCCGTCCTCCGGGCTATACGGTTCAGTTACAGAAGCTCCTTCTCTCCGTATCAGCTGAATTGCAGTATCGATAAGGTGAGTAAGCTGTGCAAGCCGGGTCTCATCCGGCATAAGCTGGTTCAAGTCAGCCTGCAGCAGCTTCAGAAGATCGGCTTGCGTCAATGCTTACACCTCCAATCAGTCACCTGAGGCTTTAGTCACAGAAACAGTATATACGCGCACGGCGTTGCCCTGGGTAACGGTAACCGCGAGAGGATGTGCGGTGTTGTCCGCCAGCCAGGTGACCGTTCCACCATTGCGAACATTGGAGCCGTTATAGCTGATTGCAACCTGCGCTCCGGCCTGAGATGGGGTCGCTTCGATTTTAGCAGTGGCGGTGGAGGCGGTGAGAGTATAGGAATAAGTCGTAGAAGAGAATGTAGGAGTGAGAGATTGGGAGCCCACAGCCAGTGCAATAAGCTGAGCGTCATTGGCAGTATCAGCCGGAAAGTCCATGGCAGTAGTCACAGCATTTCCGTTGATATTAATGGCTACAAACGCCCCAGGAATGATGGGGGTACCATCAGCTCTCTCTTTTCCCTTGAATACCGTGTTGTCCTGAATAAACTGGCATTCTCTCGACATTTCGATCGTGCTGCCGCTGCGCTGCGCCCAGAGATACAGGTCGCCGTAGCCGCCGATAATATCACCATCAGGAATAAATTCCAGGATATCCACATCTCCGCCCACGATAGGAAGCGTGCCAAACAGATTGGCCACGATATCGCCGGTAGCGGTAAAGGTAATCAGCTTAGATTTGAGCAGAGAATAAGTCTTACTGTTCATAGCCCAGAATTGATTACCGCGGGAATATCTCGTGAAGGTATTGCCGGTTGCCAGCATCAAAGCGGACCAGAAGGCTGCCCCGGTCAATTCATCATCAAGCTGAATGACGTTACTGGTGTGCAAATCTTCCCATTCGGGTGCAGTGGCGGGATAGTCAGCGGGTTTGGAGGTCTGGGCCAGTCTAGTCACAATACCCATGGGCATCTTGTAAGAAGCACCCTTACCATAGAGAATGGCCTTGTCTTTGGATAAACCAAGAGACTCAGAAATCATCTCAATTACCCACGCGGATAGGTCAATATCGGAATCTTCCAGGAGCGAATTGCACACCGGGATATATCCAGCTACCTTATATCCGTCTACAGTAATCTGGCCAAAAGAGAAGGTTAGCTCGTTAATAGCTGCGCACATCTCCGTCCATACAGCTTCGGGTGCAATACCGGCAATGGTTTGCCGTGCCTGGCCGCTAACATTGCGGACCCGCACTCGGTTAATCAGTTTGGAATACCGGTACATATTCTCAGAGATAAGATCCAAGAATACGATAGGGATAGTCAAATCGGCGCCGGTAATTGCTCTCTGCTGCCGGCCCATCTCCCGGAATTGTGCCAAGAAATCTTTAACCTCGGGCTGGCTTACAATCTCCTGTCGACGCTCCATGGGAAGCGCATCAAAGGCCCGTACGTGCATCGGCAGGCTACGGATATTGATATCAGGCATAGTTTTTTCCTTCCTTTCGATATGTGTAAAATCAGGTTTGCGCCTCGTTGGCGCTTCTGCTTCTGCAGCTTCCAGTTCTGCCTCTAACCCTTCAATTTCAGAAGAGAGAACATTCTTTGCTTCCTCGTGAAGCTTCTTTTCTGATTCGTATTTCTCCACTTCTTCCGAAACCACTTGCTCTTGTTCGTTGGTCTCCGCCTCATTGATAGCGGTTTCTAACTCTTCTTCTCGTGTTTGGAATTCGGCATCCTTTTTGCGCAGCTCTTCAAGCTCTGCTCTTTTTTTATCGATGCTGCGACGCAACATCATGGTTTTCAGTGCCATTTCATTCTCCTTTCAGGCGAGCCATCATCTTTTCTCGCCATTGACTGCGTTTCTGTTCCTGTGCTTTTGCAAGTTTCTCCCGGGCGGTTTCCAGCTGTTCTCTAGCCCGGGCTGTGATGCTGGTCTGCGCGTATGCGGGGAACGTGCAGGGGGAAACCTCATAGAGCGGGTATACTTCCATGATGCGGGTCCTGTAGGTGCCGTCCTCATCCCAGCTTTCCTCCATCCGGGAAATCTCGAAGCCGAAGCTGCAGCCCTTTACATCACCTCTGTCCACACGAGCATATGCGTTTTTAGCGTCCTGGTCGTTTTCGTTGATTTCCACATCCCCCAAGAGGCCGCGGGCATCCTCCCGTAGCTCTGCCGTATGGTTCTCCGTACTTCCCAGAACTATATTTGTATCGTGGTTCCACAGCACCTTCACATCTTGCCCACTTCTGAGTGCACGGTCAAAGGCCCCTGGGGCGATGGTCTCTACCCATCCGGGAACGACCTCATAGGGCTGGTCAAATACGGAGAAATATCCCTCCAGTCTCCGCTTTCCTTCTTCCTCACGGATTTTCATTTCTTCCATTCGCACGGTTCTATGCTCCACTTTGTTCACCTCCATTCAATTTTGACTGGTCGCCGAGCTTATCCGCCGGCACGTAATTTTCCAATGCCAGCAAGTCGTTCATATCGGAATCCGGCGGCATGTTTACCCAACTGCGCCATTCATTTCTGCGGAGCGCCATCCTGTCCACCATCTCCGCCCCTGCCTGTACCATTTCAGTTATCGAGTAATTGTATAAACTCCATGGGTTGAATCTAAAAAACCAATTAGGGCTGTAGAGCAGTTTTTTTGTCAGTTCCTGCTCGATATTTTTAGCGATAGGCATAATGGTGGAATTGATAAAATTGTTCCAAGCGTCCCGCTGGAAATCTCCGATTCCCAGAACAAACGGCGGCACACCCAAAATAGCGGCCACCGTCCGTTTATCCAGCTGCACAAAATCCGCCAGGGCCAGATCCGACAAGCTGAGGGGACGTACCTGTTCCACGCTGAACTGCTCCGCCGGTATCAGCCAGGGCTCCCCAGCCTGCGCAGTATCGATATATTCCGACAAGAGCCTCCTGCGGCCCTCCGGGCTGGAGAATTCCTCCGTGAGGGCATCCACTTTCACGATGATAGACGGCTTCCATTTTGAGGACATAAAGCCCTTTTCCGTGGCCGCTGCCTGTTTCAGGTTGTTAGCCACATCTGCAAGTGCCACCCTGTAGCCCTCTCCCTTCCACGGGTAATAGCTCCCGGGGTTCAGGACAAAATGGAGAATGTCCTCCGGATCATACTCCTGCCCTGCAAGTATCACCCGGTAATTCCATACTCCTTCCGGCACGAACGATATAAAAGCCGGAGGGACCGGCTTCAGGTCGCGCAAAATCCCTCGCTTCGTTTCAGGCCATACAACGGCATTTCCGTCTCCTTCCAGCATCAGGGTTTTTACGATCCAATGCACAAAGGCCGCTCGGGTCATGTTGCTGTTCGGTTCTATATCCACCTTCCGGCTCAATTCATTTTTTATACGGATATCCCCGTCTCCGGTATTTTCCATCAGGTGGATGGTCATACTTGCAATCAAACGGGCGATGGTGTCCACCGCCGTGCAGATTTCCGGATTGTGTGATAGACTGGTATATCCTCGGCATTCCAGTGTTTCCCAGCCGTCGCTCGTCATAAAAGCCACGCTGCGTTTTTGTGCAGGCTCCGCTCGTGGAGATGGCCTGCTTCTTTTTTTCTTGCTCATTTTTCACCCCACCATTTCTTTGCCGCTTTGCTTCGATCCAGATTTTCCAGATACCGAATACAGGCAAATACTGAAGCATCAAACAAATCAATGCGATGCTCCGGTTGTACTTTCTCGTATTGAATCATATCGTCTGTCTTTTCCACGGCGGATACATTTTCTACGCAGTATTCAAATGCCTCCGAATGCAAATAAAAAAGAGCGCCGTTTTTAGCGCTCTGTTCGATATACCGGAATCCTTCCGACTTTTTATAATAATATTGCGGTTGGTCTATAATTTTAAATCCTGCCTCTTTCATGCCGATGAAGTACTCCCGGCAGAATTTCCGGTCATGGCCCACCTGGCGGATCTTGAATCCCATTTTCCGCATATCCACAAACCAGTTGACTACATCCGCATGGTTGACCGTGGGAGAATTGCACAGCGTCAGCCAGCCGTCTTCCGCCCAGCCGAAAAGAGGGATGTGATCCTGCTCGGCCTTGATATGCGCCGCCACCACCGGGAAAAACGCGTGGGTGACGATAATATCCACGCCCTGGTAATGGCCGAACAGGGCCGCCGCCGTCAGGTCGTGCAGCTTGGAAAGGTCGGCGCCCCCGTACCAATCTATGGGCAGCTTTGCAAGCTGTTCCAACGTCCAGCTGTGAGAAGCGTCGCTCTTCCGGAATTCTTCGATATCAAAGTAGGCCCTCAGGGCGTTGCTGTATACATTCAGACTTTTGGCAAAAAAGTCCTTGCGCTGCTGCGGGTCGTTCTGGGCCTGGAGGCTGTCGTTCAGGATTTCCTCTGGCCGGATGGTCACGCCATATCCGGGGTTTGCCATTTCGTGGATTTTCGGGTCGGTAAAATCCACCGTCCCGTCTTTTACGCCCTCCGGAGCGCAGCACATAAAGATAAAATACTGCTCATCCCGCACCGTGCCGTCCAACACCTTGCGGCAGTATTTGAGCCGCTGGCCCAGAAATGCCTGTTCATTGTCTCCGGCAGTAGAGATACCGATCAGCAGTTTGTTTGTATAGGCCTTCTGCGCTTCCTTAAAAAGGTTGTACTGTTTGGGCTGTTTCAGAGCATGGATTTCATCTACAATACAGATATTCGCGTTTAAACTGTCCTGGCTGTCGGGATTTGCCGCCAGCGCCCGGATGAAAAAGGAGCCGTCTCCCACGTCCGCCGTCAGGCTGTGCTCATTGTTGTTATCGATGATCTTTGTGGAGCCCCCGTCCTTGGCGTCTTCGCCCATCCGTTTGATGTTGTAGCTCAGAAAGTTGAATGTTTCCAGAGACTGCATCAATGCGGCGGACGCTATATACATCTTGGAACCAGACCGCCTGTACCACAGGGAAAGCGACCAGGCCAAGGCCCCCGCAAAAGAGGTCTTGCCCTGCTTTCTCGGCACAAACAGCAACGCTTCGTGGAACCGAACTGTACCTGTCTCTTTCAATTTAAATCCCATTAAGTTATACACAATAAACTTCTGCCATGGTTCCAGAAGAAAAGGTTTTCCTCGAAGAGGAGTGCCGTCCAGTTTTTCCCCCTGTTGGTGGCATAAAGTTTTTTCTATGATTTGGATACAGAACTCGGGTGCTCTGGCATCCATTTCATATTCTGGGTTCTCCAGATCTCGAAAAAATCGACTGACGGCTTCTTTCAGTTCTTTGCACGCGATCTTCTTTCCGTCCCGTATAGTTTCGGCGTACTCCAGCACCTGCGGCCAGTTTTTTCCTTTAATTGGTTTCAAGACTTGCCAACGCCGCGGCCAAGCCGCCCGGCTTCTCCTTTTTCGGTGTATCACCGGTCATCTTTTTATAGCTGGATGGCGTTAGTCCCAGCTCGCGCCAGTACGCCAGGGCGCTTTTATTTAGATCATCCCACAGGATAAGCAAGGGGTTTTTTGTCATGTTTGTGGACCCTCCCTTATTTGTATATTCGACGACGGAATGTCCGCCGGAGGATTTGAATTCTCTGAAGGTTTTATCTCGCTGTTCTAATATTCCGGCCAATGTTTCAACCGCCGGATTATACGCGTCTTTCTGTATGTTCAATGCATTCATTTGGTCGAGTATAAGTTTTTTCCATTTAGATTTTGTCATTTGTCACACCCCTTTATCCGGAATTTCTTTCAGAGTTGGAAAAACTTACCCACGCCAGTAAAAAATTTTTTTGCGGAAGGCGCGCCGGATAGGGGGGATCAATAGCCCCGGCGTTTTCCCACTGCTTTTTCCGGATGTGCTTTATTGTGGCATGCCGCGCACAGACTGACGAGATTTCCATCTACATATGCAAGCTCCGGGTATTCATCGGCGTGTTTGATGTGATGCACTATTGTAGCTGGCGTGTTCTTCCCGTACCGTTTGCACCTTTGGCAAACGTATCCATCACGGCGCAGGATGCGGGATTTTTTCCGCTTCCATTTTGCGCTGTTGTAATCAAACTCCATTATGGTTTTGCCTTTCCCGCAGATGCTTGGCCGATAT
>CAJFPJ010000024.1 GCA_904399395.1 uncultured Clostridia bacterium | reverse complement strand
TCAACTGGTTTCTCAGCTTCATCAATTGGAAGAAAGAATAGAGCAACTGGAAAACCCCGAAACATTATAGAGTGTATAGTCTTATGATAAGGACTGCCTGGAGGATCTGCGGGTATATTTCCCGCCTGACAAACAGGAACTGATTGAAAATGCCTCTAATGTTCGTCTACGCAGTGTGGACGTAATCACCGTATACCTGGATTTAGAGCCTGTTCCTTTCAATAAAGGCTTCTACTCCGTGGATATGACCTTCTTCTTCGACGTATGCCTAGACATATTCTGCGCGCCCAACCCTGGCAGCGTAGTCGTAAGCGGCGTTTCCGTCTTCAATAAAAAGGTAATCCTTTATGGAAGCGAAGGAAATGTAAAAATGTTCAACTCTGATAATTCTCCAACAGAACAGGATACCTCCTGCGGGAAGATTCTGCCTAAAGCCAGCGTACAGGTAGCCCGTCCCATCGGCCTTTCTGCCCGCCTGTGTGATGCGCCGCCTTCCTGCGAGTGCGGCTGCCGTATCCCTGAATGCATCTGCAAACGTTATGGCGGCTGCTTCGAAACGTCTCGGTGTCGCAGCGTATTTGTGACCATCGGCCTTTTCACCATCGTGCAGATTGTTCGCAATGTGCAAATGCTGATTCCTGCCTATGATTTCTGTGTGCCCGAGAAAGAATGTGTAACCTCTTCTGACAACCCCTGTGAAATGTTCAGTCACATCGAATTCCCCACAGATGAATTCTTCCCTCCCAGAGTAGGAGACCTCGGCTGCGGTTGCGATAAGCCCCACCATTCCTGACTTGGATTTCTTTCTACAAAGTCTCTTTATGGCAGAGGCCACCGGAACTATCCGGTGGCCTCTCATTTTATACATTCCGAATAAATTCAGCACGCTATTCAAATATTTCATAATTACACAATACAAAAAGCACCTTTACTATCTGAAACCGTAGTAAAGGTGCTTATATGTAGTAATATGCATATTACCCGTCCAGTTTTTCTAATCGAGCAAAGTTAGCCATAAGCTTTTTTGTGCCCACCTTTTCAAAGGCAATTTCCAAAAGCGTATCGCTTCCCATGGGCACAGCGCCTACAATCATGCCCTCCCCAAAAGTTTTGTGCCGCACCCTGTCGCCGGGGCGATACGTCCCCGCAGGTTTTTTCTCCTGAGCCGCAAAGGCGGGACCAAAGCTACGTGCAGCCTGTATAGAGGCATTCCGCGCATCCTTTCTGGAAGGGAACAACTGAATATCCTCTCCCGCTTTCTTCCATCCGTTGGAACGGGTTTTTTCTGTGAGTTCCTGGGGTATCTCCTTGGCAAAGCGCGAAAGCTTATTACGGGTGGTGCTACCAAAAATAATGCGGCTATCCGCATTCAAGATCATCAACTCTTCTTTAGCACGAGTTATGGCCACATAGGCCAGCCTGCGTTCCTCCTCAATTTCATCAGGATTGTATATGGCCTGAATTCCCGGAAAAATACCATCCTCAAATCCCGGCAGGAAGACACAGGGAAATTCCAATCCCTTTGCGGAATGCATCGTCATCATGACTACCGCATCGGTGGAGCCATCGTAATTATCGATATCCGTCATAAGAGAAACTTCCTCTAGAAAACCAGAAAGGGTAGTGTCTTCTCCATTTTCTTCCTGATATTTCACCAAGCTGGAAGCCAACTCATTGATATTGTCAATACGATCTTGCGGATCTTCATTGGAATTCTCACGCAGGCTCTCTATGTATCCTGTCTTTTCCAAGATCGTATGATAAAGCCCTTCTAGTGTATCCTTTTCAGCGGCATCCATAAATTCCCGAATCATTTGAGCAAATTGCTGGAGCTTTGCTGCGCTGCGCCGCAAGGGCTCAAATTCATCTGCATGGCAGAGGACTTCAAACAAGCTTTCCCCTATTCCCTCTGCGATTGCAGCGGCCTGAGAGACAGTCTTTTCGCCGATAGCCCTCTTAGGCACATTGATGATTCTGCGCAAACGCACATCGTCTGAGGGGTTGTTTACCACACTCAAATAGGCGATTATATCTCGGATCTCCCGACGCTCATAGAAACGCAAGCCGCCGATAATACGATACGGAATCCCTGATTTGACAAAATTCTTTTCCAAAGCATTCGACTGCGTATTCATTCTGTAAAGAATCGCAAAATCTGAATACTTTCTCCCTTTCGCCACCCCATCCAGAATCTTAGTGGCAATCTGATCCGCTTCATCGCTCTCATTCAAAGCCGTATGCAGAATAATTTTTTCTCCCGCTCCGTTTTCCGTCCAAAGCGTTTTCCCTTTTCTCTCCGTATTATTGGAGATCACCGCATTTGCCGCATCCAGAATATTTTGGGTAGAACGATAATTCTGTTCCAATCGTATCAGAGAAGCGTTGGGAAAACTTTTTTCAAAGCTCATAATATTCTCAATGGTTGCGCCACGGAATTTATATATGCTCTGGTCATCGTCACCCACCACACAGAGATTCTGTCTTTTCTGTGCCAATAACTTGATCAGGACGTATTGTGCATGGTTTGTGTCCTGATACTCATCCACCATGATATACCGGAATTTATTCTGAAAATATTCCAAAACATCAGGGCACTGGCGAAACAATTCCACAGTGGAAACAATCAGATCATCGAAATCCATGGCATCCGCCTCGCGCAGCCTGCGTTGATACATTTCATATGCCTTGCCGATGGTACTAAGGCGAACATCTCTACCAGCCGTTTCCATAAACTCCTGGGGAGAAATAAGACTATCCTTTGCCCGGGAAACAGCCGAAAGAATTGCTTTGGCGGGCAGAACTTTATCCTCAATTCCAAGGGTATTCTGGCATTCCTTCATCAAACGTTTGGAATCATCTGTATCATAGATGGTAAAATGAGCACTGTAGCCAATCCTTTCACCATATTGCCGCAGAATACGTGCACAGGTAGAATGAAATGTAGAAGCCCAGATCTCCCCTCCTTCATCCCCCAAAAGGGTCACGAGCCGTTCTTTTAATTCACCAGCCGCCTTATTAGTAAACGTAATGGCCAGAATCTGCCAAGGTCTGCAGGCATCCACCGCCATGCGTCTTTTAAGCTCTTCCGAAAGAGGGGCTCCTTCCAGGACCCCTTCCAAAACCGGAATATCTTCTTCAGAAAGTCCGCTTTCCCAATCTGAATGATATGCTTTTCCATACCGAATCAAATTCGCCATGCGGTTTACAAGAACCGTCGTTTTTCCGCTACCGGCTCCGGCTAAAATTAAAAGAGGCCCCTCTGTATGGAACACGGCTTCCTTTTGTTTATCATTCATTCTGGAAAATTCTTTCTCCAGAACCTTTCTGCGAAGATCTGTCAATATGCTCATGATATCTCCCTCCAGACTCGAGCATGAAAATACCCGCACACACCATCCTTGCATGTGCGGGTATATAGTTTTTTGTATCCAGTAACGATTGATTACCCAAGAATAGCGAGCAGAACACCCGCTGCAACTGCAGAGCCAATAACGCCTGCCACGTTGGGCCCCATGGCGTGCATCAAAAGGAAGTTACCAGGATTTTCCTGCTGGCCAACCTTCTGAGATACACGGGCGGCCATAGGAACAGCGGAAACACCGGCAGAACCAATCAGAGGATTCACCTTGCCTCCTGTTACCTTATACATAAGCTTTCCAAAGAGAACACCGCCTGCAGTACCGAAACTGAAGGCCAAAAGACCCATAATAACGATACCGATCGTCTGCCAACTCAGGAAAACTTCACCAGTAGCGGTAGCGCCAACCGTAACACCCAGGAAAATGGTAATGATATTCATCAACTCATTCTGAGCCGTATTAGAAATACGGGAGACTACGCCACTTTCACGCATCAAGTTGCCAAGCATCAGCATTCCTACCAGAGGAGCTGCATCCGGCAATACAAGAGCAATAATAATTGTTACAATAATGGGGAACAGGATCTTTTCAAGCTTGGAAACAGGGCGAAGCTGCTCCATAACAACCATGCGTTCTTTTTTTGTTGTCAACGCACGCATGATAGGGGGCTGAATAATCGGCACTAACGCCATATAAGAATATGCCGCCACGGCAATAGGCCCTAAAAGATGATCTGCCAATTTTGTCGTAACAAAAATAGCCGTCGGGCCATCTGCTCCGCCGATAATGCCGATAGCACCAGCCTCTTTTGCTGTAAAGCTCAAACCCTCAATACCCAAATCTCCGATGAACATAGCACCGATAAAGGTCACAAAAATACCAAGCTGAGCTGCGGCGCCCAGAAGGAAACTCTTGGGATTTGCAATCAGGGGGCCGAAGTCCGTCATAGCACCGATACCCAGGAAAATAAGCGGCGGATAAATACCGAGTTTTACGCCCTGATAGAGATAATAGAACAAGCCTCCATTTGCATCCGCCGTAGGTTCAGCCATAATAGAAGGATAAAGGTTTACCATCAACATACCAAAAGCAATAGGCAAAAGAAGAAGAGGTTCAAACTCCTTTTTAATTGCCAGATAAATCAAAATCAGGGAAATCACAATCATAATATAGTTACGAGGATCATTACTGGCCAATCCAGAGGTTTCCCAAATTCCCTGCAGAGCCTTTATAAAGCCATTCCAGATTTCCACGAATCATTCATTCCTTTCTGAATCTTTCTATATGCCACAAACTGCCACTATATATTAGGAAAAGCTGGTCAGAAAGGACGAGTATTGTCCAGCACGCCGGCCATGCCCCAGGCAGAACGGGAACTACCGGACTTTACCCGGCGAATGGATCGGACGGCAGAGAGAGAAACACCTTCTGCGCAGTATACGGCCGCCGCAATAGCTGCTATTACTTCCCCAGGGATTCCTTCCTCTATAACAGGAGCCGGAGCAGGTTCAGGCATAGCTACCTTCTGCACAGCGGGAGCTGCCGCAGGGGCCGGAGCTTTAGGAGCCGATTTGTTTTTTTGAGTTAAATTGTAGATAATTGAACCATAGAGCTTGATAATCAGTATCAAGGCAATCAGCATCAGGAATACGATTACCAGACCGGTGATCAACACCAATATGGCAACAGTGCCATCGGACATGCCGTCGATAAAACTTCCGCCTGACGCAAGCAACATACGCATAAGCCACTATCCCCATTCCATATAAAATATCTGCTGCGCGCCCCGCACGAAATCGCACATATAATAATGGTGCAAAGTCTGTGTTGGGCCTCACAAAAACGCCTGCGCACATGGCGCAGGATCAAAACTCTTTACAGAAGATCCCAAAGTAAGACATCCTCTGAAAAAACAAAGATTGTTTTTATTATAACCGATTCAGGAAATAATTTCAATTGCTTTCCGAAGAAAAAGTTTTCTCTTTTTTCGCATATTTTTTCCTCTTTCTTCACAATCTGTTTTTTACTTATTCACAAATTGCTTCTTCCCTCTATCTTAAATCCCCTTGCATTCTGGTTTTCAACCACCTATAATGAAAAGAAAAGGAAGCAGGGTGTTTCTATGACAAATGATCAATTCCGGCATTCCTTCCGAATTCCTTTCCATAATACTCTAGGGCTGACCGTCTACAGCTGCGGTGTTCAGCGCTGTGCTGCCGGGCATTCCTGGGGGCCTGCCATACGGGATCATTATCTTATTCACTGCATAACAAAAGGCAAAGGGCGCTTTCAAACCCAAGGAAAGGATTATTCTCTTAACAAAGGGGACGGTTTCGTCGTATGTCCTGATCAAATCGTTTTCTACGAAGCAGATCGCGACGACCCTTGGGAATACTGCTGGATTGGCTTTCACGGAACGGATGCCGCCCAGCTGATGGAACAGACAGGTCTCCTAGAAGACTCCCCTGTGTTTTCTTTCGAGGGCAGTACTCTTCCCAACCGCATATTAGAAGCCTGCAATGTGCCTGAAGATTCATCCAGCAGCGAATTGCGAATGCAGGCTAACCTTCTTTTGTTTTTATCGGATCTGATCGACCGTCGGGGCAAATCCACAGCTCGTAACACCAGCGGATATGAATATGTGCAGAAGGCTATACGCTATATTGAATATAATTATTCTCGAAATATTACTATACGCGATGTAGCCGCCAGCGCGGGAATCAGCCGGAGCCATCTTTACCGGTTGTTTGTGGAAAATACTTCCATGCCTCCCAATGAGTATCTTCTCCGCTATCGAATCAACCGAGCCGCTGCTCTATTGGAAACAAAACGTTTTTCTGTAGGAGAGGTTGCATATTCCACCGGTTTTTCGGATCAACTCTACTTTTCCCGCGTATTCAAAAAATATATAGGCACCCCTCCCAGCCGCTATCAGGGAGAAGGGCGCATCCGAAAGGAGCAGTAACATGGATACATCCCCCCAGTCTCTTTCTCAATGGGCGCAGGAGGCCGGTCGGTTTTCTCCCCCTGAATGGGACCGGCTTCCTGAAATCTATTTATATATGGATCAGGTCCTCAGTTATATGGATAAACAGCTGGAACTTTTTGAGAGAAATCCGGAAGATCCTCTTCTCACCTCCAGCATGGTGAATAACTATGTAAAAGCAGGGGTACTGCCAAGACCCGAGCAAAAAAAATATTCTCGAGAGCATCTAACTCTCTTAACTCTGATATGCTTGATGAAATCTGTCCTTTCTATCCCCGATATATCCGCCTTGCTCCGATGCCAACTCAAAGAACACACAGAAAAGGATTTATATGAAACCTTCTGCTCCGCCCAGAGCCGTGCTTTACAGGAAGTTTGCCAACGCGTTCAAGAGGGTAACGAGAAAGGGGAGGATTCCCTCACTCAGCTGGCCATGGAGCTTTCGGTAGAGGCCTCGGCCCGCAGGACGGCGGCAGAACGGATTCTTACAGAAATAGCACTGCAAAAGCAGCTGAAAGAATCCCCTTCGGCAGGAGAAGGGAAAGACCATAGCAAAGAAAAAAAAGAGAAGGATTGATATCCTTCTCTTTTTTTATTATTCGATGGAAGGAGTATTCTCCTTGCCAACACGCTGCATATTTGCCTGCACGTCAATTACATATTCCGCTTCATCCATAGCATCGTGCCACCGGTCTTTCCAGGAATTCCACAAGGAAGGCATCTGCTTATGCATCCAACGCCCCATTTGAAGCACATCCAGCTTATTTTCAAATATGCAACGGTTGAGAGCGGTCTGAGCGTCCATACGAAGTTCTCCTTCTGTGGCCTTGCTAATACTGTCATAATATTCCCGCCCATAGTGATCCTTAAAATTCCCCTCTAGGGCCGTCATATTCACACTGCAAGAATACGTTATGGTAAAGAGAGGGATTCCCTCCCTCTCCGTGACCTGAACGGCTGTTGAACCGTTGCTGATCTCTAAAGATGCCTTTGTATCCTCATCCAGCCAAACGGTTAAATATCCGTTCTTTAGTTGGTTCGTGAGCAATAAAAGCCCACGTGTAGCGCTGTCGTCCAGAATATCAACCTGTATGCCGTATCTGTCCAGCAGGACGGTTCCCGCCGTGGTAGGAATCCCATCTTCAAGCCGCATATACGGAAGAAATGCGCTTTCACCTTCACCCGCAAGATGATTAACAAGGGATGCCACATCGCTAGCCGCCGTCTGACCGTTGTAGGAACCGGCCTTTACGGCATCTCCCAGCATATCCGCAGGGATCACCTGTTCATCTTTTTCAGCAGAAAGGATATCCTGCGCTCTTCCCTCACAAACAATAATCACAGAGGCAGAGGGAATATCCGGATTTCGAAGAAAGAAATCCACCATTTTGTTCAATCCGCGTTTTGCGGCCCCCTCTCCAAAGACAACCGTCAGATCGTGAGAATACTGCGGAATTTTACCATCCTGCTTGGTCACGTTTCGAAGGGCTTCCAATACGGAATCCCCTTTAGAAGTATACACCACCACCATAGATTGGGAATTTTCACTCACCTGATCCGCCTGAAGAGAAGCAAAATACTCCCCATTCTCCCAATCGATTCCGATTCCACGTATTAGGAGCCTCTGGTTCAGCGGAACAGGCATTTCACATCCCGTAAAAAACATGCCAGTAACCAGCGTAATCGCCAGAAAGAGGGCAATTTTTCCCGAATTTCTTTTATCCCTCTGCCATTTTGGGAATCTCCTATCCCGCATCAGCTTTCCCTCCTTTCACTTCTTGCTTTTTTCTGTGTAAACACAGAATCAGAAGCACAATGGGAATTACCCCCAAGGTAAGAACTAAAATAGGAAGTAACAGCTGCAAGCTGAAAAATAAACTCTGAACGGCCTGATTATTGCAGATCATAAGCGAAATTGCACCGCTTACGGCTGCTATGGGAAAAATCGGCCATTTTTTCACGCGAGGAGAAATATGGCGGCAACAGAGCGCACTTAGGGAAAGATCCATAGAAAGTTTGGTCATAAGTCCGCAGATCCACATGGCTACAAATAGAGCGTCCATACTTTGTAAAAGACCTGTTTGTGCAAAGGCGGAAGCAGAATATACAGGAAAAAGCCAATGATCTAAATACCCCCCCATAGTTCCCACACAAACAATCAGTATCAATGAAAATATTACATAGAATGCCAGATTAAACAGTAAGAACCCACCTACCTTTCGCCCTCTTGTATGGGGTATTAGGATTCCTACCATCGAAAGCGCACCGCTTCTGGAAAATAGAAGCAGAGCTCCTGTCATATACGAAGAAAAACTATTCTCGAAAAAGGGCAAAAATTCAATGGATTCTACCTTGGGAAATAGAGCTGTAAGGAGAAAAATAAATCCTAACACCAAAATCACAGCTACAATCTCCCCAACACGCACAACGGCTTCCAGACCTCTCCAGGCCGAATAGGCGGATACCCCCATAACCGCTGTGGCAACCATAAGCAGTGAAATCTTCGGATCCAAAACATTAGCCAGAAAAAGTTCAAAAAATGAGAGGTAATAGGAGGCCATAGTAATATAAAACAGCAGATAGATTCCATAGACGATCACAGCCCAGCGCCCCATAAGTTCTCTGGAAATTTCCAGGATGCTCTTCCCTGGGTGCAGATGCAGCAGAAATGCGGTGGGAATCAACAGCAAGATGTTCAACACAAAAGCAATCCCTACGGAAATTAAAAAATCCTGCATTCTGGCTCCGTTGGAATACACCGTATTCATGGTAAGCATCAGAAGTGCCTGGGAAACAAACATGGTGATATACACCTGAGAACTGTTCAGAATTTTAGACGTTCCGTCTTTCCCGGAATTAACAACCTGTTTCATTCTCTACCTCCCTGAAGATGAATCCTTCAGCTTGGAACCCGGCATGTCCTGCACCTTCATATTCCGTTTCCCGAGCTTTTTCCAGCTGGCGCGCCAAAACACATCCCGCATTCCCTGCCTGCTGAAGGGCGATACAGGTGCGCTGAAAGGAATTCCATAGCTGGTTTCACTGCAAATATTCACAAGCACTACAAATACTCCCAGCATAAGCCCCCAGAATCCCATCCATCCACCTATGAAGATCATAATCAACCGAATGACGGCTACAGGTTCATACAGACTGGGCGTTACATAAGAGGCTGTAGCTGTAATGGCAACCACCATCAGAGTAGGTGCCCCGATCAGGCCGGAGCTCACCGCTGTATCTCCGATCACCAGCGCACTAACAATACTAACCGCCTGCGCCAGCGGTCGTGGGACGCGGAGTCCCGCTTCACGCATAATCTCATAAATAATATGGATAATGAGAACTTCCAGCATAGCGGGAAAGGGGGTAGTTGCCTCAGATTGCGCTATTTTCAGGAGCAGAGGCTGAGGTAGCAATTCTGGGTGAAAGGCCGTAGTAGCCACATAAAATCCCGGCATAAACAAAGCGATAAAAAAGGCCAGATATTTCAGCATACGGATAAAAAAAGCAAAAAAGGGGCGGTTAATATAATCGTCAAAGCTCTGGAAGTTCTCCACAAACAAATGGGGAACAATCAAAGCACTGGGGGTTCCATCGACAATAATGGCCACCCGGCCCTCCCCTATTTTTGCACAAACGGTATCCGGTCTTTCGGAACGACTGGCCGAGCGAAAAAAGAAACCGCCGGATTTCTGCAGAAATGGAGCGAGGTAACCAGAAGCGAGTACCGTATCCAGATGCATGGATTTAATCTTTCCGCGCACGCTGCTCACCAGTTCATCGGAAGCCACATCTCGCAGGTAGCACAGCAAAATATTGGTGTTGCTCCGCTTTCCCACCACAAGTCTTTCAAATTTGAGCCTGGGGTCCCGAATTCGGCGGCGAATCATCCCCATATTAATAAGATATGGTTCAACAAAACTTTCCCGTGAACCGCTTTGAGTGGTCTCATTCTGCGGTTCACTAATGCTTCTGAACTGAAACCCCTGCGTTCCTGCCGCCAATATCTGTATACATCCATCCAATAGTAAAAGAGCAAAGCCATTAAACAAGAGATTCAAAGCAGTGCTATAGTCCGTAACCGTCTTAAAATCAGATATCGCCAGCACGTCTCTCTGCAAAATATCGAACAATTTCACCGGATCGGTCACCTCTGACCGAAAGGCGAGGATGGGATTCAAAATCGTCTGCGCTATAGTGAGTTTATCGATCAAGCCCTCCATTGTAATGAGAGCAGCTGGAACACCACATATTTCCATACGACGGATCACCAAATCAGAGCTTCCGTCAAATGTCTCCGTAAAATACTGTACGTTTTCCTCCAGAGACGCAGAAGTCATTCTGTTTTCCATCTCGTTCATGCTTTCACCTCTCCTTTCTTTTCTTGGATTAGTTTGGCAAAAAGCTGGTAGTTTATGCATAAACCGAAACTCGAAGCAAACACTAAGATCAACCAAAACCTTCGAATTCCGCCAACTGCATAAAGGAGGATGCATCCATGACAATATCGTTTATCAGAACTCTGCTGCTCTACATATTGATTATTGGAGCAGTACGGCTGATGGGGAAACGCCAGATCAGCGAAATGCAAACCAGCGAGCTGGTTGTCACCCTTCTGATATCCGACATAGCGGCAATTCCCATGCAGGATACCGGCCAACCTTTAGTGAGCGGCATTCTTCCCATTGGTGTGCTTATCCTCTGCGAAATCGCCGTTTCCTACCTGATGATTAAACTTCCACGATTCCGTCGGATTATCTGCGGCAAACCTATAGTGGTCATAAACGATGGAACGCTGGATCAAAAAGCCCTTCGGAAACTGCGCATGAGCACAGAAGATCTGAGCGAGCAGCTCCGCGAAAAGGACGTATTCTCTTTGGAAGATGTGGCCTACGCTCTTGTGGAGACAGACGGGAAACTCAGCGTAGTCAAAAAGCCCGATAAAAATACAGTAACAGCCGGTATGCTTGCCATCGCCGTACCGGACACAGGGATTGAAACCGTTGTTATCAGCGACGGCGAGATTTCTCATTTTTCCCTTAAACTGATTCGAAAAAGTCCCGCCTGGCTGGAAGGGATTCTTCGGGGAAAAAATATTCAGCAGCAAGATATCTTTTTGATGACAGCCGACACTGCTGGCAACTTCCATATCATACGGAAGGAGGAAAACTAAGTGGGAAGGATCATCTGCTCTCTTCTCTTATTGGGAACTCTCGTATGCTTTTGCATTACAGGAACTCTGTATACGCAGAAGGCTACATCCCAGATGAAGGCGGCGTTGGAGGATACGGTTGGCGCAGTGGAGAATGACGATTGGGAAGCCGCTGTAGGACATTCTGAAAAAGCTGAAGAACTCTGGGAAGAATGCTATAAAAAGCTTTCCCTTTATACGCCCCATTCCAAATTGGATTCCATTTCGCAGAATCTGGCAACTTTGCGTTCCCTGGCCTCCTGCCATGTTAAAGAACAGCTTTACACAGAAGCCGCTCGATGCAAAAGTCAGATTATAGGACTAGAAAAAACAGAATATCCAACGGTAGACAACATTCTGTAGCAAACTGCGAATTCGTTTAGCCGGTATGAAAGCGGCCCCTTCCTATGCTTCGGGGGGCCTCTTTCGTTCCCTCGCCCATAAACGAATGCAATACAAAACAACATATACATATATATCAAAAGTACCCTATAGACAAATCTTACCGAGATCTATATACTAGTTACAGAGATGAGCCTTTCACGCCCGGTGGCATTTTGGGGCTCCTTTTCATAGTATAGTGTATCTCCCGTTTTGGCGGCGGCTCTTTGAAGTCGTTACGGTATATATTTGAGGTGATATCCATGCAAACAGGCATTTCCACTGCCTGCCTTTATCCGGAGCCGCTGGAGGCTTCTTTCCGCACACTGACTTCTATGCAGTTTCGCACCTTCGAGGTGTTTTTCAACACCTGGAGCGAATTTCAGCCTCCATTTATTACCTTACTGCGCCGCATTGCTAAGGAACAAAATTGCCGTATTCTCTCCGTGCATCCCTATACCTCAGGCTACGAAAGCTGCCTTCTTTTTTCCAATTATGAAAGGCGCTTCTTGGATAGCGTCAGTTTTTATGAGGAATACTTCCGTGCAGCCCGGGATCTGGGGGCCTCCTTTGTCGTGCTACATGGACAACGAGATTATCAGAACAGCTCTATCTCTGAAGAAGAATATATAGACCGGTATGCTTATCTGAACCGCCGCGCCAAGACCTTCGGCGTAACGCTGGCTCAGGAAAATGTTAACCGTTTCCGCAGTGAAGATCCCGCTTTTATCCGCAGAATGCGCCGCCGCCTTCAGGACGATTGCTCCTTTGTCTTCGATATTAAGCAGGCTGTCCGAGCGGGACAAGATCCCTTTGAAATGTGTTCCGCCATGGGGGAACGTCTGGTGCACATCCACATCAACGATCATACAGAATCGGAAGACTGCCTCCTCCCCGGTTGCGGCAGGATGGATTACATGCGTCTTCTCAGCATGCTCCGTTCTTTTGGGTATGGAGGGGAAGTCATCATCGAGGTATACCGCAAAAATTTTACAGAGCTGCAGGAACTGGAAAAAGCAAGGAACTTTTTGAACACACTTTTTTCAAATTATTAAAAAAGATCTTGCTTGTTTTTTCCACGGCATGGTATACTATTTTTGTAGCACAATGAAAAAAGATAGATTGTTTATATAAGTTCATATACGCAAAATAAGGAGTGTGACAATATGAAGTGCCCTTATTGTGGCTACGACGAAAGCAAAGTCATCGATTCCCGGCCCACAGATGAGGGTGAGCGGATTCGCCGCCGGCGTGAATGCCTGAAATGTGGAAAGCGTTTCACTACTTATGAAGTGATTGAAACCGTTCCGGTGGTTGTGATCAAACGGGATAAATCCCGGGAAACCTTTGATCGGAACAAACTTTTGGGCGGTCTTCTCAGGGCCTGCGAAAAGCGGCCTGTTTCCTTGGACACTCTGGAACGGGCGGTGGACGAAATTCAGAATACCCTTCAGAATTCCCTGGACCGTGAGATTCCTTCTACTGTAATCGGAAAGCTCGCCATGGATAAGCTTAAAAACATTGATGAGGTCGCTTATGTCCGTTTTGCCTCCGTTTACCGTCAGTTTAAGGATATCAACACCTTTATGGAAGAATTGAGCCGGATGATTGAGAAAAAATCAGAATAAGCGTCACTTCTTTCGCCATTTAGAATTTAGGAGAACAATTGCATGGCATAAATAAAAAGTGCCGGACTTCTCTTTTCCGAGAAGTCCGGCACTTTTCAATTTTCGGCAGCAGAGTCTTTCATACTTTCCACGCCGATAGCCAGCGTTAGGATATTAATAACAATAAAGCTGAGACGGCAGGCTGCAAAATTCCTGTTACCCTAAAAATCAACCGACCGTCTAGCTCCTAGAATCATTTGCAGTTCCAAAGAAGCCATATAAGTGCTCATGCACATTTTGTCAGTTAAATAGAAACCCACCAGCAGACACCATATTTGTCAATACCGGTTGCACAGCTGTGCTTCAAGGAACTTCGCTTATTGGTTCAATAACAACGCCGCCTTCACGTAAAACACTAAAAGCTTGATGCATCGCTTCCTCGCTTCCCATTTCAAACACCAATGGAAATCATTGTCTGCCAGTTTTTCCTTAGAAAGCCTACTTTTTACAAAACCTGTATCTTGCGTTTTATTTTTCTGTTTCTTTCGTTCTGAGGGCCGCTTCTTCTTCCTTCATATGATTCCGCCCCAAAAAGAGCAAAAGTCCACCCAAAGCAAAAAGGAACAGCAAGCTCAGAATTCCCAGAGAAGAACGATTCGTCAAATCTGTTACCAATGAAACCAACAGCGGACCCACTACTGTGGCAAACTTGCCGAAAATGTCAAAGAAGCCAAAATATTCATTGCTCTTATTGGCAGGAATCAACTTGCCGAAATAAGAGCGGGAAAGGGCCTGTATTCCTCCCTGCACCATTCCCACCATGGCCGCCATAATCCAGAAAAGCACCTCTGCCCGCTGAATAGCGTCTTCTGCTCCATTGGCAGCTTCCACACTATAGCCCATATAAAAGCCCACCAGGCAGATGAGAAAATACATGCCGATGGAAATTCCAATCATACGAATAGAGCCCACCTTCTGGGCCAATCTGCCGAAAAGAATAGAACAAGGCACCGCTACAATCTGCGTAACCAGGAGAGCCAAAATCATACCCACACTATCCAGATGCAGGGTCTCGCCATAACTGGTGGACATATGGATAACCGTCCCGACGCCGTCTATATAGCAGAAATACGCCAGAATAAAGAAAAGCAGGCCTTTTCTCTGAGAAATACTTTTCAGCGTTTTTCCGATATTGGAAATCGTATTTTTCACAATATGATCCGGCGCCTTCAAATAGTGCTTCTGCCGCACATTTTTCAGCATAGGAATACTGAAAATTCCCCACCAAACAGAAGTGAGAACCACTGTCAGCTTTACAGCAGTGGGATTATCCATCCCCATAACAAGCAAAATAACTATAGAGATAATAAATGGAATCGTACTACCGCCGATGTATCCCATGGCGTAGCCCCAAGCCGAAACCTTATCCATTCTTTCACTAGTGGTTACATCCGTCAGGAACGAATCATAAAAGAGGCATGAACCGGCAAACCCAATATAGGAAAGCACATATCCCACCAGCAACATCTGCCAATTATCAAAAATAGCCATCAGAAGCGTGCAGATAACTCCAAAAGCCATAAAAAAGGCAAAAAACTTTTTCTTCATTCCCTGGTAATCCCCGATCGCCCCCAGAAGTGGAGCCATCACGGCTACTATCAGTGTGGCGATAGAGGTACCATAGCCCCACCATTGAAGCCCCAGCGTATCTCCTCCGCAAACAGAAGTAAAATAAATAGGAAAAATAGCCGCCATAATATTTGTTGCATAAACAGAGTTTGCCCAGTCATACAGAATCCAACTTTTTTCCGTTTTTGTAAACTTTATGCGCGAGCCAGAATCTACTGCCTTTTTCATACCCGCTTCCTCTCTCTCTTATTTGATTCGGTATCCGTTATATTCTATTATGAGAGAAAAAAGGAAAATGTCAAGATTCAGAATTCATTTTTCAGCAACCTGTTCTCTAATATCATCGCGCCGGAAATTCTCTTCCCGCATTACCTTCTTCTCTCAACAGTGATAGAGTATATGCTTTTACGCTTTTCTTTCTATCTAGATCTTGTAAAATCTCTGTTAATTGCAGAGCAAACCTTCCCTCATCTTGACGGTTTTCTTTCGAAAAGGTCACCTAGATAGCTCCAACGTTCCATCCTATCTGCGGTATCATCTTCCAACTTCAACCCGCATTCTTTTTATATTCGTTTCCCCAGGCCCCCATAGCATCCAGCACAGGCTTAAGGCTGCGGCCCAGTGGTGTAAGGGTATACTCCACTCGGGGAGGAACCTCCGCATATACTCTGCGAGTTAAAAGGCCGCTTTCCTCCATGGCGCGCAGCTGAGCTGTCAGCACCTTTTGTGAAACCTTCCCAATGGATTTTTTTAGTTCTCCAAAGCGTTTTGTTCCCGGCATGAGATCCCGCAGGATCAATACCTTCCATTTATCCCCGATAAGCATGAGTGTGGTTTCCACCGGGCAGGCAGGCAATTCTTTCTGCTCTGTTATTTTCCCTATTTCTATATTTCTTTCCAAAGCAAAAATCCCTCTTTCTCCATCCAATAGTATCTTTTAGGTAACTACCGCACAATAATGTGCTTACTTTACAAAATCACTTTACCCTCTTATTATAAAGACACAGGGGATAAAAAACAATCCCAGGCGGCCGCCAAAAAAATCTGTCAGTTCCAAGGAGGAAACCAATATGAAAAACTACACACTCAGCAAACATACTCTTACTAAGGGAGAAATAAACCTGTATGACTTCGGGACAATCCGGCTGCACGCCTATCAAACTAAGGATCCTATGGAGGATGAGGTTTTCATTCTCGAAAAAGACGGGAACGCCGTTATGATCGAAGCCCCCTGCTTTTATGACAATGAGCGGGAACTGACCTCTTATATACAGGAAAAAAATCTGCATCTCTCTGGCTTGCTGGTAGCCTACCATATGGCAGGAGGCAGCATGTTTCCGGGCACCAAGGTTTTCGCTACTGAAAATGCTGACCAGTACGGCCACACCGGCGGAGGAAAACAATTGATTGATTCCTTTTCTGATGCTTTCGGTCAAAACTTCGACAACACCATTTTCACCGTTACAGATTTTCTCACCGCTGGCGAAACAACCATAGACGGCATGAAATTCAATATACTTCCTACTGGGGAAGCCTATGACATTGAAATTCCGGAGATCAACGCCGTATACACCCACATGCTGGGGCACGATTGCCATTCTATCATAGCCGGAAACGGACATGCCGACGCTGTCATTGCTCAATTGAATGGATACATCCAAAAGGGCTACGATCTTATCCTCACATCCCACTATACGCCCGAGGATCTGAAGGATGTTCAGACCAAAATCGAGTATCTGAAAAACCTTAAAAAAATTGCGGCGGAATGCACAGATGCAGAAAGCTTTAAAGAAGAGATCCGCAAACAGTATCCTGCATATAGCGGTGAAAATTATCTCAATATGACAGCAGGCTTTTTCTTCGCTTAAGCTGGCATCACTCCCACCCAAATGGGCCGCCAGATTGCCAGGAAGAGAGAACGCATATAACCGTTGAAAAGGGGAATGCAGCATGACGCAAAGTGACAGAAGACAGTTTCTTTTGAGAGAGCTATTGAAAGAACAACCGGAATATGCTGGCATACAGATCCCAAAAGACATTGAGAAGCAAAAAGCTCTTCTGCGCAGCCTGATGAATGTGCGCCCTCCCAGGCCGGTCAGCCAAAAATTTCTGGCTATACAGGACGCATATCTTCAAGAGGAACTCCAGCTACGGGAGATTACAGATGGGAACATGCTTCCATCCATCCCGCTAAATCCTCATATTGCCTTATGGCAGGGCGATATTACGGCCTTAAAGGCAGATGCCATTGTCAACGCCGCCAACAGCACACTACTGGGGTGCTTCCGGCCTCTTCATTCCTG
Organism: uncultured Clostridia bacterium; assembly: GCA_904399395.1. Lineage (GTDB taxonomy): Bacteria > Bacillota > Clostridia > Oscillospirales > Acutalibacteraceae > UMGS1264. The sequence continues at coordinate 53,849 of CAJFPJ010000024.1, read as the reverse complement.
CATTGACAACTGTATTCATTCCCAAAGCGGCATTCAGCTACGGCTCTTCTGCGACGCCATTACGAAACGGCAAGGCCGCAGCGAACCAGCTGGAAAGGCTAAAATCACACCTGCGTTCAACCTTCCAAGCACTTATATTCTGCATACGGTAGGACCTATCGTCTCCGGCTCCGTGACAGAAGAACATCGTCGGCTGCTAGCTTCATGCTACCGTTCTTGCCTGGAGTTAGCAGAAGACTATGGACTGAAAAGCGTGGCATTCTGCTGTATTTCCACAGGGGAATTTCGTTTTCCCAACGAGTTGGCAGCTAAAATAGCTGTTCAAACCGTAACAGCGTATATGGCACAAACAAAGAACCGAATGAAGGTGATTTTCAATGTTTTTAAGGACACCGATTACGAAATCTACCAGCACTTGTTGGGATAGATTATCGCGGCTAAAGCAGGAGCTTTCCACAGCGGACGCGGTGCTGATTGGAGCCGGAGCCGGGCTTTCCACTTCTGCCGGCTTTACGTATACAGGAGAACGCTTTGAAGCTAACTTCGGAGATTTTATCCAAAAATATGGTTTTCGAGATATGTATTCCGGCGGTTTCTATCCGTTTACTACCTTAGAAGAACACTGGGCTTACTGGAGCCGGTATATTTATATCAACCGGCATCAGAATCCTCCTAAAAGCGTTTACGGCGATCTGCTGAAGCTGATACAGAATACAGATTATTTTGTCCTTACCACAAACGTTGATCACTGCTTCCAAAAAGCCGGATTTGATAAAAAACGCCTGTTTTACACCCAAGGAGATTATGGCCTGTGGCAATGCTCAAAACCCTGCTGTCAAAAAACATATAATAACGAAAAAATCATCCGCATGATGGTTCACCAGCAGAAGGATATGCGCATACCTTCCGACCTGATTCCTCGCTGCACGATCTGCGGCGAACCCATGGTTATGAATCTCCGCTCTGATGAGAGATTTGTCCAAGACGAAGGATGGTATGCGGCTGCCGGAAGATATGTAGATTTTCTCCGCCGTCATCAAGGCCTGCACATCCTTTTTCTGGAATTAGGAGTCGGCTTTAACACCCCGGGCATCATAAAGTATCCCTTCTGGCAGGCTGTGCAAAAGAACCCTCATTCCATCTATGCCTGCATCAATACGGAATATTCCGTCTTTCCCCCAGAAATTGAAAGTCGTTCTATCTGTATTCAGGCAGATATAGGAGAATCCCTTCGATACCTCCTTACTCTCTGAAAACGAGCTGCAAATTGCTCCTTTTCTGTAGTGAGAATCCCCTTTACAAAAAACGAAGGCGTCTGTATTTTTGTTATACAGACGCCTTCGTTTTTTAATAGCTGTCACTTTTTTCATTCTCTGCTCTGGATAATTTCTCCCATACACCAGTCTTCCTCTGCCCGAAGAAGTTTTACGGGGAGTATCTCCCCACCTACAGGCCGGGCAGACACTGCCCGCACAGGTGTATAATTCATGGTATAACCTTCCCACACATTTGTGTCACATTCTCTTTCAAAAAGAACATCCTCTATTCTGCCCTCCTGGCAGCGGAAAAATACCTTTTTGCTTTTATCGGTGAGCTCTATCATACGACGGCTGCGTTCCTCTTTGCAACGATTGGTCAACTGGTCAGGCATAGAATCTGCTACCGTCCCCGGGCGGCGTGAATAAGCAAACACATGCACCTTTGCAAAACCGATTTCTTTTGCAAAGGCAAGAGAGCTCTCGAATTCTTCTTCCGTTTCCCCTGGAAAAGCCACCATAATATCCGTGGTAATAGCGGCATTATCAAAAGCGCTGCGTAGATTTTTTACGATCCGCCGGTACTCCTCCGCATCGTAATGGCGGTTCATTCTTCGAAGTGTTGCATCACAGCCGCTCTGCAGGGAAAGATGAAACTGGGGGCAGAGTTTTTTCTGTTTCGCCAGACGCAGTATCACTTCTTCACTGAGCTGCTCCGGCTCAAGGGAACCCAAACGCACCCGCAGGATTTGCGGCACAGCACAAGCCGCCTCCACCGCATCGCAGAGATGCAATCCCAGCTCCTGACCATAGGCGGAAAGATTGATGCCCGTCAGGACGACTTCTTTATATCCGTTCTCTCCCAGCCGTCTCAACTCATCCCGCAATTCCTCCAAAGGCTTACTGCGCACTCTACCTCTGGCATAGGGAATAATGCAATAGGAGCAAAACCGATTACAGCCGTCTTCAATTTTAATAAACGCACGAGTCCGCTCAAAAAAATGCTCCACCTGCATGGATTCAAAGGCTTCATCTGCCTTATGTGGCTCAATCGCCACAATTCTCCTGCGGCCGGAATAAAATTCCCGCAATATCTCCGGCAGTCTTCTTCTATTGGAATTCCCCAACACAATATCTGCTTCCACCAGCTCCTCCGCCATTTCAGGGAAGGCCTGCGTCATGCAACCGGTCAGCACAATCACCGCTGTAGGAGCCTTTCTTCTGGCACGGCGCAGCATCTGGCGAACTTTGTGATCGCTGGTAGCCGTCACTGTGCAGGAATTGATCAGGATAACATCACTTTCCTCTTGGGATTCCGTTACGGTATACCCCGCGTTTTCCAGCGCCGCAAGCATAGCCTGCGACTCATATTGATTTACCTTACATCCCAAAGTAATGGCACTGACCTTCATAGCGTTCTCCTTTTTCTATCTGTATTTTCACAATCCCAAGCAGATGGCTTCTTGGGGATCCAGCCCAATAATTTTCTATAGCGGATGGGCTTTCTCGTAGGATTTTCTATTGACCCTACAAAAAAATTGCTATATTATTGTTAAAAGTATTCTTAAAATCACTTGAAACAGGAGGTGTTGGCCATGACAAATACCACCATCCGGCTGACAAGCATCGAAGATGTGAAGAAATTTGTTTCCATTACAAATCGATACAGCTTCAAAATCAACTTGATTTCCGATAAGTATACTATCGACGCCAAATCCATTATGGGAGTCTTCAGCCTGGATCTTTCCCGTCCGCTTACCATGCAGATTGAAGAGGAAACCCACCCTGAATACGCCGAATTTATGGAAGAAGCACAGCCGTTTTTTGTAAAATGAAAGCCGCACATTGAAGGGGCCCTGCCTCTTCTTGCATACATGTCCCCGGAGCCGCGGCCCCGGGGTTTTTTATTTTTTACGGTGTTTGCCCCGGTGTCTCTTCTCTTTCCGCCTGCTCCAATTTCTCAGAAAGCTCGCCCCAGCTGAAGAATACCTTGTCTGCTTCTTCCCGCTTCTCTGCCAATAGGGAGGAAATACGGGTGATCTCTTCATAATCGCTGGCTATCTCCGGATCAGAAAGCCGAGCCTCTAGAGTCGCTGTCTCCTCCTCTAAAACGGCGATCTGTTCTTCCATGCGCTTCAAGGCAGCACGATCCTTTCGAAGGGCTGCGAGCCGCTCCTTTTTCTGCTTGTATTCATTGATCTTGGGGGTGGAAACCTTTTCCGTCTTTTTCTCTTCCGCTCTTTCCTTGGACCTTTCCAGATATTCATCATAGTTTCCCAGGTAACAGACAGCTCCGTCTTCCTCTAAGGCATAGATCTTATCTGCAATCTTATTAATCAGATATCGGTCATGAGAAACTACCAGCAAGGTGCCCTCATACTCTTGGAGGGCGTTTTCCAACGCTTCACAGGAACCGATATCCAAATGGTTTGTCGGCTCGTCCAGAAGAAGGAAATTATCCCTCGACAGCATCAGTTTCAAAAGCAGGACTCTGGCTCTTTCTCCTCCGGAGAGAGCGGAGACAGGCTTGAAGACATCCTCATCTTTAAAGAGAAAGATGGCCAAAGCGTTTCGTACTTCAGTCTGAGTCATGCGGGGATACGTATCCCATATCTCATCGATAACCGTTTTATCCATGTCCAGATCCGACTGTACCTGATCGTAATACCCCACATCAATCCCTGCGCCAAAGCGGTAGTCACCGCTGTCTGGCTGATTTATACCCAGGAATATTTTCAACAGCGAGGTCTTGCCGCAGCCATTAGGGCCAATAAGGAAGACTCTCTCTCCCCGGCGGATATCCAGACTCACATTCTGAAAGAGATGGTTCTGCCCAAAGGAAAGCGAAAGTTTTTCTGCCTTGAGAACCTCATTTCCCCCTCTCTGGCGTATTCCAAAAGAAAACCGCATGGTCTCAGGAGCCTCATCGGGCTTTTCCAGGGTGTTTTCCAGCCGCTGGATCATTTTCATCTTGCTGGCAATTGTTTTATAATTGCGCTCCTGATTCCATTGACGCTGCTGCACAATGATACCCTCAAGGCGTTGAAGTTCTTTTTTTGTATTTTCATACTTCCGCCTGGCTGCCAGATCATTTTCTTCCTTTTGGGCCAGATATTCGGTATAACCGCCTTTATAGACCGTCATTTTTCCATTTTCCATCTCAAAGGTTCTGGTCGTAATACGATCCAGAAAATACCGGTCATGGGAAATCACAATATATGCACCCGAATAGGAACGGAGAAAATCTTCCAGCCACTCCACGCTTTTAATATCCAAATGGTTTGTCGGCTCGTCCAGAAGAAGAAGATTCGCCCCGCTAAGCAACATTTTTGCAAGCTGCAGCTTGGCCTTCTGGCCGCCACTTAGGATTCCCACCGGGTTTCCCATCTCTTCATCGCTGAAGCCCAGCCCCAATAGGGCGGAACGCGCCCTTCTCCGAAAGGTCAGCCCGCCTTCTCTGTCGAAACGCTCCGTCAGAAGAGCCTGCCGCTCTATGAGCGCATCCATATCCGCATTTTTTACCATCAAGCGTTGGTTCAGTTCCTCCAGCTCACGTTCCATGGAAAGGAGGGGAGCAAATACCGTAAGCACCTCGCTATAAGCGCTCCTGTACAGATCCCGACATACATGCTGCTCCATATAGCCTAAAACTGCCGCTGATGCCTTATAGATCTCTCCCTCATCGGGAGAAAGTTCGCCTGTAAGGACGCGCAGAAGAGTGGTTTTCCCGGAACCATTGACACCCACAAGCCCCACTCTGTCATTTTCCTGTATTTCAAAGGAAACCCCAGAAAAGATCACATCTGTTCCAAAGGATTTCGTCAGATTACTTCCGCTGAGTATTGCCATTTCTGTTTTCCGACTCCTCAATTATCCTACGCAGCATGCAGTATTTCCTGCTGCCGCAGAAATACGTCTTTTTCATACTATCGCGACCCGGAAATCCCGATAAAAGGAAAAACCGCTTGTTATCCATTATAGCGGAGACCTAGCAAGAAATCAAGAAGGGCGCACTGCAGCGCCCTTCTGTCCCACTTTCTCCTGCTAATATCCTGTTAATCAAGGATTTTCATAACATTCTGCACTTCCTCTTTTGTCTGCTCTGAAGAAAGATATTCCCAGGAATAAAACATAAAGCCGCTGCACTTCAATTCCCTCCCCAGGCTGACCTGCCTTGCCAAAATGTCACTGCTATGTTTCCATGTTCCGTCGTCATCATCAGATCCCGCCTTATACACCGCAAGCCCCAAGCAGAGCTTTACATCCTCGCAGGTAACCAACTGTTCCCATTCCCGGGCCGCATTTTCAAAAGGAAGGGCTTTATTTTCAAAATTGACATAAAGTTGAGGGCAAATATAATCCACATATCCCTTTGCTTTGCACCACACAGCCACATCCGCACCCATATTCAGATCGTTAGCAATATTGCCCTGAGGAGCAATGCCGAACAATACAGAGGGAGCCGCTTCTTTGATTTTCTGGTATACCAATGATACAAGAGCATTTATATTGGCGCAGCGCCATTCCTGAAGGCTCAGAGGCGTACCGGAATCAGAGACCGCCTCTTTATAGGCTGTATATTCCTCCGCATCGAAACTTTCGTCCTCGGTGGGATAAAAGTAGTCATCAAAATGGATGCCGTCCACATCGTAATTATCAGCAATCTCAGCAGCGCCTTCCGCCACATACTGGCGCACTCCCTCATAGGCAGGATTGTAGAAAATACCATCTTCCCTACGGACAATCCATTTAGACTTCTCTTCATCCTTTTCCCACTGAACTGCCGGATTATCTTCCGAAAGTGTCTCCGGCGTGGTGTTTACCTGGATGCGCAGAGGATTCATCCAGGCATGAAGCTCCAACCCAGCCTCGTGAGCCATCTCCACCATAATTTTCAAAGGGTCATACCCGGGATCCTTTCCCTGAGTTCCTGTCAAAATATGGCTCCACGGATAATACTCGGAAGCGTAGAGCGCGTCCCCAAAAGGGTGCACGTGCACAATCAAAGCATTCATGTTGTAATCCAGTGCACCCTTTATGATAGTGCTGAATTTTTCTCGAAATGCGCCCTCACTCTGATCAGCCTCTTTAGACATATCCAAGGTCATAAACGGAACCCAAACGGCCCGGATTTCCTCTTCACCGCTCCAGAGGACGGATGACCCCTCCACAGACTCCTGCTCCTCTTCAATATATTTTCCTATAGCCTCCGGGGATCCATTCCCCTTCTCTCCGCTTCCCCCAATGGAATAAAAAGCCATACAACCAATCACGGTGCAGACCAGGAGCCCTACGCAGATCAGCGGCCCCTTCCTGTTGAGAAATCCTACAAAGCGCGTCATTTAAATCCCTTCCTTTGCTTCCACTCCCAGCCAGAGTTTGACAAAATGTGCTGTAATACGGTATGGTATATGCATAGTACCACAGGAGTATGCTATGGCGCACCCGGCAGGGCTGTCCTATTTCCGCAGGCAAAAAACCAGCTCAGAAAACCGATACCATGTCCTTGTCTGCCGGGCGGTGCGTATTCTCAAATACATCCTATATATATTGGAGGGCGGAAGAAAACATGCGCATTTTTCTGCTGATCTATCTCGGGGCCGTTAATCTTTTGGCTGTTTTAGCTGTTGTCTGGGACAAACGAAAGGCCCGCCGGGGTGAATGGAGGATCCGGGAAAGCACCTTATTGGCTCTCGCCGCCATAGGGGGAAGCCTCGGCATGTATATGGCTATGCTGCGTATTCGTCACAAAACAAAGCACAGAAAATTCATGGTGGGGCTTCCTTTAATTTTTCTCTTCCAGCTTCTGGTGGCGGGTTTTGCTTTCATATATATTCACGGATGGTTACCAAACTAAAAAAGCTTCTGTACACACGTGTACAGAAGCTTTTTGCAAAGTTTCGTTTCAGGCCAGAAAAGCTATATATATTTTAGAAGTTTCATATATTTTCCCTGCTCATCTTCCCCCGTAAACAAGAGTTGCGTAAATCCCAAACGGTGATATAAGCGCAAGGCATCCCAATTATCATAATCAACTCCAACGGAAATCTCTGTATATCCCATGCTGCGCGCTTGGGAAAATACATATTCCGCCAATTCTGTCCCTATTCCTTTTCCACGAAATTCATCTTTCACAAGAAAACGGGAAAAATATATTCTCTTTCCTTCCTGCGTGTATTGAGGATCGCCCATATCCCTTACAAGACTCGCTTCTGCAATAAATTCTCCATGCAGAGAACTCACAAAGGTTTTTCGATTCCCGCTTTTGATTTCTTTCAGAAACCTCTCTGCCAGATTTCGGCTATAAGCATTTTTCTGCATATTCCATATATTTCCACATTTCATATACTCGCAGACTTTCAAAACATGTATATCTACTTTTACCAAGCAAAGACTCCTCTCAGATCTATTAGAAGAAATCTGTCACCATCTATCTCAAAGCATAAGTACCAAACCCAATATCACCGGCAGGCACAGCAAGATGGAGAGGGAACCGGTAAGGCTTGCCAGGGCGCCATCCCCCGTAATTTTTTCCGAATAGATCATAGCCACGACGGAAACGGGCGCAAAACACACAATACACATAGCCTGGCGGATCTCCAGAGGCAGCGGCAGGCAGAAATAAAAGAACAGTGCAAAAAGGGCCGCCCCCAGCATGCGAACGATAACAATCGTAAACGCTTTTCCCAGCCGGGAAAGTTCCTTAGGAAATTCAAACATAACTCCCACTGCCAGCATAGCCACAAAGCCATTGGAATCCCCAATTTTTTTCGTTATTTCTAAAACAGGTGCCGGCATCTGCAGCCCAAAAAACGCCAGCAGGAGCAGAATCAGATAAGCGTCAAAGGTCACCGATGAAAAAAGTTTTTTACAAAAGGATGCCACGCGTCCCTTTTTCTCCCCCTCTCGAAGAAGGGTACTGCTGAGGAAAGCATATGTACCTCCTGTGCACATAACGGCATTTCCCACGTCGAACATGCAGGCGGCCACCATACTAAAGGGTGAGAGAAAACTCTGCACAAAAGGCATCACAAAGGCTCCTATATTATACCCGGAAGCATTTAGCATATAGAACGCTTTTTCTTCTTTCCTCTTGTTTCGGGAGAGAAGCCACCCCACCCCCATCATAATAACGTTCCCTAAAAAGCCGAAAAGCACTGCAATAAAAAGAAGCGGTTCCGCACGGTAGCCTTCTGCAAATGCGGTGATAACCGCGCAGGGCAACGTCACATTCATAATAATCTTTGACAAAGGACGGTAATCCTCTGCCTGAAGCACATGAAGTTTTTTCAAAGCATAGCCTAAAACACTGATACATATCAAAACTCCAGCCTTCGACAATACTTCCCCCATTCCAAAACCCTCATTCCCATATAGTTTCCGCATGTCGCCAGATCGTTTCTCAAACTGGTTTTCATTGTAGCATTTTCATCGCCGGAATGCAAAATTTTCTTACTTATCTGCAAAATAGCCCCTGAAGATATATCTTCAGGGGCTGTCTATAGCGTTTACCGTCTTAGCGGACCACCAGATTTACCAGCTTACCGGGCACATAAATTTCCTTAACAACATTCTTGCCTTCCAGGGCGGCGGCAACCTTCTCTTCTGCCTTGGCAGCGGCAATAGCATCCTCCTTGGAAATATCTGCCGCAACCTGCACGCGGGCACGGAGTTTTCCATTTACTTGCACAACGATCTCCACCGTGCTCTCGCGGCACTTGGCCTCGTCATACGCTGGCCACTCCTGCTGACAAACCATTCCGCCAAATGCAAGGTTCGCCCACACCTCTTCACAGACATGGGGAGCAAAAGGACTCAGAAGCAGGGTAAAGATTCTCATCTCGCCTTTTGTGATGCTACCTTTGTCGCTGATCTCATTGATAAGAGCCATCATGGAAGCAATAGCAGTGTTGAATTTAAGAGTCTCAATATCCTCTGTCACCTTGCGGATGGTTTTATGGAAAGAGGTCTCAAGCTCAGGGCGGATACCATCCTCTTCCGTGAGGATATTCTGCAGATTCCAGAAGCGCTCGATAAACCTCCGGCAGCCGCGCAAGCTGTTAATGCTCCAGGGAGCGGATTTTTCAAAATCGCCGATAAACATCTCATAAAGGCGGAGAGTATCGGCGCCGTATTCATTTACAATGTCATCTGGGTTCACCACGTTGCCGCGGCTCTTGCTCATTTTTTCACCGTTTTCACCCAGAATCATGCCGTGGCTGGTACGCTTGGCATAGGGTTCCTTTGTGGGCACTACGCCGATATCATAAAGAAATTTGTGCCAGAACCGGCTATAGAGCAAGTGCAATGTGGTGTGCTCCATGCCACCGTTATACCAATCCACCTGATTCCAGTAGGTAAGGGCATCTTTGCCCACCAAAGCTTCCTTGTTGTGCGGATCCATATACCGGAGGAAATACCAGGAGGAACCCGCCCACTGGGGCATAGTATCCGTCTCTCTTCTTGCTGGGCCGCCGCAGTGAGGGCAGGTGGTGCTGATCCAATCCGTCATATGGGCAAGGGGGGATTCCCCATTATCCGTGGGTTCGTAGGATTTCACATCGGGAAGGGTCAGAGGAAGCTGATCCTCCGGCAGGGGAACCCAGCCGCATTTCTCGCAGTATACCACAGGGATAGGCTCTCCCCAATATCTCTGGCGGGAGAAGACCCAGTCGCGCAACTTGAAATTCACCTTGCTATGACCAAAGCCTTTTTTCTCCATGTATTCCTTGATCTTCTCCTTGGCCTCTTCCACGCTGAGTCCATCGAGAATACCGGAATTCACCATGGTGCCGGTTTCGCACTCTGTGAAAGCTTCTTTTTCCACATCGCCTCCGGCCACCACCTCGATGATGGGAAGACCAAACTTCTTGGCAAATTCCCAGTCGCGGGTATCATGGCCGGGAACCGCCATAATAGCGCCTGTGCCATACGAAATGAGCACATAGTCGGAAATGAAGATGGGAATCTCCTTCCCGTTTACAGGATTTATAGCCTGAACTCCTTCCAGCCGGACACCGGTTTTCTCCTTGGCGACCTCTGTGCGCTCAAACTCCGATTTCTTGGCCGCCTCTGCCTGATAGGACCGAACGTCCTCTATGTTGGAAATAAGACCTTCCCACTTCTTCAGAAGAGGGTGTTCGGGGGACATAACCATATATGTTACGCCGTAAAGAGTATCCGGCCGGGTAGTATAGATGGTGAGAGTATCGCCGGTAGTGGCCTTAAAATCCACCTCTGCACCGGTGGATCGACCAATCCAGTTCTTTTGCTGGGTCTTAACCCGATCGGGATAATCCACCAAATCCAGATCATCAATCAGTCGCTGGGCATACTCGGTAATTTTCAGCATCCATTGGGATTTCACCTTGTGCACAACCTCACTGCCGCAGCGCTCGCAGACACCGTCCACCACTTCTTCATTGGCAAGGACACATTTGCAGGAAGTGCACCAGTTGACGGCCATTTCTTTCTTATAGGCCAGGCCGTGCTTAAAAAGCTGCAGGAAAATCCACTGGGTCCACTTGTAGTATTCCGGATCCGTAGTGTTAATCTCGCGGCTCCAGTCAAAGGAAATTCCCAAAGACCGGATCTGCTCTTTGAAGCGGGCCACATTCTTCTTTGTAACCTCTGCAGGATGGACATGGTTCTTAATGGCGTAGTTTTCCGTGGGCAGGCCGAAAGCATCCCACCCGATGGGGTAAAGCACATTATATCCCTGCATGCGCCGCTTGCGCGCTACGATATCCAAAGCGGTATAAGGGCGGGGGTGTCCTACGTGCAGGCCCTGGCCCGAAGGATATGGAAATTCTATCAGTGCATAATATTTCGGCTTTTCAGAGTGATTTTCAGCATGGAACACGCCTGCCTTTTCCCAGGCATCCTGCCACTTTTTCTCGATAGGCTTATGGTCGTAACGCTCGCATTTCATAGTTAGTCGCTCCCAGCATACATAAATTTATCAGTCTCCCGGGCCAAAAGAGGATCGCCTCATTCCTCCCGGATCAAATACTCGGATATATCCACTTTTACGCCGTCCTGCCAGAGGCGGTCCAGGTCGTAAAATTCACGGGATTCTCTGGTGAACACATGGATGATAACCTCGCCGTAATCCAGAAGAATCCAGGAATTGGAACGGTATCCCTCAATATGGTCGGGGGAAGCCCCTTCTTCTTTAAGGCGCATTTCCAACTCGTCCGCCAAAGCCTTTACATGGGTGCTGCTGGTACCGGTGGCAATCACGAAGTAATCCCCCAAGGTGGAAACCTCACGGATATCGATCAGGTTTACATCCACGGCCTTTTTAGCATCCATCAGCTTCACTGCCTGTATTGCCAGATCTTTGGAATTCATACTCATACCTGCCTTTATTGTCTCAGTTCTTCATATGGGCTTCGTCCGTTTCCACGGCTTTCCCACTATTTCTTTTCTGCCAGCTTCAACACAGTTTCATTATATAGATTCACTGTATCCGGGTGAACGGCCCAGCCGCCATCCAAAAGCTCACCTATGGTAAATGCGGTTCCCTCCAGAATAGCAGCGTCCAAATCCGCGTCTGCCTTTTTTCGCATACGGTCCACGCCGGGGTAGTCTCTGTCTGCAGAGGTAAAATCCGCTACAAAGATCACCTTTTCCAGAAGGGACATGCCTGCACGACCGGTGGTATGATATCGAACTGCCGTGAGGACTTCCAGATCCGTCACGCCCAATACCTTCTCGATATAGGCGGCACCCAAAATCGCGTGCCAAAGCTTCTTTCCCGCTTTTTCCACATCGGTGAGTATTATACCAAATTGCTCCATGCTTTTCAATTGCTTGTCTGCGGGCAAATCCTTCATGCAATCGTGGAGGATGCCGGCTGTCTCCGCTTTCTGCGGATCAGCCCCGTATTTTTTTGCCAGCCGTACTGCTTCCCTAGAAACATTCACCGAATGACGGTAGCGCTTTTCACTGAGAAGCGGCTTTATGACCGCTTTCCCTTCTTCCAGATTCATCCTAATTTCCCCCTTTTGCATACAGCCCCCGGCTGCGAATGTACTCTTCCACCAGTGGCGGCACTTTCCCCCGAATGGACCTACCTTCTCTCACAGCCTCCCGAATCTCTGTAGAGGATAAGGGAAGATAAGGGATCTGTTCCAGAAAGACGGTTGCGCCCTTTTCCCGCAGAACGTGGGCCTGTTCTTCCAACCGGACCTCATGCCCCACACTGCGGGGCACCGCACAAATTTCCGCCAGACGAAGGATGGTATCCGGCTTATACCAATTCAAAAGGGTGAGAAACATATCTTCTCCCATCAAAAGGCAGAAGGTGGCTTTTGGATACATCTCATGCAGCTCCTCCAATGTATCCGCCGTGTAGCTTTTCCCTTCCCGGCGAATTTCCAGATCACTCACCTGAAAAACCTCTTCTCCCCTGCAAGCCAGGCGGCACATTTCCAGACGTTGCTCCGGCAGAGCCAAGTCTTCTGCCGCCTTATGGGGAGGAACTTTCGTCGGAATCCAAAGGACCGTATCCAGCTGCATGGTCTTTCGAAATGCCCGAGCAATATGCAGATGCCCTTCATGCACTGGATTAAAAGTCCCCCCGAAAATCCCGTACCGCATACTGTGCCTCAGCGACGGGCCGGTTTGGGAAGCTGGATCTTAGGCTCTTTTTCATTTCGACGATACAGGACAAATTTCGTGCCGATCACCTGCACCACCTGAGCGCCCACAGCCTGGGCCAGTTCTTCAGCCGCTTCCCTGGGGGAAACCGGGGCCGTTTCCAGAACTTTTCCCTTGAGAATCTCTCTTTTCAGGATAGCATCATCCGCCTGCTTGATTACATCAGCGCCGATGCCTCCCTTTCCCACCATCAAAATCGTATCCAAATCAACCGCCATAGAGCGGAGATAGGCTCTTTGTTTGCTCGTAAGCTCCATCTATATACTTCCTCTTTCTTTCATGAAATACTCTACATAAGGAACCGTTGTTTTTCATTCAGGCACCTATCATCACAGGCGTCATTCTGCACTTTTTCGCTTTAAAAGCTCATCCTTCAGCATGCGCAGGGCTTTTCCCCGGTGGCTAACAGCATCTTTTTCCGCGGGAGAAAGCTCCGCATAGGTCTTATCCCCCACCAAAAAAACAGGATCGTATCCAAAACCATCCTTTCCCCGGGGGGCAAAGGCCACGCTACCCTCACAAACGCCGGTAACAGAAATCTCTTCCCCGCTGGGAAAGACACAGCATATAGCGCTCACAAAACGCGCGCTTCTTTTCCCCACCGGCACATCTTTCAGCTCTTCCAGAAGCTTTCTGTTTCTATCTGCGTCGGTGGCATCTTCCCCTGCATACCGGGCGGAATACACCCCCGGCGCTCCATTCAGGGCATCTACAGCGATACCGGAATCATCCGCCACACTGGGGAGCCCTGTAGCCTTGCATGCGGAAAAAGCCTTCAGCCTGGCGTTTTCCTCAAATGTGGTTCCGGTCTCCTCTACCTCCGGAAGATCTGCCGTTTCTACATGAATTCCCATGGGCTCCAGGATACGACTCAGTTCCTCCACTTTATGTTTGTTATGGGTGGCCATAATAAAGGTTTCCATTCCCGTTTTGTCCTCCTTTCCGCGCTACGGAATCAGCGCTCAAACAGAGCCTTGGCAAATTCATCCGCATCAAAGGGCTGCAAATCGTCGATCTGTTCGCCCACGCCGATGAATTTCACCGGCATCTGCAGCTCATCCCGGATGGCCAGCACAATACCACCCTTGGCGGTTCCATCCAGCTTAGTAAGGACAATGCCCGTAATATCCGCCGCATTTTTAAATTCCCTTGCCTGGTTTACCCCGTTTTGACCCGTGGCAGCATCCAGCACCAAGAGGACTTCTCTAGAAGCATCCGGCAGTTCCCGGGCGATTACCCGGTTGATCTTCGCCAGTTCGTCCATCAGGTTCTTTTTATTGTGCAGGCGGCCCGCTGTGTCGCAAATCACCACATCGGCCCCCCTAGCCTTAGCGGCAGAGATAGCGTCAAACACCACACTGGCAGGGTCACTGCCCTCTTTCTGGCGGATAAGCGGGCACTGGCTCCGTTCCGCCCAGACCTCCAGCTGCTCAATAGCCGCAGCTCGGAAGGTATCTGCCGCGGCGAGGATGACCTTTTTCCCCTCTCGATTCAGCATGGCGGCCAGCTTTCCAATGGTGGTGGTTTTTCCCACCCCGTTCACGCCAATCACCAGAATTACGGAAGGCTTTGTAGCTAACTCCAATTCCTGGCCACCCCGGAGCATATCCGCTACGATGGTTTGTAGAAGTCCATAAATCTCCTGGGGATCCTTAATTCCCTGCTCTTTTACCTTCTGGCGCAGGATCCCGCATATCTTTTCAGCAGTAGGCATTCCCACATCTCCCATGATGAGAAGCTCCTCCAGCTCTTCAAACAACTCTTCATCTATAGAGGTGAAGGAATGCAGCATGGATTCAATGGAAGAAGAAATGCTCTCCCTGGTTTTTTTCAGCCCTGCCTTAATCTTTGCAAATATTCCCATTTTTGTTCCTCCGCTTTTATTCTGGCCGGCAATCCTGTAAGTTCCGCTTTGCCAGTAGTTTCTTCAGACTTCAGCAAACCTTCTGACCTGCTGGAAAATCTTCTCGGCATGCGTTCCAAAGGCGCGCCGTAAAGGAAGATTTCTCATATCAAAGATTTTCCCTTTGATACAAGTTTCTGCGCACATTATACTCCATATAAAAATAGTTTGTCCACTCATTTGCATTCGTTTCCCATAGAAAGGCTGATTTCCAGTATATACTTCCCAGTATCAGCGGGAAACACCAATGCCCAATTTCTGCTCCACCTCAGCGGTGCGAAGTTCCAACAGGCTGGAAACCCCCTCGTCCTGCATAGTTACGCCATACAGCACATCAGCTTCCTCCATAGTGCCCCGGCGATGGGTAATCACGATAAACTGGGTGCTCCGATTCATCCGCCTCAGGTAATTGGCAAATCTGTCCACGTTTACATCATCCAAAGCAGCTTCGATTTCATCCATCACACAGAAGGGAGGCGGGTTTACCCGCATAATGGCAAAATAAAGAGAAATAGCCACCAGAGCCTTTTCCCCGCCCGAAAGGCTCTCCAGATTACGAACGATCTTCCCCGGGGGCTGCACATGGATATCGATGCCACAGGTGAGGATATTTTCCGGGTCACTGAGCGAAACGCTTGCTTCCCCGCCCCCAAACAGTTCCTTAAATGTTCTGCCGAAGTTTTCATTTATCATACGGAAGCGAGTAATAAAGAGCTCCCGCATCTGGCGGGTCAGATCGCCAATCATACCGCGAAGTTCCTCACGGCTCTTTTCTACATCTTCAATTTGAGTTTTCAGGAAATCATACCGTTCCTTTACCTCTTTATACTCCTCCACAGAACCGGGGTTTACCGGCCCCAAGGCGCGGATTTTATTTTTCAGTTCGGCAAGGCGGCGCTGTGCTTTGGGCGGGTCCTCTATTTTGGTTCCAACCTCTTCTGCCTCCCGGCGGGTAAGCTCATATTCCTCCCATAGGCGGCTGATGATGGAGTCGTATTCCTTCTGCAGATTATCCCGGCGTTCTTCCAAGCGGACCAGCTCATGGCCGGCCTTTTCGCGCCGGTCGGAAACCTCCCGTTGTTTTAGGCGCAGATCTGCTGTTTCCTTTTCCAACTCCATGCGGCGGCGATTGAGTTCATCAATAGAGGCCGTTTTTTCTTTTGCTTCCTTCCGCAGGGCCTCCGCTTCCTTTTTCAGGCTGTCGATACGCACGCCTAAAAGTGCGGTAGCGGCTTCCACTGCCTGAATCTCATTACGGAGTTCCTCAGCTCTGCCAGCGTGATCCTCTTTGCGCTTTTTAAGCTCCTCCACTGCAGTAAGAAGAGAATCCCGATCCTTTTCCAAAGCCAGGATACCCATCCGGATTTCTTGCATACGGCCCGCGATTTCATCGCTCTTGCGATTTTGCTCATCCCGACTGCCGTTGATTTCACTGAGCTTTGCCTGCAGTTCCTCCATGGAGGACGTAAATCCAGCGATGGCCTCCTCGGCCCGATTCTTCTGCGCTGAAAGCTCTGAAAGGCGCGCTTCTCCCACTGAAACCTCTTCAGCAAGGGATTTTCCATCCCGTTCCAAGCTTGTCAACGTATTTTCCAGGTTTCGCAAGGCCGCCTCCAAACGCACCTTATCCTCCTGAGCGGTGGTAAGCTCTCCCTTTGCAGCCGCTAAAGACGCTTCCTCGCGGGCCGCTTCCTCGCGAGCCCTTTTTAAAGCTGCGGAAGCCTCCTGTTCCTTTTGCTTGAGAGATTCCGCCTCTGCCCGAAAACGCTCAATCTCCGAGGCTCGGCTCAAAAGGCCGGAATTCCGGTTCAGCGAACCTCCTGTCAGCGAGCCTCCCGCGTTGACCACCTGGCCGTCCAGCGTAACGATCCGGAAGCGGTAACCAAAGCGGCGAGCTATGGCCACAGCGCTATCCAAATCCTCTGCAACGGCAATACGGCCCAAAAGGGATTCCAGTATCCCCTTATATTCCGGGTCGCAACGGCAAAGTTCTCCCGCCAGTCCCACAAAACCGGGGCAATCCTCAAGTCCTTTTTCCTGAAGGGTACGTCCCCGGATGGTAGAGAGCGGCAGAAAGGTAGCCCTGCCGGAATCTCGTTGCTTCAAAAGCTGAATCGCTCGTTTGGCGTCCTGCTCTGTATCCACCACAATATTCTGCATAGCAGGCCCCAAAGCGATCTCAATCGCCACCGCATATTCCTTGGGTGTCCGGATCAGGCGAGAAACAGGCCCCCGAACGCCAGAGAGGCTTCCTCCATTCACCTCCCGCATAACAACCTTTACACTTTGAGAGAAACCCTCCAGATTTCGTTCCAGCTCTTCCAGAAGACGCGCTCTGCGGGAACGCTCTTCCGCATCCAGATGAAGCTTTTCTGCATTTTTTCTATGTTCTTCCACCTTACGGTTACGGCTCTCTAAGCGCATTCCATACCCTTGCACAGTATTGCCCAGGGACTGGATCTTCTCTTCTGTTTCCGCCAGCATGGCACGGTAATCCTCCTGCTCCTGCAGGGCCTTTTCCCGCCGGGCGTTCCGCTCCTCCAGGGAAGCCCGAATGGTTTCCTGCCGGAGACGGATCTCTTCCATAGAGGTAGAGGCAGCGGAAGCCTGTATCCTGGCCTCTGTGGAACGGGACGTGAGATCGGAAAGTTCACGGGAATAGTCAGCAATTTTGCCGCCGGTCTCGCTCATATGCAGCCTAAGTTCCGATAGCTCCTGCTCACAGAGCTTTACCTCTTCCTCCCTGGCCTGAATCTCCTCCGTCTTTTGGCTGATCTGCTGCTGCTTTTCCGTGATCTGCCCGTCGATGGCCTCCCCTGAAGAAGCGGACTGATCGATTTCTTTTAGCAGACGTTCCACCGACTCTTTATTATGGAAAATATCGTTTTCCAGAACGGATACCTCGCCATCTTTCCGGGTGGCAGCTTCCTCCAGTCGGGATATCTCCTGGCGCGTTTCATCCACCATAGCCGTGCAGCGGGTGCTCTCTGTATAGATTCGGTCGATTTCACCGTCTATCCGGTTGATCTCATCTTCTGCTTGGGAGTGATCGTTTTTAGCCACCAGAATCTTATCATCCTGTTCCCGAAGCACACGGCCCGATTTTTCCAACGTATGTAGCCACAGGCCAATTTCCAAAGTGCGCTTTTCTCCAGCCAGTTCCAGATACTGCTGTGCTTTCTCCGACTGAATTCGCAGAGGCTCCACCCGTTCCTCCAGCTCGGAAAGGATATCTTGCAGGCGGAGAAGGTTATCCTCCGCCTTCTGCAGCCTGGATTCCGACTCTTGCTTGCGATAGCGGTAGCGGGAAATGCCCGCTGCCTCCTCAAAAATTTCACGTCGATCCTCGCCTCTGGCGGCCACGATACTGTCGATCTTCCCTTGACCAACCATAGAATAACCGTCCCGACCAAGGCCTGTATCCATAAACAAATCATTGATATCCCGCAGGCGCACATTCACCTTATTCAAAAGATACTCGCTTTCCCCAGAACGGTAATACCGGCGGGTGACAGCCACCGTATCGTTGTCAAAGGGAAGCTGACGTTCAGAATTATCGATGGTGAGCGTCACCTCTGCGAATCCCTGGGCTTTCCGATGAGGGGTCCCGTTGAAGATCAGCTCCTCCATTTTGTCGCAGCGGAGGGAACGGGTGGACTGCTCTCCCAACACCCATCGAATGGCATCGGAAATATTGCTCTTCCCGCTGCCATTGGGGCCAACCACAGCCGTAATGCCGTCGTCAAAGGAAAGCTTTGTTTTATCCGGAAAGGTCTTAAATCCCTGTATTTCCAGTGATTTCAGCCTCATATCGTTCCACCTTTCTTAGTGCCGTCTGCTGCTGTATCTATCATTTTGCCACATTTATATTTTAATCATCAACCTGCGTTGGAATCTATAATCCGAAAATTTTCCAAAGGAACAGAAGCATCCTGCAGAAATTCCACCTGAAATCCTGCTTCTTTCAATGCTTGAAGATTCTGCCGCTTTTGTCCCAATGCCTTTGATATGGCCTTTGGATGAACCGCAACTCGCACCGGCACCGGCACTCCCCTCTTCGGCAACCGCTCTTTCAGTGCGGATAGCATCCGATCCAGAAAGAGGTAGCTTTCGCAGAGCTCCCGCAGGGCGGGGTGATAGGCTCCCGCCAGCATATCCCGCTTGAGCTCAGGCGTATCATGAAGTCCCAGGCGAATCACCCGAATTCCCCGACTCTCAAAAAACGACAGTAGCTCAGCGCAGAGGGGGATTGTCTCCTCCAGCCCCATAGGGACGTATCCCCCCTCCTGGTACAGACGGCCCAGCTCTGTATCCTTCATCACTACCGTGGGATAGATCCGCACTGTATCCGGATGGAGCTCCGCCAGTTTCCGGGCCGTGTATCGCGCTCCTTCCGCATCATCACCATAAAGCCCCGTCATCATCTGCAGCCCCAGAGAAAAACCCATATCTCGGATACGGGCAGAGGCCTCTTCCACGTCCCGGGCCGTATGTCCCCGGCGGTTCAAATAAAGCACGTCTTCCCGCATACTCTGGGCCCCCAGTTCAATAGAACGCACGCCATACGCCCATAGAAGGGAAAGCACATTCCTTCCCACACAATCTGGCCTAGTAGAGATACGGATACCTGAAAACAAGCCGCTCTCCACATATG
Organism: uncultured Clostridia bacterium; assembly: GCA_904399395.1. GTDB lineage: Bacteria > Bacillota > Clostridia > Oscillospirales > Acutalibacteraceae > UMGS1264. The sequence continues at coordinate 34,372 of CAJFPJ010000024.1, read as the reverse complement.
GGCGGGCGGCCTCCAGAAGAGAAACCATATAAGTGGGCTCTACGGCGGTAAAACTGCCGCCAAAAAAAGCAAGCTCCGCACTACAGCCAGGGCCCAACGTTTCACTGGCCCGCTCTGCCGCAGCTCGAACATCCGCGGGGGAAGGCTGTTTAGCCCTTCCCGTAATGCTTTTCTGGTTGCAGAAACTGCACTGGTGCGGGCAGCCGTTGTGAGGCACAAACAGCGCCACATTGGCATGCTTCATAAACTCAGTACCCCATCAGTTCGAGGGCTTCCCGAGCCGCCTGCTGCTCGGCTTCCTTCTTGCTGCGGCCACCACCCTTGCCAATCACATTGGAATTAAGATGAACCTCCACCGTAAAGTGCTTATCATGATCCGGTCCACTTTCTCCTGTGAGAACATACTCCAGGGCTTCTTCGGGATTCTGCTGAATAATTTCTTGCAGCTTCGTCTTATAATCCCTGAAAGCCTTGGGTTTTGCTGCTTTGGCGAGAGGAACCACAAAACGAAGAATGAATTTTCTTGCCTCCTCCATGCCGCCATCCAGATAAATAGCGGCTATAATGGCTTCAAAAGCATCCGCAAGAATGGAAGAGCGGCTGCGGCCCCCGGAATTCTGTTCCCCATGACTCAAAAACAGGTATTTCCCCACCCCTAGCTGTTTAGAGAAGCCACAGCAGGCCTTTTCGCAGACAAGGGCCGCCCTGTTCCGGGTAAGATCTCCTTCCGGAAGCTCAGGATAATTTTTAAAAAGATAATCCGCCACCACAATTCCCAGGATGGAATCCCCTAAAAATTCCAGCCTTTCATTGCTTCCCAAACTTTTTTTATGTTCGTTGGCATAGGAAGAGTGAGTTAAAGCGTTTATAAGATAATTCGTATCTTTAAAATGATATTGCAGATTTTTTTCCAGCTCCCGATAATCCATATGAATCCCCCCTTCCGGCTTATTTTTCTTCAGAGGATGTCCCATTGTTCCTGAGGTCCGCCACGGAACGGGTGATTTCATCCACTACATTTCCCTCTACATAAGCCTTTGTCAGCCGCAGGGCATTTTTAAAGGTCTTCGCCTTGGAGTCTCCATGAGCCTTGAAAACAGGCTTTGAAGCTCCCATAATTGGTGCACCGCCGTATTCGTTATAATCCATATGCTTTTTCAATTCCTTCATATCAGGAAGAATCAGAGAAGCTGCGATCTTGTTTTTCAAATTTTTCGTAAAAATATCCTTTATAAGGCCCATCATACACATGGCAACGCCTTCATATAGCTTCAGAATACAGTTTCCTGTAAAACCATCCGCCACGATAACGTCGCCAGCATCATAGGGAATTTCCCTGGCTTCGATATTTCCCACAAAATTCACCGGTGCGTTCTTCAGAAGCTGAAATGCCTCATGCTGCAGCTCTCCGCCCTTATGCTCCTCTGTGCCGATGTTGGCAAGAGCCACTCGGGGATCTTTTACCCCCATGACCTTATTCATATAAATCGATCCCATAATGCCGAACTGCTGAAGCATTTCCGGCTTGCAGTCCACATTGGCTCCGCTATCTATCAGCATGAAAAAGCCCTCTTTTTTGGGGATAACCGGTGAAAATGCAACTCGTTTAATACCTTTGATGCGTTTGATAATAAGGGTAGCCCCCACGATTAGAGCGCCGGAATTGCCGGCAGATATAAAGGCATCTCCTTCACCGGTAGCTAATTTTTTCAATCCCAGCGCCATGGAGCTATCGCTCTTGCTTTTCATGATTTCCCCTGCATGATCCTCCATGGTAATTACGCTTTCCGTGTGGGCAATCTCCATACGGTCCAGAGAAATGGCATTTTCCTCTGCCACTCTGCGGATTATCGTTTCATCTCCCGTAAGCAGGATATCAATATCCAATTCCCGGACTGCATCTGCACACCCCTTCAGAATCTCAAGTGGGGCGTTATCTCCGCCGAACGCGTCTACAATAATTTTCATGTTGCTTCCTCCGTTTCAGACTTCACACAGCCAATTGCGCCCATTGCTCTGCAGTTTTATCAAACAGCACTAGCCTCTGCCCCTTCACAGGCAGAAAGAGTTTCCAGTGCCCTGTGGGCCAAAGCGGCATATCGTTCCTTTTTATCCCGGATATGAGGCTCTATAGGCGGCAAAACCCCAAAATTCGCGCCCATAGGTTGAAAATCCCCTGTTTGGCTTTCGGATACATGACGGCTCAGAGCCCCCATCATGGTTTCCGGCGGCAGAATAAGGGGCCTTTGCCCACGGCTCAGCCGCAGAGCATTTCTTCCTGCCAGAAGACCTGAAGCAGCGGATTCCATGTATCCTTCAACACCTGTCATCTGCCCGGCAAAGAAAAGGCGCCTTTCCTGCCGGAAACTGAAATCAGCAACCAAAAGGCGGGGGGAATCCAGGAACGTATTCCGATGCATGACACCATAGCGGATAAATTCCGCCTGGCGCAGGGCGGGAATCATACCAAATACCCGTTTCTGCTCCCTAAATTTCAGATTTGTCTGGAACCCTACCAGATTCAAAAGGGTTCCCTCCTTGTTTTCCCGGCGAAGCTGTAGAACAGCCCAGGGACGGTGGCCTGTCCTCGGGTCGCGCAGGCCCACAGGTTTCATGGGGCCGTACCGGATGGTATCGGGCCCGCGGCCTGCCATTACCTCAATGGGCATACAACCCTCATACACCTTGGGATCCCTTACATCGAAGGAATGAACAGGTGCCCTCTCCGCCTCCAACAGAGCTTCGTAAAAGGCTTCATACTCCTCTTTATTCATCGGGCAGTTCAGATAATCGTCTTCCCCGCCCCGGCCATACCGGGAAGCAGTGAACACATGCTCCATATCAAGGCTTTCCGCCGTAACAATAGGGGCCGCCGCATCGAAAAAGCTCAAACTTCCTCCACACAGGGCGGAAATTTGTTCCGCCAGCCTGTCGGAAGTAAGCGGACCTGAAGCAATCACCACAATACCTTCTGCAGGAATTTCCACCGCCTCTTCCCGGTGCAGGGTGATGCGGGGTTCTTTTTCTATAGCCTGCGTCACCAGATGGGAAAATTGCTTCCGATCTACCGCCAGAGCTCCTCCCGCAGGAACCGCACACTGAAGGGCACAGGGAACCAAGAGGCTCCCCATACGCTTCATCTCTTCTTTTAAAAGTCCCGCGGCGCTCTCCACACGAAGAGCTTTCAGAGAATTAGAGCACACCAGCTCTGCCAGCCCCGGCGAAGAATGAGCAGGAGAGTATCTCTCCGGCTTCATCTCCCAGAGCTCCACTTCTTCACCGCCCCGGGCGATCTGCCACGCAGCTTCGCATCCGGCCAGGCCCGCACCTATAACCCGGATCATTCTTCCTTCTCCTCCACCTTTTCATAGCCGCAATCCGGCGTTACACAGTAAAGTTTCGGCTTTTTCCCTTTCTTGCGAAGAAGAGTTTTCCCGCAGCGGGGGCATTTTTCCATAGTGGGCTCATCCCAGGAGATGAAATTGCACTCCGGATAATTGCTGCAGCCGTAAAACACGCGTCCTCTTTTTGATTTGCGCACCACAACCTTGCCGCCGCATTTAGGGCATTCCGCGCCGTTTTCCTGCACAAGTTTTTTGATGTTTTTGCATTCCGGATAGCCCGGGCAGGCGATAAACTTCCCGTAACGTCCAGTTTTGATAACCATCCTCCGGCCGCATTTCTCGCAGATGATGTCAGTCTCGTCTTCCTTCAATTGGATCTTGACGCCCTCCATATCCGCCTTGGCTTTTTTCAGCGTCTTTTCAAAATCCCCATAGAAGGATTCCAGCGTATCCACCCAATTGGTTTCGCCGCTCTGCACATGATCCAGATCGCTTTCCACCTGCGCCGTAAACTTAACGTTCACAATCTTTGGGAACCGTTCCTTCATAAGCTTGGTAGTCACTTCTCCCAGCTCCGTAGGCTTCAGAGCCTTTCCATCGCGGACTACGTATTCTCGAGCTGTTATGGTGGAAATCGTCGCCGCATAGGTAGAAGGGCGACCAATACCGTTTTCCTCCAGAGCCTTTACAAGGGTCGCCTCCGTATAGCGCGGGGGCGGCTGTGTGAAATGCTGGTTGCCTAAAAGCTCCTTGCATTTGAGAGGCATCCCCTCTTCCAAGGGCGGAAGGCTGCCGCCCTCTCGGCTTTCTTCATCCTTCCCCTCTTCATAGAGAACGGTATAACCGTCAAAAGTCACAGTATATCCCGAGGCCTTAAATATATATTTACCCGCGGAAATATCCGCCTGAGTAGTACTCTGCACACAATTAGCCATCTGGCAGGCGATGAACCGCTCCCAAATCAGCTTATAGAGCTTATACTGATCAGAGGTGACGCTTCCCTTAACCTGCTCTGGCGTAAGAGAAACGGTGGCAGGCCGAATAGCCTCATGACCATCCTGTGCGCCGGCCTTACTTTTATAATGCCGGGGCGCATCAGGGAGATACTTTTTGCCCCATTTTTCTTCAATAAAGGAAGCTGCGTCGTTGAGAGCATCCTCCGAAAGGCGCAGAGAGTCCGTCCTCATATAGGTAATGAGACCCACAGCTCCCATTCCCTCAATGTCCACACCCTCATACAGTTCCTGAGCTACCTTCATGGTCCGTCTTGCTTGGAAGCCCAGCCTACGGGAAGCCTCCTGCTGTAAGGTAGAGGTAATAAAAGGCGGAGCAGGCTTTTTTCGTCTTGTTCCCTTCTTCACCTTGGCTACCTGGAACTCGGCTCCCTCCAGCTCTTTCAGAATGGCGTCCGCCTGCTCCTTATTAGAAACCGGGATCTTTTCTTCAGGCGTGCCATAAAAGGAAGCTTCAAAGCTTTTCCGGGAAGTACCTTTTGCAGGGGTAAGCTTAGCATCCAGCGTCCAGTATTCTTCTGGCTTAAAGGCGCGGATCTCCTCTTCCCTATCCACAATCAGGCGAACGGCCACGGACTGCACACGTCCCGCAGAAAGACCGCGGCGGATTTTCTGCGAAAGGAAAGGGCTCAGCTTATAGCCCACCAGCCGATCCAGAATACGGCGGGCCTGCTGGGCGTTGACCAGATTCAGATCAATGCTTCTCGGGTGTTCCATTCCCGCTGTAACACCGCTTTTTGTGATCTCATTGAAAGTAACACGGTTCTTTTCGGCTGTATCCAACCCCAGTATATACGCAAGATGCCAGGAAATGGCTTCGCCCTCCCGATCCGGGTCGGTAGCCAGAAGGACTTGGGAGCTCTTTTCAGCTTTCTCCTTCAGCTCGTCCACCAGCTTTTCCTTACCCTTGATGATTTCATATTTCGGGGCAAAATGTTTCTTGATATCTACACTCAATCGCTTTTCGGGCAGGTCACGTACATGCCCCTTTGTGGCGACCACATCATAATCAGAACTCAGATATTTTTTAATAGTGTGCACCTTGGTAGGCGACTCCACTATAACCAGCTTCGACAAATCCAACACCTCTCATTTGTCAGTTTCCCCACACGCCACCGAACAAGCAGCCTGTTTCTGTGGGATCCACCCGGATTTCGGGCAGTTTTTGCACCAACTATACACTATATCAGTCTGCATTGTTAAAATATGCCGAATCTCACCGGCATATTTTAACAACGCGAACTTATTTCCGGATGTATCCGCTTCACCTTCGGGATCCGGCCGGGCCGTATCTTCCGCCGGAATAGGAACGGATATATCCCAAAAGCTCCAATTCAGTTGCAGCAGCCAGCACTCTGGCAACAGGGATAGAAAGCTCCCTAGCCAAATCGGATGCCTGTCGGATTCCTCCTCCATTTATTTTCCTGAGCAGTATTTCTCCATCTTCGGAAATACCCTCGAGTGGTTTCTTCTCTTCCGGTTCCAGCGTTTTCCACACAACCTTTTGCTCTTCCCTCTCAGGAGAAGCGACATAGGTTTCTAAAACAGAAAAGCTCTGTGTTTCCTCCGTTTCAGGCTTCGCTCCCTGTACTTCCAGTATACGGTTCCCGAGGAAAGAAAGCACCTCTTCCGCCGAAGAAACAACCGGAACGCCATTAGCAAGCAGTTTTTCACAACCGGGAGAAAGGCTCTCTTTTTCAGACACTCCCACCATGACAGTTCTTCCCTGCTTTACAGCAAGCCGGGCAGTGACAAGAGAACCGCTCTTTTCTCCGGCGCTCATCACGATTACACCGTCGCAAAGCCCTGAGATCAGACGGTTCCGCACAGGAAAATGCAAGGGAAGCGGCGGCGTATCCGGCGGATATTCCGTAAGAAGAGCGCCCCGCATTGCGATTTCCTCTCGCAGAGGAAGCTGCGCAGAAAGATAGGGATACGAGAGACCACAGCCCAAGACACAGACCGTTTCTCCCTCCGCATCCAAAGCACCTCTGTGAGCCGCCCCATCTATCCCCAGCGCACCACCGCTGACAATTACTGCACCTGCCTTCGAAAGCTCCACGGCGAATCGGTGTGCTGCTTGGCACTCTTCTTCGGAAGCATCCCGGCTGCCCACAATAGCTATCCAAGGTCTTCCCTCAAAAAACGGAAGTTTTCCTTTCACATAAAGAGCACAGGGGGGATCCGCAAGATATCGCAGCGGCCTGGGATATCCCCACTGTTCCGGCGTCAAAACAGTTTCATCAAGCGCCTGCGCATATCGCAAAAGCGCGTCCCCATAGGAAGGGGTATAAAAAACAAGCCTTTCCAGCTCCTTTTGAGAAAACTTTTCCCACTGCCGCCACGCTTCTATCCCCGCCTCAAAGCAAAGACGCGGAGAGCCAAAGCGTTTCAAAAATGGCTGCAGCTTACGACTTCCCGCACCCAATCCCTGTTGCAGCCAGAGCCAGTAGGCCCTGTTATCCAGCGCCATGAGGAGCCCCTCCCCGCATCATTTCCCACATGAGAATGGAGGCTGACGCCGCTGCATTCAGGCTTTCCGCCCGGCCCAGCATGGGAATGGTTATCTTCCTGCCACAGCATTCTTTTGCTTCCCGACTCAGGCCGCTCCCTTCGTTTCCCACCGCCATGAGAGTGGGATGGGAAAAATCCGCCTCTGTAACCGGGAACGCATCAGATTCCGGCACAGCAGCAAAGGTTTGAAAGCCTTTTGCATCCAAAACAGCCACAGCCGCTGGGAGGGACGGAAAGAAAAACACCGGAAGTCGGAAAACAGCTCCCATGCTCGCACGAAGAACCTTAGGGCTAAACACATCACAGCACGCTCCACAAAGGAGCACACTGCCCACTCCCAAAGCTTCCGCCGTGCGCAGAACCGTCCCCAAATTTCCCGGATCCTGCACATTTTCCAAAGCGAGGCAGTGATTATACGGAATTTCTTTTTTTTCATGTTCACCGGCTGAACAGACGCAGAAAATTCCCTGGGTATTTTTTGTCCCAGAAAGGAGCTCACCGGCATGATCCGCCAAACAAAACACTTTCTCCGCCTTTTCCCGGAGCTCCATAATATATTCGGGATATTTTTCCCCGGCCGATTGGGTATAAAACAGTTCCTTAACGGTAATCCCGCTTCTTACGGCATCACGGCAAAGACGCGCCCCCTCTGCCAGAAACAATCCTTTTTCCCGTCGGACTTCTCCCGAAACCAGAAGCTTAGCCGCTTCCCTGAGCGTCTCATTTTTGCGGCTGCTGATAAAAAGCTCCTGCATGCGCCTCAGCCTCCCTTTGGGGATTCCTTCAAAGAAATCCAGAAATGAAAAGTTGCGCCCGGGAGATCCGGGCGCAATTCAAGCTTTTTATAAAGCGGCTTTTGCCTTTTCCACGAGTGCCTTGAAAGCGGCCTCATCGGCAATAGCAACCTCGGAGAGCATCTTGCGGTTGAGGGTTACACCGGCTTTTTTCAGGCCGTTCATAAACATGGAATAGGAGATTCCGTTCATACGGCAAGCAGCAGATATACGAGTAATCCACAGACGGCGAAAATCACGCTTTCTGGCTTTACGGCCGATATATGCGTAATTTCCAGATTTCATAACAGCCTGTTTGGCCATTTTGAAGTGGCGACTCTTGGAACCCCAGTAGCCTTTTGCCAGTTTCAGAGTCTTCTTTCTTCTTTTGCGCGTCATCAGCGCACCTTTAATACGAGCCATTTTTTATACCTCCAATTGTGGGAATCATTCAATTTGTGTGCTTACTGATAGGGAAGAAGCCTCTTCACCTGGCGGACATTGGTCTTATCTGCAATCGTAGTGCCGCGAAGATTTCTCTTCGTCTTACGGGTTTTGCCATGACCGTTGAGCAGATGGCTCTTATTAGCATGGGCGCGGATAACCTTCCCGTTCTTAGAAAGCTTGAAGCGCTTTTTCGCGCCGGAATGAGTCTTAATCTTAGGCATAATAGCCCCTCCTTAAAATAATAATTATTTTGCGGGTTTGGAAGCAAGGAACATCAGCATGTTACGGCCTTCCATCTTGGCAGGCTTTTCCACGTTGGCTACGTCTGCAAGAGATTCTGCAAACCGCTTCATCACCTCATACCCCTGCTCCGGGTGCCCCATTTCACGGCCGCGGAAACGGATGGAAACCTTCACTTTGTCCCCACCCTTAAGGAACCGGACCGCATGGCCCACCTTCGTCTCAAAGTCGTGCGTATCGATATTCAGAGAAAGACGGACTTCCTTGATCTCAACGACACGCTGATTTTTTCTGGCTTCCTTTTCACGCTTCGCCTGTTCGAAGCGGAACTTTCCGTAGTCGATGATTTTACACACCGGCGGAGTGGCCTGGGGAGCAATCTTCACCAGATCCAAATTTTTGGAATATGCCAACTCCTGCGCATCCCGGGAAGACATAACACCTAACTGAGCGCCGTCGGGCCCGATTACGCGCACTTCTCTGTCGCGGATTTGTTCGTTGATCTGCAGTTCCTTGTTGCTAATTGGTAAGCACCTCCAAATCACGTTTTTACCATATATAAGTGGTCATTTTCAAGCAAAACAAAAACGGGCAGAATTTCTCCGCCCGCAACAATACTCTCGATCCCATAGGGGAAACGCTTCCGTATTGACCCGTGTCGGACGGAACCTCACAGGTGAGGGCATATGTTTACCCTTCTTTGTTTTCTGAAAAGTATGATAGCAGTTTTCCCTCTAAAAGTCAAGGCAAAGATTTCATATTCCTTGAAATCATTCCTTTATTTTGTTAGGATTTAGTAATCACGATAGCATTTGCAGCAAGGAATGAAAGGAGGACTTCTTTATGAAAGTGCTCAAACAATGGGACAACGCTGCGGAATTGTTCGCCTTAGAACAGGAACAGTCGGAATTTTCTCAGGTTAACAAACGTGTCGTAAAAGAAAGGTTCATCTCTTTACAAAATCAGACTCTTCTGGATCTGGGAGGCGGTTACGGCTGGTATACGAATTATTTTGCAGAGGCCGGAGCAGACGTAACCGGCTGCGACGGCTCAGGCAGAATGCTGGAGATTGCCCGTAGGACATATCCTGAAATCCATTTCCAGCAGGTGGATATACTGGGAAAACTCCCCTATAAAAACGAAGCCTTTGACATCGTTTTCTGCAACCAGGTTCTTATGGATATCGATCCCATCAAAGGCGTGATAGCAGAAGTAAACCGAATAACCAAAAAAGGCGGAATTTTTTATATGGCCATTGTTCACCCGGCCTTTTACGACTGCAGTTGGGGGAAAGACGCCTCCGGCTATGCTAAAACCAAAATCATGGAAAGATACCTATCCGAATACAGTTTTGACAACGAATATTGGGGGAAAACAAGGCACTATCACCGAACCGTAAGCTACTATGTAAACACCATTATCGATTCCGGTTTCAGGCTCGTCCACCTGGAAGAACCTCGATCCTATGACGGGATCCGCAAATCTGATGAATTTCCCCTTTTTCTGTTTGCAGAGTTTTTAAAACTGCCCAATAGGTGTAATGCCTGAATTCACCGAAAGCCGCCTTATAGCCGGGGCAGGTGGAACCGCACACAATATATCTTTGTCTTTGCAGAGCCTTCCCTCCAGTGGGAAGGCTCTTTACATTTAGCCCGGAGACAGGAGAGCGTTCTGGCAACCGCGCGCTTACAGAGAAAGGGGAAGTTCCTTCCCCAGATGGAAGGAATACAGCATGCATTCCTTCACCGGAAGATCCAAGCATTGTTCCAGAGCTTCCTTATACAAGGCAAGCTGCAGAGCATAGCGGGATAGGAGCTCTTCCCCGGAAGCTACGCGGTCGGTCTTGAAATCCACGATCACCAGAGCTCCCTCTTCTTCAAACGCGCAGTCCACTGCTCCCTGGAGGATCACCTTTTCCCCGGAAAGCCCCCCCTTTCCCGGACTGGCCCGTTCAGCCGGTATCTCCACTGTGAAGCGATATTCCCGGTAAAGTTTTTCAGCCTGCAAAATTCGTTTTGCAACAGGAGAGGCAAAAAAACGGGCGGCCTTATCCAATTCCACAGCATTTTTCTGTTCTTCCGTTATATACTGTTCTTTCACCAGGCGGGAAAGTTCCTTTTCGGGATCTTGGGCGGCTTTCTCCCAGGAGGCAAACTGCAGGAAGGTGTGCAAAGCTGTGCCCCGCTCTGCGGGCGTCATGCCTTTTTTGCTTAGAAAAGCCGGCCTGGCTGTGGCGGCGTATTCCCGTTCCTCCTGCCGGGAGGCAAGGTCCGAGGCCGTTACCTTAGCCGGAATGCCCGAAAGAGCATGGCCCGGATATTGAAAATCCAGCTTTTCCCGAAGCTGCTGGAGAAGGCCCTCATCTGGCTTTGCATCTTCAGGCGCTTCCGCCATCTCCCGGATCTCCTCTTCCCCAGCCTGAACTCGCAGAAGGCGAATGGCCCAGTGCTCCTTTGCAGGCTCCGTAATAGAGGAGGAAGCCCCGGCTCTCTCCCGCAGCAAGGAGCCATCCGGGTGGCGCAGAGCACAGAGCAAAAGCCATTCAGAGATAGACCGGCAGGAACGCACCACATAGGGAGCGATCTTTTTCCCCGGCTGAATCTGAGAAGAAAGGCTTCCGAGCAGCTTATCGGCATTCTTCACCGCCGCCACCGCTATAAGCTTTTCCTTAGCGCGCGTCATTGCCACATAGAGGACACGAAGCTCTTCGCTCATCTCTCCCCGTTCCAGTTCAAGGGCTACTGCCTCCCTAGGGAGAGTAGTCCTTCTAATACTGAGAACGGGATCCAGAAGCTTCGCCCCCATTCCCAAAACAGGATGGAGGAGAAGATCGGCCCGATCTTTGTTAAAACTTCTGTCACAGCCCGCCAGGATACAGACCGGAAATTCCAATCCCTTGCTCTTATGAATACTCATAATGCGGACCGCCTCAGGAGTTTCCCCCTCTGCGGCACCGGGCAGATCCGCCTTCTGCTTTTCCAGCCTTCCGATAAAGCGGAGAAAGCCGGAAAGGCCCGTATATCCTCCGGCTTCATAGGCTGCTGCATAATTCTGAAGATAATGGAGATTCTGCAGGCGGGCCGCTCCCCCCGGCATAGCCTGCGCCATATCGGCGTAACCCGTCTCCCGGCAGACGGCCGCCACCAGCCGGTCTGCAGAAAGAGTGGCTGCCAAAGTGCGAAAGCGGGAGAGATCTTCTTTAAACCGACGCAGTGCCTCCTCCCCTTCGGACTCTGCTGCCAGAATGGCGCTGTAAAAGCTCCCCTGCCGGTACTTCAGCCGGATTTCCGCCATCTTATCGGGAGTAAAGCCGTAAATGGGGCTCATGAGAACCGCCAGCAGAGGGATATCCTGCATGGGATTATCGATCACCTTCAGAAGCGCAAGCATTACCTGCACTTCCGAAGCGGCAAAAAAGCCACCCGACCGTTCAGAGGCAGCCGGTATTCCCAGTGAAGAAAGCTCCCTGGCGTATAGAGGGCCATATTTCGTATGACTCCGGAGCAGGATAGCAATATCCGAAAATCGCACAGGTCTCTGTACCCCTCCCTCTGTGACCGTCTCTTCCGCTGTCATCCGGTAAATAAGCTCCGCTATATGGCGGCTTTCTGCCCGGACAATATCCTTTTCCTCCCCGGCAGAAAGGTCGATCACATCCAACCGCATGGCGGGCTCCTCCGCGGGCGGATAAACAGCTCCCGGTTTCAGCTCCTCGCTCTCTGTATACTCCAGCTCGCCCGCCTCCCGGCTCATCAGCTCCCGGAACACAAAGTTTACGGCATCCGTCACCCCGGAAACACTGCGGAAATTCTGATCCAGCACCACGCAAGCGGGATATGTATCTTTCTCCCTGCTATAGAGAGAATATTCAGCTTTTCTGCGGAGGAAAATTTCCGGCATGGCCTGCCGGAATCGGTAAATGCTTTGCTTGACGTCTCCCACCATAAAAAGGTTTTCCTCTTTTCGAGAGACAGCCCTGAAAATCATATCCTGGGCCTCGTTGGTATCCTGGTATTCATCTACCATGATCTCATCGAAGCGGGCGGCTGTTTCCCTTGCCTCCTGTGTAAAAACAGGGCCTTCTTCTGTATCCTGCACCAGAAGCCGCAGGGCCCAGTGCTCCAGATCACCGAAATCAGCAGCCCGGCGGCGGGCCTTTTCTTCATCTAGCTCTTGGGAAAAGGCCCGGGTCACCTCAAACAGCTTTTCTGCCAGCGGGGCAAGGTTTTCCAGATCCAGGGCGCACTCCGCCTCATTTGCACTGAAAAGCTTGCGGAGACCCTCCAATTCCTTCTGAGCCTGCTTTCTGCCAGAAACAAGTTTTTCCTTCAGCGGGTCGTCTCCCCTCCCCCGCAAGGGCTTTGCCCGCATCCACTGCAGGGAAGAGAGTCGCTTGACCGTTTCATCCCACTGCCCGGCACGGATACTGCAAAGCACAGCCTCGGCCTCCTGCAGATCACTTCTGTAAGCCTCTCCGTAAGCTTTCTCCATATCCTCCTCTCCCTTCATAGAGGAAAGACAGCTGCGGAGAAGCTCCACACTGTAAGCGGCCGCCTGTTCCCCATAGGAAAACAGGGCCCGGCCCCACATCGTTTGAGAAAAGGGTTCCTCCGTTCTGTAAAGCGCAGCCTTTTCCCGCATCCAGCGTTCCTCAAAGGGGTGGCTGCGCACAAAATCATAGACCGTCTCCACGGCAGAAGCCATTTTCCAATCGTCTCGGCCAGTAGAAAAAGCATCCGCCAGCCGGAAGAAATCCGGATCATCCTGCTCATAATACCGGTTCAAAACCCGCTCCAGGGCATCCTCTCGCAGCACCTTCAGTTCTGAATCTTCCAAGATGCGGAAATCAGGCGCAATCCCCAGCCGAAAAAAATTTTCCCGCACCAGATCTGCGCAGAAGCTGTGAATTGTGCTGATATGAGCGTGAGAGAGCAGGATCTGCTGGCGCCGCAGATGCAGGTTCCCGGGATCCGACTCCAAAAGACTGTCGATCCGCCGGGAAATGCGCCCCCGCATCTCTTCCGCCGCCGCCCGCGTATAGGTCACTACCAGGAGTCTGTCCGCATCCGAAGGATTTTCTTCATCCGTTATACGTTCCAGAAAACGTTCCACCAAGACGGAGGTCTTGCCGGAGCCCGCCGCTGCCGAAACCAGCAGAGTGCCCCGCCGGGCGCGTATAGCGTCTTCCTGATCCCTTGTCCACGTTCTGGCCATCAGTCCTCCTCATCCTCCCCACACAAAAACTTCAGCACGGCGGATCTGTCCCATTTTTCCGTCTCCCTGCCCGGATCCTCCTCCTCATGGCCGCAGACAGCTCTGTAGGGGCACCAGGCACAGGCATCATATCCGCCTTTTAGAGGAAGAGCTTCCACCCGGCCCCCCTGGAGCTCCCGAGCCATTTCCCCCACTGTTTTACGAATATACCGCAGAATTTTCTCCATTTCTCTTTGGGTCACCACGGAATCCCTTCTGGAGGGGGCGCCGTTTTTCATCATCACGGGAATATATGTCCCGGATCCGTCCGGCTCCATAGCCGAGAGCACCTCCGGATCATCGATCAGCAGTCCCTTCATCCGAAGGGATTTTTCCTGCTCGGCCAGAGCCTTTTCCGGGGAAAGATTTCTATCCGCCGTCACCCGAGGATCCGTAGCCGGCATATATAAAATTCCCGCGGGCACCGCTTCTCCTCCGTAACGGCCGTTTCCAGACTCCGCCAACGCCGCCAGATAAACGAGCATCTGCATATTGACACCGTACACTACGTCGGAAAGTCGGAAATCCTTTTTCCCCGTTTTGTAATCCACCACCCGGAGATATGTCTTTCCGTTCTTCTCAAACAAATCCACCCGGTCTATCTTACCCTCCACCTGCACGCTACCCCCGTTAGGCAGGGGAATGGTAAGAGGAGGTATTCCCTCCTTCCCCACGGAAAGCTCATACTCCACCGGAACAAACAGGCTCTGGGAAAGCTCCCGGGCAATATGGGCAATGATAACGGCGGCGGATTTTACCAGCCGTTCCATCATCCAGTGGAAACGGGCGCTTTTCTGGGCCATTCCGCCCAGCTTCTCTTCTCCATAGCGGTTAAGAAGGCCACGCACCGTTTCTTCCAGTGCGGCGGCTTCCATATGCAGGATAGTTTCCGCCCCCACCTCTCGAAAAGCCTTTTCCAAAAGATAATGCATCAGGCTGCCATATTCCAGCGCATCCATAGAAGCCGCCCGGCGCTCCTTGGCGTGAAGCCCATACCGGCAAAAATACTGGAACCGGCAGAGATGATAAGTCTCAATTTGCGTAGCGGAAAGATTCATGGATTCCCCGAAAAGTTTCTCCGCCAGCTCCGGTGTGCGGAAGACCTCAGGGGAAGCGTCCGCAGCTCGTTTAAGCGCTGCGAGCCTTTCCTCGTATTCCGCTTTTTCCTGAAAGCATTGGGCCAAAGTGGCGGAATAGACCGTCCCTCTGCCGAAGGAGCGAGCCGCCGCATGGAAGGCCGGCGCTTCTGCATTAGCAAAATAAAGGGGCGGCAGACTTTCGGCAGAGTAATGCCGCAGATTCGGCAGAACAGCCTCTGCTTCCAAAATCAAGGAAGAAGGCTCGCCGCCTGCCCCCTGCCCCGCATTTCTTCCGCCGGGATAAGAAATAAAGAGCTTCTCAGAGGGGCTGGAAAGAGCTGTATAGGCCAGAAAACGTTCCTGCACCGCCGTGCCCTCCAGAGTTTCATTCAGGGGAAGGCCCAACCGGATGAGCTCCTGCCTTTCAAGGCCGCTGAAAATGCCTCCAGACCCGGCAGCCGCTGGGAATTCTCCCTGGCGGGCCCCCAGCAGGAACACTACCTTCGGGCTGACAGGGCGCATTCGATCCGCCCCGCCCACCGTTACCTGATCAAGCCCCTGGGGGATGCTGGAAAGGGTGCCGGACGCTATCACCAGCCGGAGAATTTCAGAAAATCGGGCAATCCCCGGTGAAAATTCCTTCATAACGAGGGCGCATTGATCCAGGACCTCCATCAGGAGATCCCAGGAACGCAACTGTCTTTCCGCCAGATCGGGCCGTGCCGCCTCTTCCAGCCGGGCGGCCATCTCCTTCAGATGAAGAGAAACCTTCCAGCTTTCCAGCAGAGCAAAAACAGCGGCAGCGCACTCTTCTCCCGTTCCCCGGCGGAGAATCTTTTCCAGCACCTGCAGAGGGCGTAAGAGCAGCTTCCTGCATTCTTCCAGCTCCTGAAGACGCTTCGTGTCTTCTTCCGTCATCTCCGCCTCAAAGCCCCGTGGGTGCATTTTCCATGGGGAAAGCCATTCTTCCCCCGTAATCGTCCACAAAAAAGCATAATTTTCCAGATTAGCGATTTGTGCTTCTGTCAGAGGCGTAAGGCCCGTTTTCATAAGAAGAGAGATCTCTTCCGTCCGCCAGCCCCAGCGGATGGCTTGCAGAGCAGAGAGCACAAGACGCATCAACGGTTCCGATTCCACAGGCCGGGGATCGTCCATGAAAAGAGGGATCTCCCTTGCCGCCATGGATTCCTCCAGCATGGAGGCATATTCCTCCGGATGGCGGGCGATGATGGTGAAATCCCCATAGTGGTAGCCTTCTTCCATAACCAAATTCCGGATGGAAGCGGCCACAAATTCCGCTTCGTCATACAGGTCAGCAGCCCGATACACAGTCACCTCTGCTGCGCCCTCATATGTTCTCTTGGAAGGCCGGTAAGCGCTTTCCTCCAATGCCCGGAGAGCTTCGCTCCGAAAGCGCACCGAGGGCGGAAGGATCACCGGCGCCGCCACGGGAACGTCGTTTTCTCTGGCCGTGTTTTTCAGGCGGACACCTGTTCTCTGAACAAGGGAAAACAGCCCCACACCATTTTCCGGATCCTGCGGACTGTCTGCACAGAGAGTGATATGTATATCTGCAGCCTGCTTCATCATCAGGCGCAAAATGCCGTATTCCTGCACAGTAAAACTGGTGAAAGTATCCACCAGAATGAGGGAATCCCGAAAAAAGCCATGCACAAGGATTGGCTCTTGCACCCGGGTCAGATCCTCCAGAGGATCCACGCAGCTTTCCGCCACCAGAGCATCATACGCTCCCAGAATCAAAGATAGTTCCTTCATTTTTCGCCGGAGGGTGCCCTCTGGCAGAGACGCGGCTGTTTCCCCCAGCGTTTCCGGGCGTACGGCACAGAGCTTCAACTCCTCCGATATGGCGAGAAGCATAGAAATCATATCGGTTGTTTCTGCTTTCCGGCGGTAAAATTTCAGGTGCTCCTTCACTTGCTCCAAAGCGAGGCTCATAAATATGCAGCGGCCTCCGGCCTCCAGCCTGCGGCCTGCAGCTCCTCCAAATCGGCGAAACACTTCCTCCGCCATGCGGGAAAAACTCAACACGTGCACCTTTTGAGCATCTTTAGGCCCCAACAGGTGAAGCATGGCCCTTTCCGTTTCAAAGGAATACTGCTCCGGCACGATATAATAAAGCGGCATCTCAGGGCGTTCACGGGCAGAGCGAAGGCAGAGCTCCTGCAAATAGGTAGTTTTTCCGCTTCCCGCGCGGCCGTATATCAGATGCAGCATGCTTTTTCCTCCCTTTTAAGATACAGCCGTCTTCAACATCTGGTTACAGCTTTTTCCATGGCATAATATATTGAAAAAAGCGTCTCTTTTTCTTTCATTGAATCCTCTATTTCCACTTCTTAAAGAGATTAGGAAAACCAATTTTCCTGGATCCATTCATATATTTCCCAGAGCTTAAAGCGCACTTCATATTTTTCCCCACCCTGAACGGCGTCCATCTCCCCCTGGGTGAGCACTTCGCCCAGCTCGGGCGTATCCTCCGCGGCGGGAAGGCACAGGGCCGGGAAAAGCACACACCACCAGTTATGCCCTTCTCCGCTGCCGATTACCACCCGCAGGGCGTCGTATTTTCCGGCGGGGAGGGTCGTATCTCCATATTCCCTTGTAGGGAAATATACATTTTCCACTGCAATGGAAACGGAGTAGGAATATCCCTGTCTGCGCACCTCATTCTCTGCCGCTTTCTCCAAGGCGGGGATAGCTTCTTCCGCAGCTCGGAGAGCTTCCTCTTTATTGGAAACCCCATCCATCAAAGAGGAGCTTTCTTCCAATATTCTGTCACGGACCTGCAGCTTCAGAGCTTGGTCTTCTTCCGAATCGGAATTTGCCAGCACATGCAGCCGCAGCACCTCCCCGGGCAAAGCTTCACAGGCACCTGCAAATCCAGAAAACGTAACTGCAACCATCAGCACAAACCCCATCACAAGGGCTTTTTCTATTGTCTTCCATTTCATGACAACAATCGTTCCTTTCAGCATTCCGATGCCGCCGAGGCAATTTCCTGACCGGCCGGTTTCTCTATGTAAACCACCTTGGCAAACGCATCTTCTGCTGAAAGTATAGGCTAAACAGCCAAACCTATACACAAAAATGGAAATTTATGGAGTAACTGCAGCTTCAGGGATAAATAGGCTCACAGAGAAAAGTCTCTTCAAATTGCCGTTTCAGTTCTGCTGCGCAGAGAGAAGCCTTTTCCCCTTCGGATGGAAAAATTCCGAACACCGCTGAACCGCTTCCTGTCATCACAGCACCATAAGCACCGGCCTCCAGCATATGCTCCCGTATCGTTTCTACCTCAGGAATCTGCATTACCGTTTGGAAATCATTTCCCAAAGCTTTCCCAAAAGCGGACAAACTTCCACTGGAAAGAGCTTCCAACACACGTTCCGTATAATGATTATGGGGCCTCCCCTCTACGTCCGCTCTGCGGAAAGCTTCGCCGGTGCTGATCCCAATTTCAGGCTTACAGATCAGGATCCGGCAGGCGGGAAGCTTTTCCAACGGGGTTAGAAGTTCGCCTGTCCCTTCTGCCAGACACAAGCCGTTTCGAACACAGAAAGGCACATCTGCTCCCACAAATTGTCCAAGCCGCCGCAGCTCTTTCTCTGGGAGATCTGTGCCGTAAAGGCGATTCATTCCCCTCAGGGCCGCGGCAGCATCTGCGCTGCCGCCTCCCAGCCCCGCCTGGGAAGGAATTCTCTTCTTCAGGTGGATTTTCACCCCCGGAACACCCGCCTCCCGGCAGAATAATTCTGCCACACGATAAACTGTATTTCCCGGCCCTGCAGGCAACTCCGCTTTGTCACAGGAAAAAAGGATCCCATCTGCCCGACTCATCTCCAACGTATCGCAGAGCGTCACAGATTGCATCACCATGCGGAGATCATGGTATCCATCCTCCCGACGGGAAAGGATATCCAGGCTGAGATTGATTTTTGCATAAGCCTTTTCTTCCAGAACAGTTTCAGAAGATTTCCAGCCGCCAGCCGCCTCTACGTTCATAGCTTTTCACCCCTGCTTAAAATACATCTGAAGCCTTCCGCCGTCCATTACCTCTAAAGCTTGAACAACGGAAGTCTGCGGATATCGATCACGTGTTTGGGGCACATCTCGTGGCAGCAGTAACAGCGGATGCATCCTTTGTAATCGATCGAAGCTTTTCCATCCTCTATATGGATGGTATGCTGCGGGCAACTTTCTGCGCATTTCCCGCAGCCCACACATTCCTCCTTGCGAATCTTCGGCGCTGGGGAAGCCAGCCTCGTGGCCAAAGGGCGCAGAAAACGGGGCAGCTTTTCAATAAAATTAGAGGTCTTGGATTCCGGCTGCACAAAATCCTTTTGAATATAAGTTTCCAGAGATTCTCCCAGCACTTCCAGTTCCCCGGCAGAGCGCGGGGATAATCCTCTTTCCATAGCCGACCGAAGCATATAGATTTCTTCCGGCTTCATGGAGATCAATTCTGCGCAGGCCACGTCCACGGCGAAGGGATTTCTGCCGGATAGGATGACTCCCATATGACGGGGATGTCCTCCCGTTGGGCCGTTTCCCTCCATGGCTGTGATCCCGTCTACAATGCAGAATTCCGGCTTCACCGCACAACAGAGATCCGTGAGCATCTCCCCAAAATGAAGCTTTTCTGGGAACCGGCAGTGAAGCTCTGGCTTCATCAACCCCGGAACACAGCCGAAAAGATTCTTCACCGCACCGGAAAGACCTGTCATGCAGTGACTTTTCAGCTTACAGATATCTACCACTACATCCGCTTCCAAAACAGGTGTTATGACGGTGAAACCCTTACATCGAAGGCCATCAGGTGCCTTGAGTTCCCCGCTGGAGCAGTCATAATTGAGCTCAACCTCATATTGCCGGGCCATTTCCGTATAACCGGTGCCGGTATAGATGGATCGGAGAGCCGCTTGAGTATACACGCCCCCGGAGCTTTCCGCAATAAGGACGCTGGCCCCCAGCTCCTGCAGGCAGGCCGCTGCCGCCGCCGTGACCAGCGGATGGGTGACGGCACCGGAATCCGGCTCCGCCCGCACCACCAGATTAGGCTTTATAACCACCTTCACTCCTGGGCGGATACATTCCTCCGCCCCAAGCAAACGAAGCTGCTCCCGGAGAATCTCCCGGAGCAGCTCAAATGAATATTCTTCAGCACCGTTTACACAGACCGTATTCCTATATTGTTCAGAAGGCCACAAAGGTTTGTTTTCCTGCACGAAATTTCCTCACTTTCACTGTAAAACACTGCCTGGCGTTCATCCCATTAGGTGCATCTCCATTATAAAAGCACCTATATTGTGTGAATAAAATGCTCGATACGGGAAAGAGCCTCTGTGATATGACGAATGGAGTAGGAATAGGAGACACGCACAAAACCTTCGCCGCAGGCGCCGAAGGCGGTGCCCGGCACTACAGCCACCCTTTCCTTATAAATCAGCTGTTCGCAAAATTGGTCGCTGGTCAGGCCCGTGCTCTGAATGGAGGGGAACACATAGAACGCTCCCTCAGGCCGGAAACAGGTAAGACCCATCCGGTTCAAGGAATCCACGATCAAACATCTTCGCATATCATATTGCTCCCGCATGTTTTCAATATCGGAATCCCCGTTGCGCATAGCCTCTATAGCAGCATATTGCGCCGTTGTAGGGGCACTCATAATAGCATACTGGTGAAGCTTCGTCATCTGGGCTATGATCTCCTTCGGGCCCATAGCGTAGCCCAGCCGCCAACCTGTCATGGCAAAAGCCTTTGAAAAACCGTTGACTACTACAGTGCGCTCTGCCATATCCCCGATAGCAGCAAAGCTTACATGGGAAGTTTCCCCATAGGTCAACTCGCTGTAAATTTCATCGGAAAGGACGAATAGATTATGGCGCTTCACAACCTCTGCGATCTCCTCTAGATGGCTGCGCCGCATTACTGCGCCGGTAGGATTATTGGGGAAAGGCAGAATCAGCACCTTTGTTTTCGGTGTGATTTTTTCCTCCAGCTCCTGCGCCGTCAGTCGGAATTCATTTTCTGCCTTTGTTTCCAGAATAATCGGCACTCCCCCCGCCATCTGGGTGAGAGGCACGTAGCAAACAAAACTGGGCTGCGGGATCAGCACCTCATCCCCCGGCTCCAGTATGGAGCGAAGGCATACGTCGATGGCCTCGCTGCCTCCCACTGTCACCAGCACTTGACTTTGGGGTTCGTATTCCACCCTGTATTTTCGCCGGAACCATTTTGCAATTTCTTCCCGAAGCTCTATGAAACCGCGATTGGGGGAATACCATGTCTTTCCATCCTCAAGGGAGCGTATTCCCTCCTGGCGCACATGCCAGGGGGTGGTAAAATCCGGCTCCCCGATGGAAAGAGATATTACATTATCCATTTCATTGGCAATGTCAAAAAATTTCCGGATCCCAGAGGGTGCTATGGAGGTTACCCTCTGATTCAGAAAATCGCTGTAATCAATCACAGAGCACACTCCTTCTCTCGTCCTTCTCATTTCCACTGTCCAATATAATGCCGCCGTCCTTATACCGAGTAAGAATAAAATGGGTGGAAGTGGAGAGAACGGAATCCATCGTGGAAAGGCGTTTGGCCACAAACATGGCAACATCCTGCATACTCTTTCCATTGACACGCACAGCCAAGTCGAACCCACCGGACATCAGATATACGCTTTCTACCTCTTCAAACTGCATGATCTTATCGGCAATCTCATCAAATCCCCGATCCCTTTTCGGCGTAACCCGCAACTCTATAAGAGCAGAAGCCCGGTTGGCGTCGGCCTTTTCCCAGTTTATAACCGCTCCATAGCCCCGGAGAACGCCCTCTTTCTCATAGGCAGCGATAGCTTCTGCCACCTCTTCTTCCGTTTTTCCCAGCATAACGGCCAACTGGGCGCAGCTCAGCCGCGCATTTTCATTCAACAGGCTCAGAAGTCTATCCATTGTAACGCCCTCCATACTAAATTTTAATTGTTCTGCTTGGTCACATTCGAAACCCGAAACGCCAGCACAACTTACGTATGTACTATTATAGCGGAAAGCTCTTTCTATTTCAATGCAGCGCAGGGAAAAAGCATTGAGCCGTTGGATCAAATAGAAAAATGCAGGCCGCCCAGCAATTGCCGGACGGCCTATCATCACACTCTTATTCAATAGGAAGAAACTGTGGCTTACGATCTGCATAAACGGTAAAATACCGGAAACCAGCTCTGGAAAGCATTTCAAGCCCCATCTCGATCCCGGCTCCCACATCCATCCAACGATGAGCATCGGAGCCGATTGTCACCAGTTTTCCCCCAAGTTCCCTGTAGCGTTTCAGCAGTTCAAATCCGGGGGCCGCCTCTGACCCGCCATTTCGCAGATCCGACGTGTTGATCTCCAAGGCCTTTTCCTTCTGAATCAACATACGGAACACTTGATCGAATCTGTCACGGTAGCGCTCCATGGGAATGATAATGCCGTCCCGGCGCTCAATATACCTCCACGGATAGGTGATATGGGCCAACGTGTCAAAATTACCCCAACGGATTGTGGCCATGAGCTCATCAAAGTATTCGTCCAGAATCTGGGCAGCGTTCTCCTCCGTATAGCGAAGATAATAAAAATCCTCCCTATTTGGCACATTGTGAACGGAACCAATCACAAAGTCAAACTCCATAGACGAGAGAAGTTCCTCGGCATCTTCCGGCGCCTGGGCCGGCTGCCCCAGTTCCACACCGGCAAGCACATGAAGATCCCTATAGATATTATCTGCATTCCTGGTTTGAAGATAGGAGGTTCTGATGGCTTTGTCATACTCCTCCTGCCGGTATACATTGCATTCACAGTGATCGGTGACTGCTACCGCATAAAGTCCCATTCGTGCAGCATTTTCACACATAAGCACAACAGAATCCTGGGCATCCGGAGAGTTCTTGCTATGCATATGGCAATCAGAAATATACCTGAACTTCATCTGCTGAACCGCCTTTCTCCACCTGTTGGACATGGGGCCACAGGGCCCTTTTTAATTATATTGATTTACTCTCTCTTGGGCACTCCTTGCTATCGGCGCCTGCATAGAGACACACCACATTTTACACCTATTTATACTTTTCTATAAAACCACAACTAAATTCCTTTTAATATCAAATTATTACTATACTATAATATCATACCCACAAAAAAAATCTACAGGTAGGATAAACTAGGTTTCCTGCGCTAAAGCGCAGATTTTAAACAAATTGACAAGTCCATCCGCTCCCCCTTCATACGCAGTTGACAATTTCCGAAGCAAAGTCCATAATACCAATATACACATTGGTTTTACAATATACGGTACCAGTGCTGTTTGATTATGTTGTCAGGGGGTTCTCATTATGCGTGCTGTCATTACAGTTATAGGAAAAGATATGGTGGGTATTCTGGCCCGCGTCTCCTCCATTTGTGCCGAAAACGGCGTCAATGTGGTGGAGGTCACTCAATCTGTCCTGCAGGAATTTTTCGCGATGATTATGATGGTGGAACTGGATAAAGCCAAAATCCCTGTAAGTGAGCTTTCCGACAGGCTTTCTTCACTAGGCGAGGAGATGGGGCTGAAAATCCACGTTATGCATGAAGATATTTTCAATTCTATGCACAGGATCTGATTTTGCCTATGCGCAGGCAGGCCTGTAAGGCCCTGCAGCCTGCAGCTCACAAACGCTAAGGAGTGTAGAAGTTGCTGAACACCAGAGATATATTAGAAACGATCAATATGATCGAAAATGAGAACCTTGATATCCGCACGATCACTATGGGGATTTCTCTTTTAGACTGCATGGACAGCGATTGCGGAAGAGCCTGCGATAAGATCTATGATAAAATCTGCCGTTATGCCGCCAACCTGGTCAAAACAGGAGAGGATATCAGCAAGGAATATGGTATTCCTATCATCAATAAACGTATAGCGGTCACCCCCATAGCCATGGTGGCGGGTGCTTGCCCCGGCGCGGATCCTATTCACTTTGCCAAAGCGCTCAATAAGGCAGCTTCCACAGTAGGGGTCAATTTTATCGGCGGTTACAGCGCTCTTGTCCACAAAGGATTTGCACCGGGAGATTACGCTCTTATCAAAAGCATTCCGGAGGCTCTCAGCGAAACAGAGCTGGTATGTTCCTCTGTGAATATCGGCACTACAAAGGCCGGTATCAATATGGATGCTGTGAAAAAAATGGGAGAAGTTATCTTAGATGTAGCGAAAGCTACTGCAGACAGAGACTGCATCGGCGCTGCAAAGCTTGTAGTATTCTGCAATGCTCCCGAAGACAATCCCTTTATGGCCGGCGCCTTCCACGGCCCCGGCGAGCCAGACTGCGTAATCAATGTGGGCGTTTCCGGCCCCGGAGTAGTCAGAGCTGCCATTCAGAAAGCGGGAGACTGCGATATTGCCTCTGTTGCGGATATCATCAAACGGACTGCTTTCAAGATTACCCGAATGGGACAATTGGTAGCTCAAGAAGCCTCCCGCAGGCTGTATGTTCCTTTTGGAATCGTGGATCTTTCTCTCGCTCCTACTCCGGCGGTAGGCGACAGTGTGGCGCATATTCTGGAGGAAATGGGCCTGGAATCCTGCGGTGCCCATGGAACGACCGCCTGTCTTGCTCTTCTGAATGATGCTGTGAAAAAAGGGGGTGTCATGGCTTCCTCCCATGTAGGAGGGCTTTCCGGCGCTTTTATTCCCGTTACCGAGGATGCAGGCATGATCGATGCGGCACGATGCGGCGCTCTTTCCATCACAAAGCTTGAAGCCATGACGGCCGTTTGTTCTGTGGGGTTAGACATGATCAATATTCCCGGCGATACACCGCCCGAAATTATTTCTGCTATTATTGCGGACGAGGCGGCCATCGGAATGGTAAATTCAAAAACTACCGCTGTCCGCGTCATCCCCGCCATAGGAAAGAAGGCGGGCGATGAGTTGAGTTTTGGTGGTCTTTTGGGAGGAGGCCCCGTTATGGAAGTTAACCGCTATTCTCCTTTAAAATTCATCAGTCGGGGCGGTCGACTGCCTGCTCCCATGCAGAGCCTTAAAAACTGAAAATGGCTTTTCTGGCAGCAGAAACAAAAATTTTCTTCTGCCTGTTATTTTTTTAACGGTGCTCCGCCTAATTTCGTCATTTTGTTTTAAATAAATGGTTTAAAATAGAACTTTTCTGGAACCACTTTAAACTTTGTTCATATTTATCACATTGTTATTTTATGGCCGGGCGGATATAATGAAGTACATGGGATCTGCAGAAACACAGCAAACATTTTATTATCTGTTTGCAGTATGCGGCCTGGGCTGCGCAGAGCCCTGCATCTTCTGGAGGTGTGGATGTATGCAAAATATGATTAAGCAGATCGTGGAAATGGATCAGAAAGCCCAACAGATTACAGAAAATGCTCAGCAGGAAAAGCTGAATTCTGAAAAAAAGCTAGCGGCCATGCGCGATAAGATTCGGGAAGAATATCTCCAACGGGCACGTCGTCGCATTGCGTTGAATGAACCACAAGAAAGAGCTGCGGCCGAGGCAAAATGGCAGGAAACCCACAGCCGTTTGCAGGAAATCTCAAAACGGCTAGAAGAAACATATGCCGAGAAGGGCGAAGATTGGGTGAATACCCTAACAAACCGTGTGCTTGGGAAATAAGCATCTCACCATGCGTTTAGCTATACTTTTAAAAGAAAGAAGATGATTCCCCATGCTGGAAGCAATGGCTTCAAACGCGGTCTTGGCAAAAGCTCGCGCCATGTATGGCAGAAGGCTCACCAGAGAGGATTTTCAGGCTCTTCTGGAATGCTCCTCGGTGGGGGAAGTTGCTGGCTATCTGAAAAATAAGACGGATTATGCATCCGCTCTCAGTGCCATAAGCGAAAGCAGCGTCCACCGCGGCCAGTTGGAAACCAAGCTGAAGCAGAAAATATTTGAAGACTACGAAAGGCTCTGCCGGTATGAACTTTCTATTGGAGACAAACTTGGTGATTATCTGATCATCCGCAGCGAGATCGAGCAGATACTTCGCAGTCTCATTCTTCTTCAGGCTGGCACACCGGAAGAATATCTATTTGCACTCCCTTCCTACCTGCAAAAACATGTGCAGATTGATCTGGGCCGGTTGAGCCAGATCCACAGTTATGAAGAGCTTTTAGAGGCGCTGGACCATACCCCTTACCGCGAAATTCTGGAACCCTTCACTCCCCGGGACGGTAAGCCTCTGGATTATACCTCTTTGGAAAACGCACTCTTTTCCTTTTTCTACAAAAGAGTTTTTGCCGCAATCGGAAGATACAGCCGGCTGGGAACTAGAAAACGCCTGGAGGCCATCTTCCAGTCGGATATAGATATGGAAAACTTTAATCGCATTCTCCGTTTAAGGGCCATGCCGGGAAATAACAAGGATTTTATCCGCAGCACGCTTCTCCCTCTGGGAGGACTCTCCCAGAAAACGCTGGATAGGCTACTTAACGCAGACACACCAGAAAAAGCAACGGAAATTATGAAACGGACAAAAAGCGGAAAAATTCTCCGCCGCATATCCTATAACCGGTCCGACCAGATACCGGGGCGTACCACATATCAAAACTGCAGCCATGACATCCGGTTTTCCACGCATCCCCCAGTAGTGATGCTAAGCTATCTGTTTCTGCTCCGCATCGAGGTGCACGATATCATCACCGTAGTAGAGGGAATCCGCTATCGCTTGACCCCTGATGAGATCCGTTCTCTTTTGGTGGGGGTATACCAGCTGTAAGTGAGGAGGTGCTTATGTGGCAGTATCAAAAATAAAAGTTGTAAGCATTATCGGGCGTATGGAAGAGTTGGATGCAGTAACGGCTATCTGCGGCCGGTTGGGAGAGATGCACCCGGAAAATACTCTTTCTTTCTATTCCAATCCCGATAAATTTCTTCCTATCACCGATGAGGACCCCTATGCGGAACCTCTACGGCGTTTAACAGATGTTCTGAAGGCCAACCGGCTCCAACCTATCCGTTCCACACAGAAGGCCCTTCAAAAAATGAAAATGGATCTCCCAGAGGCAGAAGAGTACGTGAATTTCTTCTGCGACAAGATGGAAACCCTGCGCAGGCAGCGGGAAGAATCTCAGCAAAAGATGCTGGAATATAGAAATTGTGCGGAAGAAACCATGCATTTTACCGGGCTTGATCTGGATTTGGATGCCATCCGAAACTGTAAATTCATTAAGGTTCGTTTTGGATGCCTTCCAAAAGAGAGCTTTGAAAAGCTGAATCAATACGATCAAAATCCGTATATTATCTTTTTCCCTTGCACGGTGGAAGGAGAAAAATATTGGGGTGTTTATTTTTCTCCTATCGATCAGGTCAGCGAGGTGGATCGGATTTTTACCAGTCTCTATTTTCAGCGCACTCGTCTTTCAGAGCTGCACAGCACCCCAGAGCACATGGTGGAAGCCATGCGGGAAGCCTTTGAAAAAGAAGCTGAAAGGGAAAAGGAACTGCAGAAAAAGCTGCAAGAAAGCTGGGAAGAAGAACGTGCCCAGTGCAGCCGCATTTTTTCCTGGCTGACGGAACAATCCGTATTCTTTGGTATCCGCCGTTATGCAGCTCATTATAACGATAATTTTATCCTGACTGGGTGGATCCCGGCGTCAGAAGAACGCCATCTTCGTCGGGAACTGGATCGACTCAAAACCGTGGAGTTTGAATTTCACGATGCCTCTGAGGAAATGCCTCACTCACCTCCTGTAAAGCTGAAAAACAAAAGGCTGTTTTCCCCATTTGAATTCTTTGTGGATCTCTATGGGCTTCCCTCCTATGACGAGATCGATCCCACTCCTTTTGTTGCTCTAACATATATCCTTCTTTTCGGGATAATGTTTGGGGATCTGGGGCAGGGGCTTTTAGTTTCCGTGACGGGCTATCTTATGTGGAAGCTCAAGCGCATGCCTTTGGGCCGTATTTTGATCCCCTGTGGCATCTCTTCCGCTGTTTTCGGTATGGTGTTTGGTTCTGTCTTCGGCTTTGAGCACTGGCTCGACCCCATGTACCAAGCAATGGGATTTGCAGAAAAGCCTATTGAGGTCATGGAGCCTAGCACGACAAACGTCATCATCTATTCCGCGGTAGGAATCGGTATTTTCCTTATGTTGGCAGCTATTCTCATCAATATTTACTCCTCTGTCAAACGGAAACATTGGGAAAACGCCTTCTTTGGATCTAACGGCGTTGCCGGACTGATTTTCTACGGTGGTATTGTGGTAGGCTTCGGTGGGCAGCTGGTGTTTGGTTGGCAGATCGTCACACCTCTCTATATCGTGCTCGTCATCGCCCTTCCTCTTCTGGTGATCTTTTTCCGGGAGGTTCTGGGAGGTCTGGTGGAAAAGCGGCCCGACTGGAAACCGGAAAGCTGGGGCGGTTTCATTATGCAGAATTTCTTTGAAGTTTTTGAATTTCTTCTCAGCTATGCCAGCAACACCATTTCCTTCCTGCGGGTGGGCGCCTTTGTTCTGGTGCATGTTGGCATGATGACTGTAGTATTTACTTTGGCCGACATGACTACCGGCGTCTTCTATGTGCTCGTGGTGGCAATTGGAAACGTGGTTATCATGGCTATGGAAGGTCTTCTGGTGGGAATTCAGGCTCTCCGCCTTGAATTCTACGAGATGTTCAGCCGTTTCTTCGATGGAGCGGGCCGGCCCTTCAAGCCTATCCGCCTGCCCTTCCCTGTTCAGTAATTCCGTTTCCTGCGATTCGGAATACAAATATGTAAAAATTTTTGGAGGTAATTAATATGTACGCACTGTTTATCGCTCTTCCCGTTCTGTTTCTGATTCTGTCCGTTGTTTGGGCGATCCGTTCTGTAAGAAAGGGCAAAAAAGCCAGCCGGGCCACTGCTGTTCAGCTGCTCAGTTTTCTGGCGGTGTGCATCGTTTCTTTCTCTGTTCCCGCCGTTGCATCTGCTGCTTCCACAGATGAGCCTGCCACCCCTCAGACCACAACTTCTGAAACTGCGGATGCCTCTGCCGATGCTTCCGCTAGAGGGATGGGCATGATTGCAGCTGCTCTGGCTGTGGGTATTGCAGGTATCGGCGGCGGCATTGCCGTAGCTGCCTCTGCCCCCGCTGCAATTGGAGCCACCAGTGAAGATCCAAAATCCTTTGGTAAATCCATTATCTTCGTGGCTTTGGGCGAAGGTATCGCACTTTACGGTCTTCTGATTTCCATCCTGATTCTCGGCAAATTCTAATGGAATTATGAGAACGCCAAGAAGAAAGAAGGTCTTTTCGTGCGCTTCTATCTGATCAGCGACAACATAGATACACAAGCTGGCATGCGTCTGGCAGGCATTCAAGGTGTTGTGGTCCATGAGCCTGAAGAAGTGGAAAAGGCTCTGGATGAAGCTCTGAAAATGAAGGATGTAGCCGTGATTCTCATAACAGAAACACTGTTGCAGCTTTGCCCTGAACGTATCTATGATCTAAAACTCAACCGGAAATGCCCTCTGATTGTAGAAATCCCCGACCGCCATGGAAACGGGCGGACCAAGGATTCCATTACCCGGTATGTGCGGGACGCCATCGGAGTTAAAATCTGACCGCTTGTGCGATCAACCGGATGAAGATGGAGGAAAACCCTATGCCTATAAACTCCAACCAGGAAAAACTGGATAAATTTAACGTTGCCATCCAGCACTATGCACTGGAGCAGCAAAAGAAGATTCAACAGGAAATAGAGGCCTTCCAGAAAAAAGAGCTGGAACAGGCTGAGGATGAGGTCCTGCAGGAAGCCTATGGCATGATCCAGAAAGAAATGGCTGAAATGCGCAACCACATCTCACGTGAAATGGCCCAAAGGGAAACCGAGGAAAGAAGAAAACTGCTGGAAAAGCGCCAGAGCATTGCAGAAGACGTATTTCACCGCGTTGCGGAAAAGCTTCTCCAATACACTAAAAGCGAGGAATATCCCTTGCTGCTTGAGAAATACGCCCGGGAAGCAGGAAGATTTCTTATTTCTCATGGGGCGGAAAGCTGTGACTGCGTGATGCTGCTGCGGAAAGAAGATATGCCCTTTGCCGCGCAGATACAGGAAGCGTTAGGGCTCTCCTGCACCGTTGAGGAAGAAGATTCTATTCAGCTGGGCGGTCTGCGTGTTCTTTGCCCTGAAAAGAAATTGGAAGCAGATTCTACCTTGGACACCCTGCTGGAAGAGCAGAAGGGATGGTTTGAAGAAAACTCGGGCCTTTCAGTCCACTGAATGGCCATTCCGCAGTTCTTTTGAAAGAAGGCGATTTCTGCTATGATAGAAACAAACGATAGAAAAACAGAGGATGTCATATACGGTATCAACGGCCCCGTAGTCACCGTACGCGACTCCAGCAGCTTTTCCATGGCCGAAATGGTCCATGTGGGAAAGGATAAACTGGTAGGAGAAGTGATCGGGATCACCGACAAACTCACTACCATTCAGGTATACGAGGAAACAACCGGGCTTTTTCCCGGTGAACCCGTAGTAGGGACTGGAAGCCCCATGAACGTAACTCTGGGGCCCGGCATCCTGGATAATATTTTTGATGGTATTGAACGTCCCTTAAAGGAAATTGAGGAGGAAAGCGGCGCCTTTATCGCAAGAGGCAGCAGTGTTCCCTCTTTGAATACAGAAAAACTTTGGGAAGTAACGCTTCTTGTAAAGGAAGGCGACTATCTCAAGGGCGGCGATATCTACGCTCAGTGCCCTGAAACACCGGTTATTACCCATAAATGTATGGTTCCCCCCGGTGTAGAAGGAACCGTTATAAGGGTATCGCCCAACGGCTCTTACCATGTAAACGACACAGTAATAGAGCTGAAAGACAAGAAAGGGAAAATCCATTCCCTAAGTCTCTGCCAGAAATGGCCTATCCGCACTCCCAGACCTGTAGCTCAACGGCTTCAGACAACCGTTCCCCTTATCACAGGGCAGCGTGTCATAGATACTCTTCTCCCTATCGCTAAGGGCGGCACAGCAGCCATCCCCGGCGGCTTTGGCACGGGCAAGACTATGACCCAGCACCAGTTGGCTAAATGGTGTGACGCCAACATCATCATCTATGTGGGCTGCGGAGAGCGCGGCAACGAAATGAGCCAGGTTCTATCGGAATTTTCCGAGCTCACCGACCCGAAATCCGGCCGCCCCATGACAGATCGAACGGTGCTCATCGCCAACACCAGCAACATGCCTGTAGCAGCCCGTGAGGCTTCCATTTACACAGGCATTACCCTGGCCGAATATTACCGGGATATGGGCTATCATGTGGCTATTATGGCTGATTCCACATCCCGCTGGGCAGAGGCTCTCCGCGAAATCTCCGGCCGATTGGAAGAAATGCCCGCAGAAGAGGGATTTCCCGCCTATTTGCCCAGCCGTCTTTCTGAATTCTATGAGCGGGCCGGCATGACAGATAACCTGAATGGTACAAATGGCAGCGTAACCATTATCGGCGCTGTTTCTCCCCAGGGTTCCGACTTTTCTGAGCCCGTTACCCAGAATACCAAGCGTTTCACTCGTTGTTTCTGGGCTCTGGATAAAGCCCTGGCCTATGCACGCCATTATCCCGCCATCAACTGGACCCAAAGCTACAGCGAATATTTTACCGACCTGGACGCCTGGTATACCGAGCACGTAGGTGAAGACTTCGTCCGTTACCGCTACAGCATCAACAGTATCCTGCAGGAGGAAAGCCAGTTGATGGAGATCGTCAAGCTCATCGGTGCGGATGTCCTCCCCGACGACCAGAAACTGGTGATTGAAACGGCTCGCGTTATTCGGGTAGGTTTCCTGCAGCAGAACGCTTTCCACGCGGAGGATACCTTTGTCCCATTGGAAAAACAAAAACAGATGATGCGCATCATTCTCCTCCTGCATAAGCAAGCCAGGAGACTGATTTCCGCAGGCGTGCCGATTTCCTCCATTCTTGCAACTGGGCTTTTCGACAAACTGGTTAAAATGAAGTACGACATTCCCAACAACAAGCTCGAAATGTTTGACGAATATGCGCAGGAGATCGAAGACACGCTCTCCCACATTGTGACAAACTAAGAAAGAGGTGGAACCTATGCTGATCGATTATATAGGCGTTAAGGAAATCAACGGTTCCCTGATCGTCCTGGATGACGTAGAGGGCGCCTCTTTTGAGGAAATGGTGGAAATCCGTTTAGAGGATGGAAGCATCCGGCAGGGACGCGTGGTGCAAATTGATGGAAAACGTGTGGTTATCCAGGTATTTGAAGGAACCAGAGGGATCTCTCTGAACAACACCCGCACAAGGCTGAAAGGGCACCCTATGGAGTTGGCTCTTTCCCCTGAAATTTTAGGTCGTGTGTTCGACGGTTCCGGCCGCCCTATTGATGGGTTGGGGGACATTTACCCCGTACGCCGTGAAAATATCAACGGCTCTCCTATCAACCCTGTATCCCGTATCTATCCCCGGAACTACATCAACACGGGTGTTTCCTCTATCGATACGCTGATGACGCTGATCCGCGGCCAAAAGCTGCCGATCTTTTCCGGCTCCGGCATGAAGCACAACGAGCTGGCTGTGCAGATTGCCCGGCAGGCTCGTATCAGCGACGATGGCGGGGATAATTTCTGTATCGTCTTTGCTGCCATGGGTGCTAAGAATGATGTGGCCGAATACTTTCGCCGCTCCTTCGATGAATCCGGAGTGCTGCAACGTGTAGTTATGTTTCTCAATCTAAGCAATGACCCCATTATAGAAAGGATCCTCACCCCCCGCTGTGCCCTTACAGCCGCAGAATATCTGGCCTTTGAGCTGGATATGCACGTGCTGGTTATTATGACGGATATGACCTCCTATGCGGAGGCTCTGCGGGAGTTCAGTTCCAGCAAAGGTGAAATTCCGGGCAGAAAAGGGTATCCGGGTTACTTGTATTCCGACTTGGCTTCCCTCTATGAGAGAGCAGGAATGATCGAAGGGCACAAAGGCTCTGTCACTCAGATCCCTATTCTCACCATGCCCAACGATGACGTAACCCACCCTGTTCCCGATCTAACCGGCTACATCACAGAAGGGCAAATCGTGCTGGACCGTACTATGGATAATTCCGGAGTTTACCCTCCCGTTTCCGTTCTTCCCTCTCTTTCCCGCCTTATGAAAGACGGAATTGGAAAGGGCTTCACGAGAGAGGATCACGCCGATCTTTCCAACCAGCTGTTCGCTGCCTATGCCCAAGTGATGGATGCCCGTTCCCTGGCCTCTGTTATCGGCGAGGAGGAACTATCTCCGGTGGATAAACAATATATGGAGTTTGGGCGGCTGTTTGAGCAGAAATTCATCAGCCAAGGTGCAACGGAGAACCGCACCATCGAACAGAGTCTGGATCTGGGATGGGAGCTCCTTTCCACACTGCCTAGGGAGCAGCTGGACCGTGTGGATGATGCCACCTTGGATAAATACTATGAGCCCGCCAAAAAGCGCGCTGTGGCAAATTCCGCCGCCAAGGCCATCCAAACAGACAGCGGGAATGATTCGGAAAAAGCAGACCGGCCCGCCGGAGCGGATAAGGAGGGATAACGCGTGAGCGCACAAGTTGTCCCAACAAAAAGCAATCTCTTAGCGGCCAAAAAATCCCTGAATCTTTCCCGCACAGGCTATGAGCTCATGGACCGGAAGCGTAATATCCTAATTCGGGAAATGATGGCTCTGATAGACAGGGCCTCTGCTCTTCAGGACTCTATCGACGTAACCTATGAAGAGGCCTATAAAGCCCTGCAGATGGCTAATATTACCATGGGTATCTCTTCGGAAATGGCTTTGACAATTCCTGAAGAAAATGGGCTGAATCTTGCGTATCGCAGTGTCATGGGTGTGGAGCTTCCCATGGTGGCTCTGGAAAAAAAAGAGACCCCTATCGCCTATGGCCTTCATTCTACAAATGGGTTATTAGATCAGGCCTATATGAAATTCAATAGAGTCAAAGAACTTACAGCCGAGCTGGCTGAGGTGGAAAACAGCGTTTACCGATTGGCGGACGCTATCAAAAAGACACAGAAGCGGGCAAACGCCCTGAAAAACATTATGATCCCCCGCTTTGAGAGCACGGTAAAATATATTACCGATGCTCTGGAGGAAAAAGACCGGGAAGAATTTTCCCGTCTGAAGGTTATCAAGAGACAAAAAGAAGAAGTCCTGGAAGGATAAAATCCAGCGCCGGATGCTTTCCGGCGCTGGATTTTTCTTGCCATTGGACATTTGGAAGAATTGAAGAAATGCTTTGCTGTCTTTTTTATTTTGCTGCAAAACAAGCGTTCTCACTTTTAGATAAGGTAGAATAAGTTTCGCAAAATTGAAAAGAAGACAAAAGAAGACATGGTTTGCAGCCCTCTGGTAGAATGAAGTCACGACATACCATTCTGAAAGGAGACGCAAACCATGTCAGAGAAGATTGTACAGCTAAACGAGGAAGTTATCAAGGGGCAGCTTAAGGAATTGGTGCGCGGCAGCGTAGAGGAAACCCTCAACGAACTGCTGGAGGCCGAGGCGGAGAAACTGACCCAGGCAGCCCGGTACGAGCGTAATGAGCAGCGCCAGGGGGACCGGAGCGGCCACTACAACCGCAGCCTCACCACCACCTCCGGGGACGTTACCCTGAAGGTACCCAAGCTCAAAGGGATCTCCTTTGAGACCGCTATCATTGAGCGGTATCGCCGC
>CAJFPJ010000023.1 GCA_904399395.1 uncultured Clostridia bacterium | reverse complement strand
GGCCATTTCTTTCGAATATGATGTTCCCAGCCTGGAAGAGTTTACAGCAAGAATAAAGAGGACGCTCCAAAAATACCCATATATCGTAGCGGAAAAAGGCGGAGAAATCTTGGGATACGCCTATACGAACCCCTTTGTAGGCCGAGCTGCCTACGACTGGGCTGCGGAAACGACTATTTATCTGAAGGAAGATAAGCGAAAAATGGGGCTGGGGAAACAGCTATATCATGCAATCGAAGAGATTAGCAAAGCGCAGAATATTACCAATCTGAATGCCTGTATCGGATATCCCGAGGAAGAGGATGCATATCTCACGAAAAACAGCGTTCAATTTCATGCGCATATGGGCTATCGGAAGGCAGGCGAATTTTACAAATGCGGCTGTAAATTCGGCCGGTGGTATAACATGGTCTGGATGGAAAAAATCATTGGAGACCATATCTCTCCGCCTTCCCCGGTAGTGCCTTTTCCCGATTTAAACGTCTCTGTTTTGCAGTCCATGGGCATTGAATAACCGGCCTCTTTCTTATTATCCACTACACCTACTGCATATTGAAAATAAAATCTTTTGTCATACACATCATGCATACATGCATATATCTGCCTGCAACTGCCTTCACCCAAAATTCCTGCTTCTGCCGCATAGAGAAGTGGTGTTAAAAACCCGAAAAGGGCTCATAAAACCTGCTTGACAAATTTGCTTCCGCTCCCTATAATAGAGTTAACTTAGTTCAGGAGTTTTATTTTCTCCTGTCTTCAGCAAAACAAAAACAACAATAAAGGCAATGAAGGGAAGAAGACGCTTTCAAAGCTTTCAGAGAACCGGCGGAAGGTGTGAGCCGGCGGCGGTGACTGCGTGTATAGCTCATCCCGGAGCCGTCGGCCTGATGGGATATTATAGGGCCGGCCGCAAAGGCAGCGTTACAGGCCAAAGCCTTGTTGGAGGCTTAAGGGTGTGCTGAAAGCATACTGAATTTGGGTGGTACCGCGGATTTGACACATTCGCCCCGAACGTTCCTTAGGGAGGGTTCGGGGCTTTTTTCATACCGGAATCGCCGGTCTTTAATCTGTTGAAACATATAATTTCTATTAGGAGGATTGGTAGCATGTACGAAGGCTTCAGAAAGTATATCCCCTTTCAGCCCGTAAAACTGCCGGACCGCACATGGCCCGACAAAACCATTACAAAAGCGCCCACCTGGTGCAGCGTGGATCTTCGCGACGGGAACCAGGCGCTGATCGACCCCATGAATCTGGAGGAAAAGCTGAAATTCTTCCAGCTTCTTATGGATGTAGGCTTCAAAGAAATCGAGATTGGTTTTCCCTCCGCTTCTGAAACGGAATATGAGATCTGCCGCACTCTGATCGAAAGAAATCTGATTCCAGACGATGTGACTATTCAGGTGCTGGTGCAGTGCAGGCCCCATCTGATCCAGAAAACCTTTGAAGCCATAGACGGGGCTAAAAACGTGATCGTTCATTTCTATAATTCTACCTCTACTCTGCAGAGAAAGGTAGTTTTCCGCACCGATATGCAGGGAGTCATCGATATTGCTGTGGAGGGAGCTAAACTTGTCCGCGAACTGACGGAAAAGGAAATCGCCCGCACAGGAGCCAACATCCGATATGAATATTCCCCGGAGAGCTTCTCTGGAACTGAAATGGATAATGCAGTGGAAATCTGTGAACGTGTGCTGGAAACCTTGGGCGCAACGCCTGAGAAAAAGGTTATTTTGAACCTGCCGAATACTGTGGAGATGTGCACCCCCAACACCTATGCCGACCAGATTGAGTATTTCTGCCGCCATCTGAAAAACCGGGATTCGGCCATCATCAGCCTGCATCCCCATAATGACCGAGGCTGTGGCACCGCTGCAACAGAGCTGGGTATTATGGCTGGGGCCGAGCGCGTGGAAGGAACCCTCTTCGGCAACGGTGAACGCACCGGTAATGCCGATATTATGAATGTAGCCATGAACATGTATTCTCAGGGTGTGGATCCTGAGCTGGATTTCAGCGATATCCGCCATATCCGGCAGGTTTATGAAGACTGCACCAAGATGAAGGTGCATCCCCGGCATCCTTACGCAGGCGACTTGGTCTTCACCGCTTTCTCCGGTTCCCATCAGGATGCCATCAACAAAGGCGTTCAATATATGCAGCAGAGCGGAACTCCCTATTGGGAGGTTCCCTATCTGCCTATCGATCCGGCAGATGTGGGAAGAAAATACGAGCCTATCATCCGGATCAACAGCCAGTCCGGAAAAGGCGGAGCCGCCTTTGTTATGCAGCAGACCTTCGGCTATGAACTTCCCAAGGCCATGCATCCCGAATTCGGCGCTCTTGTAAAGGCCG
Source organism: uncultured Clostridia bacterium (assembly GCA_904399395.1). Taxonomy (GTDB): domain Bacteria; phylum Bacillota; class Clostridia; order Oscillospirales; family Acutalibacteraceae; genus UMGS1264. The sequence goes on along the minus strand of CAJFPJ010000023.1, from coordinate 12,188 downwards.
CCTGCGATAAAGCCGGACGTGAGCTGAAAGCAGAGGAAATCTTCGATATCTTCCGCACCAATTATCTGGAAATCAAATCGCCCTATAATCTCAAAAGCTATAAGCTCTATGAAGAAAATACAGAGGAAAACAAGCCTGCCGTTGTGCATTTTGAGGGCAATCTGCGTTTCGGCCACCAGGATCATCTCCTTTCTGCCACAGGAAACGGCCCCATCGATGCATTCTTTAACGCCATCCGCAGTATCGGCATCACCGACTACAGCTTTGTTTCCTATAGTGAGCATGCAGTTGGCAGCGGAGCAGATACCCAGGCTCTCTCCTATATCCAGCTGAAAACCTCTGGCGGAAAGACCGTATTCGGTGTGGGTATGGACCACAATATCAGTCTGGCCTCCATCAAGGGTATCATCTGCGCCATCAACCGCGCCATTGCTGAGGACAAATAATAAGCCAATAGAATCCCTGAATGTATCGTGCTATCATGCACAGGAAGGACGGTTTCCCACATGAAAACCTATAAAATTGTACTGCTCAAAGGTGACGGAATCGGCCCCGAAATCGTAGATCAGGCCGTAAAAGTATTGAAAAAAGCCGGCGAAAAATATGGCTTTACCATGGATTTTGAAGAGGCCCTTTTGGGTGGAAGCGCCATTGATGCAACCGGCTCTCCCCTGCCGCAGGCAACCATCGATGCCTGCAAAGCGGCGGATTCCACTCTGCTGGGTGCAGTGGGCGGCCCTAAGTGGGATTCCCTGCCCGGCGACAAACGGCCGGAAAAAGGCCTTCTGGGAATTCGGGAAGCTCTCGGGCTTTTTGCCAATCTGCGGCCGGCGGTAATTTTCCCCGAGCTGAAAGAGGCTTCCCCTTTGCGAGCGGATATCATCGGCGATAAGCTGGATATTATGGTAGTCCGGGAACTAACCGGCGGCATCTATTTCGGTGAACGGGGCCGCAAAACAATAGATGGCCAGGAAGCCGCCTATGATACAGAAATGTATTCCGTTCCGGAAATCGAACGTATCGCCCGGGTGGCATTCGATATGGCAAGAAAGCGCCAGAAGCGTCTTTGCAGCGTGGATAAAGCCAACGTGCTGGAAAGCTCCCGCCTATGGAGAGCTACCGTTGCCAGGATCGGGGCGGAGGAATATCCAGATGTGGAAATCACCAATATGTATGTGGATAACTGTGCCATGCAGCTTGTGCGCAATCCGGGCCAATTCGATGTGATCGTCACCTCCAATATGTTCGGAGATATTCTTTCGGACGAGGCTTCCATGATCAGCGGTAGTATCGGTATGCTGGCAAGCGCCAGCCTGAGCGCCGGGAAATCCGGGCTTTATGAGCCTATCCATGGCTCCGCTCCCGATATTGCAGGCTCGGGTAAAGCCAATCCCCTGGCCACGATTCTTTCCGGCGCTATGATGCTGAAATATTCTCTGGATGAGCCCAAAGCTTCCGAAGCTATTGAAAAAGCTGTTTCCAAGGTGCTGAAGGAGGCCCGTACTCCGGATATCTATGTGGAGGGCTTCCGAAAGGTATCCTGTGAAGAGATGGGTGATTTGGTCTGTGAAGCATTGGAATAAAACATGATCATGCATTGAAAAGACGTGTCTAACAGGGCGAAGGAAAAACCTTCGCCCTGCCCTGTTTTATATATCGCATTCTATACCTCTAAAATCCTACTTTTATAAAATATTTGTAAAATACCCCTTGCTTTTTTTCGTTTGCTGTTGTATACTATATCTTGCACTCGGGAAGATGAATATAGAGTGTTGTATATCGCGGGGTGGAGCAGTTGGTAGCTCGTCGGGCTCATAACCCGAAGGTCGATGGTTCAAGTCCGTCCCCCGCAACCATTTTTTCCTAAGACCGTTTTCAATGTACTTTGTATGTTGAAAGCGGTCTTTTCTTTTTCCGGATCCGGTTTAACGTCCATGCGCTCTATGAGCAGATGCACCGCGTCCGCATCGGGGGCGGCTTTAATGGCTTCCAGCCATGACCGGATTGTATCCACGGTAAAATCTTTAGGCGGTTCTGTATGTTCCAGAGCTGCGATCTCTGCCTTGATTTCTTTCATCTGCCGGCCTATATCCGCAACAATTTCATCCGGCAGCGCTCCGCTTGCCAGATTCTTCATAAGCGCATCATATTGGCGGCGCTTCTCTTCTATACGCTTTTGCAAGGCCCCTTTGAATTCTTCCATGCGGGAGCCTTCCCCCGCCTGATACTGGCGCAGAGCGTCCGCTATCAGCCGTTGATTATCATCACAAAGGAGTTCCCGCAAATATTGAATAGCCGCTTCGTCCGCTTCTTCCATATGAAGAACCGGAGCCCCGCATTTCTTGGAGCATACAAAATAGGGATATTCATGGCCTTTGCGTTTTGATGTAAAACCGTGCATCTTTGCCCCGCATCGGCAGTATACAAGGCCGCTGCACATATAATTAGCCTTTCTTCCCGACTGCTTTCTCTCGTTCATGATCTTCTGCACCTCCATGAATTGCGCCTTGTCGATGATTACCGGCAGGGCGTTTTCTATTTTTATAGAATCCGGTTTTGTGCGCCTGTCTGCCCTGTTTTTGGCTTCTGTGGGGCTGTACAGATATAGCCCGGTATATTTTTCATTCCGCAGGATTTCGTAAATCTGGGGGTATTTAAGGGGCTTTCCCCTCTTCCCCGTAATTCCAGCGGCTTCCATTTCCTTTATAAGCTGCTTAAATCCCCGCTTTGCCTGGGCCGCGTCAAATATCTTTCGGACATACCCCGCTTCCAGCGGATTGATAACGTACTTTTTATTCACAACATCATAGCCAAACGGAGGAACCCCGCCCGTGTGTTCAGCTTTTAATGCTGTTTCGCGCAGGCCTTTTTTTGTTTCGGCGGCTAAATTATCAATATAATATTCGGACAACGACCACATGAGGGCGCGCATAATCTTGGCCTCGTTGGTATTACCGAAATCCTGAGCCGTGGCGATCAGCCGCACCCCTTTTTCTTTTAGCCTCGCTTCCAGATTCACATGCTCCCCCAGGTTCCGCGCTATCCTATCGTATTTATGTATGAGGATCGTGTCGAACAAACCTTTTCCACAATCCCTAAGCAGCCGCTGGTACTGTCTCCGCTGGGCCGTTTTAGAGCCTTTGCCGCTGATGGCTTCATCTGCATAGATTTCAACAATATTCAACCCATGCGCACCGGCATACTCCCGGCAGGCACGCACCTGGGCTTCTATACTGTCTTCTGTCTGTTTATCCGATGAATACCGGGCATAAATGACCGCGTTTCCCATGGCTGCACTTCCTTTCTATATCAAGTCAACATCCAGCGGCATGTCAGGTTTTGACAAGTTCCTGGGCCTCTGCCGAACTCAATAACAAATCGTTATCCAGTCGGTCAATAAAACACAAGTTTTCCCAAGTACCCGGGGAACTAACCTCCAGCGGACTAAGGTTTTTTAAGGTTCTCGGCTCTAGCTGGCCGACCATGTCGATGACGAGGACAAGAATACCGTCGTGAATTCCGACGGAAATCGTGGGAATCCCAACATGGCTATCATCAACGAATCCGGCCTTTACTCCCTGGTACTTTCCAGCGGCCCGAAACTTGAGTTTTATTGAGTAGTTTATCCCTACTGTAGCCCTATTGCTCATTTTTGAGCGAAAGTAATTGGGTGGACAAAAATGTCCGATCAATAGGGACCCGTTAGCTTTCGCCCACTTGTGGTCGAAAGGTGGTATAACGCCACCTTTCCGCCCCCCAAGGACGGTGATCCGCCGACCTTCGAGTGGGCCTAGATTTCAGGTTTTTTCAGGTTTCCATGGGGTCGAGAATCACGACCCCTTTTTACTCATTTTTGATAAAACCCTGTACCAATTTGGTACGGGGTGGCGTTTCACCACCCCGGCTTTTCGCCATTTTTGACGGAAAGTTGCCTTTTACCGATCGTGCCCACTTGTGGGCACGAATCCAAGCCCAGTATGCCCTGAAACAGGGCATGCTATTGCTTTTTTTGAGCGAAAGTCAAGTTATGGACATTTTTGTCCAAAAGGTACCCCTCAAATTGGGGGGTGCCCAACTCGTTCAAAAATGCACGGGTTCAAGGGGAGTAATGAAACGTTACTCCTTGGGGTATTTTTGCACCTTTTGCACTTCAAGCTCCACGGCTATTTCTGTTCGGGGGCATCCTTCTGGGCTTCGTACATTTCTGCTTTCAAAAGGCTGTCAGAATAGTCTATGACTTTTGTCTGATCTTCCTCATTTAGCAGGTCAAAGCTACGGTGCAACTGACGGCTCCGCCCTTCATTTGTGTCTGATGAAAAGTATTCCAGATATGCCGTTCCCATTTGCTCGTTTTGTGTCAATAGCTGCGACAAAGGAACGCCTAGCACCGAGGCGATTTTTTGAAATTGAGAAAGGCTTAAATCAATCGTTCCATTTTCATATTTTGAAAGCGTTGCCCTATTGATTCCCAACCTCTTAGCAAGTTCCTCCTGGGTGACCTTAGCCGCTTTTCTTACTTCTGCTATTCTCAAATTATAATTCATCAAAGTATCGCCCCCTAATTTAATGTTACCTTATAAGCACATATCTGTCAACAAATTTAAAAAAAGTGCTTGACAAGCACATATTGAAATGATATCATGTGCTTGTAAGGAACGTTCTGGAGGTGATAAACAAATGAAGTTGAACAGATTAAAGCTCGATCTATTACAGGCAGAGCAAGGGTTAAGCTGTACACAAGTAGCTGAAAGGGCCGGTATGAGCCGCCAGAATTTCTCTACAGTGAGAACACGCGGAACTTGTACAGCAATAACAGCCGGGAAGATCGCCCGCGCTCTTGGCGTATCAGTAGAAAGCCTGCTGGAAGACAGAAAGGAGGAATAAGGCGTGGAACAAAAAAGGCTGCTGCATCTTCCCGTTGTGGGCTATATGGAAACCGGCCCGGATGGGAAATATCACTTAAACGCAGAAAAAAGCGAATGGGCCGATGTAGATCCCGACCTTGTGGCCCGGTTCCTGATTGACAGATTCGGGCGCGAAAGAATTTTCGGGGGTGGTACTGATTGACACAGCAAGAATACCGGGATTTCCTGCGCAGTATCCACGCAATAGACCGGACTGTAGTAGAAGTTGCGTATATGAGCGCCCTGGAAGAGGAAGAACGCCGGGAATGCCTGTCCCTTCTCCTGCACAGAGCGGAGGAAATCCGGGAACCGGCGGACAAAGTGAAAGCCCTATGGGCCGAAACGGCGGAAAAGATGAAGGAAAAGAAGCGGGAAAGCACTTTTGCACCTTTTGCACCTTTTGCACCGCCCGATGAATCTAAAAAACCGTCTTTTCCTGTGGAACATCTGCCGGACGGTATCCGGGAAATGGTGGAAGAGATAGCGGAAAGCCTTCAGGTATCGCCGGACATGCCTGCATCCGCTGTACTGGGAATCCTATCCATCTGCCTTCAGGGAAAATTTTTAGTGCGGATTAAACCGGATTGGGAGGAAAACGTTAATCTGTATATTCTCGTGATTGCTCGCCCGTCTGAAAGAAAAAGCCCCGTCCTTCAGAATTTGGTCTATCCCCTGTATTCGTACACCAAAGAGCAGAACATCATCCGGGGGCCTGAAATACAGGAATACAGGACAAAAAAGAAGATTCTGGAGGGGGCTATAGAAAACCTTACCACCAGAGCAGCCAAAAAGGGAGATGTAGAATACACCGAGATAGCAGAAAAACAAAGAGAATTAGATTCCTTAAAACCGGTTTATCCTGTGCGGCTGACGGCGGACGATGTAACAACAGAAAAACTGGTATCCCTCATGATGGAAAACAAGGAAGTTATGGCGATCATCAGCGCAGAAGGCGGCATCTTCAATATGCTGGCAGGAAGATATAACGACAAAGTAAATATTGACCTGATCTTGAAAGCCTATACAGGGGAATCCCTATTAGTCGACAGAGTAGGGAGACCGCCGGAACAATTGAACAGCCCCCACCTTACTATATGCACCATGATTCAGCCCTCTATTCTCCGGGAGGTATTGGGAAACCGTGAATTCCAGGACAGAGGATTTACAGCCCGGTTCCTGTATTCCTACCCCCGTTCTATGGTGGGAAAAGGAAGACGGTTTGAAACTACCCCCATTCAGAATGACACCAGGGAAATATATGAAGCGCTGCTATATGCTCTGTTGAAGATCCCGCTGGAACCCCAGCCCCGGGCAGTAAGCCTTTCAAGGGAAGCATACTTGCTTCTTTCAGACTGGTTCGCCTGGGTGGAAGACAGAATGAACGAAGACTTTTACGGGCTGGAAGCCTGGGCGGGAAAGCTGGTGGGCACAACCGCCAGAATAGCCGCATTGCTGCACTGCTGTATCTATCAGGAGCAGAGCGCAGAACAGCCTGTTTCCGGGAAGACCATGCAGGACGCTATAGAAATAGCAAAGTACTTTGTAAGCCATGCTATATACGTGTTTGAGGCATCCGGGGAAACCGATACCCCAGCGGAAAAGGATGCTAAGTATATCCTGAAACGCCTGAAATCTACCGGGGAAATGGAGATCACTAAACGGGATTTGTTCAATTTGTGTGATGGAAAAATGGGAACTATTGAAGAGTTGCAGCCCGGCCTTGATATCCTGGTTGACCGCGGATACATAGCCATAGAGAAGGTAAAAACCAAAGGCCGACCCACGGAAAAAATCTACTTTAGCCCTGAAGTGCAAAAGGTGCAAAAGGTGCAAAAGTAGTAAAACCAAAGGCCGACCAAAAGAAAAAATCTATTTGAACCCTGAAATGAAAAAAGTGAAAAAAGTGAAATAATCATCCAAACGGGAAAAGAAAGGAGACAAAGCAGATGGAACCGCGTAAATTCTGCCCCTTATCGGCTCCGGGGCCGCGCGAAGTTATGTGCAACGACGCTTGCGCCTGGTATGACGTAAGCACACAGGGATGCATCATGCAGGGTATAGCGCAAAGTCTGGAAGACCTCAGCAGCAATGTGGATTTGCTGGAAAGGAAGATGGAAAAATGAAGATCGAGGAAGACGGCATTGAGTTGGAAAAAAGCCCTGAAATGCTGGCCTCTGCGGAGAGATTAAGCGATTACATACGGGAGCTTCCCCTCACCGCGGAACAGAATGACAAGCTGGTGCAGATGCTTCTTGACCATGTGGGGGACGTGCAGAGATGCGGCTTCAATCAGGGCCTGAAGGTAGGGAAAGAATTCGCCGGGTGGGAAGGCCGGGAAGCGCCGGGCGCGAAAGATTTTCACAGGCTCTTGCAATAAGCGTCTGAGGGCGCAAGCGCCTGATAGTGGTAGTATTTGGAAAAAGAAAGGGGATACAGCAATGAAAAAGGAACCACATGAAAGAGAATTTGCCGGGATCCAGTTCCTGTGCTTTGAAGGGGATAAATACGTGGCCTGTTATATCAGGGATTGGCCGGACGTTATGGCGGTTCAGCGCCCGCATGACATGACCGAAGATGAAGTGATCCGATTAGCCCTTGAAAGAAAGGAAAAGGGGCTTTTCCGGGCACTAAAGGAGGGAACACAGCAATGAAACAGAACATTCTCACGGATATCAGAAAGGGCTTTGAACTAATGCGGACAGCAAGAAAGGCCAGAAAGGAAGGGGCTGAAATCCGTGTCCAAGTTGCCAGAGAACTGCCGTTGCTGAAAGATACAGCTCCGGGATTCCTGTATACAGTGGAAGGGTGCGTTTTGGCAAACATAGGACGGGAAGTTTATTATTCAGTAAAAGCCAGGTATGACGCTTTCCCGGAAAAACTGAAACACCGGCTTGCTTTTGCACCAGAACGGGGAGATTTCAGAGACCGGGCCATATTTTGGCAAGCAGTGCTGAAGGAATCCCTTCCTAAAGAGAAATACTTCCCCGCTATGAAAGCCCTGTACCAGTGGTATAGACATATAAAAGATATTGACAGGCAGAAGGAGGAGACAGAAAAAGCGCCCGGCACGGCGGCAACCATGCAGAGCGCAACGCAAAAAAACAAACTACATAATCACAGTACCGTAGATCAGGCGGTTTGTCAAGTATCCAGGTGGGGCGAATTATGAAAATTAAGATCACCCACGGGCCGGAGGAACAGGAGAAGGCCGAGGAAGTCTTTCAGGCAGTGCAGAGGCTTCTCCCCCGCTCCCGGCGGCATGAGACAGAGAAGGACGGGAGGCGGGTTCTGTACCTGACTGCTAAACCAAACGAACAGAGAGCGAACAAAGAGAAAGGCGGGACTTGACCCCGCTCTTTTTCTGCATCGAACCCCGAGGGAACCCCGAGAAAATAAAAGGAACAGCCTCTGAAGAATTCTGAAGGTTTGGACTTTCCGAAACACGGAAAAAGGGCGATGAAACGCAATTTTTTAATAGGTCGCGTTTTCCGACCTTAAGCCTCATAGGCTTGTAAACAGACCGAGAAAATGGTATACTATATTTATAGGCGCAGAGTACCGCCGATAGGCAAGCCATTCAAGGCGTAGGGAAACAGCTTCACCGGCTGGAACCCTGCGCCTTTTTTTGTTTCCCAGGAGCAGGGGAGTTTTGCTTTCCTTTCGCCTCTGCCCTGGGGGCCTGCAGGCCGTTATATCTGAAAGGGGAGAATGAAAGGAGATAGTATGAACCAGTACATTCAAACGATGAAAAACGCGCTCACATCCTACTACAACGCCGCAAAAGCTGCGGAGGCTTCCAAGGAACAGGCCCGGCAGAGATACCAGCCGGAAGTAGCAGCCCAGGAGATCAGAAAGCTGGAATCCTCTCTGGAAGCGCAGAAGCGGGCAACTATCAGCGCCATCACCGAAGCAAAAGACAAGGCCGTTGAAGCAACCTACCGATGGGGAGCGCTGGACGGCAGCAAGATCGATGACGGAGATATGAAGCTTTTAAAGTTCGACCTTTCCCCGGAACAGTTTGAAGCTCTTGTAAACAAGCACAAGAGAAACGGGACTATGTGCTTTATTCTGGCGCAGTATGCAGAGAAGCACAACAGGCAGGAGACAAAGCCGGGAGAGTTTGGCTCTACAGGTCGCTTGAACACTCTTATCATCCCCTCTGTGGAAAATAAGATTGCCGCCTATAAGAAATTCGCGGAGTCGGCTATAGGTACAGTTGAGAACATGGACGGCTACGGATGGGGCCAGGGCGTGGACAGCCCTGTAATTGAGAGCGCCGTAAAGAATTTTGGGACGCCCAACCCTATGAATTCCGCATGGCTGGAGGCCCTGGAGGGATAACAGGCATTGCAAGGGGGCGGTAAAACACCGCTCCCTTAATTTGTAGACACGATAACGCGCGGGAGTGATAGAATGCCGGGAACAGCACAGAAAGAAGCTACTGCGGAAATCCTTGCCCTTCTGGCCCAGCAGGGGGACAAGGAAGCCGCCGGGCTCCTGTGGGAAAAGGTATACAAGCTGTATTACATGAAGGCGGCAAAGATATACCAGAAACGCCGGGAGCAGTTCATCCGCTGCGGCGTGGAATTGGAGGACATACAGCAAGAATGCTTTCTTGCCTTTCAGGCTTCCCTGAGAGCCTTTGACCCGGCGAGAGGGTACAAGTTCTCGGCGTGGATTTCCTACCCCTTACAGGGCCGTATAAACGCCCTTACGCACTGCCAGGGGAATATGAAGCCCGAGCCGCTGGACAGCGCGGACAGCCTGGAAAAGCCCATTCCCGGCACAGAGGAAGACCTTACCATAGGGGACACTTTAGAAGACCCGGAGGCCGGGGAAATGCTCCGCAATGCTGAAGACCGGGTATTTACTGAAGAGCTTCACAATGCCCTCATAGAATGCCTTGCAACGCTCCCGGAAGCCCAGCGGGCGGCTATTGAAGGCCGTCACTTTGAGGGAAAGACGCTGAAGCAGTTAGGGGAAGAGCGTGGATGCTCTCCCGAATGGGTACGGCGGAACGAAACCGACGGTATGCGAAAGCTCCGGAGGGGTAAAAACATTCTGAAGCTGAAGCCCTTCATGGAAGAGATCACTGCGGCCAGGGCATACCAGGGCACGGGCTTCACGGCCTGGAAGAGCCGGGGAAGCGTGGAAGAGCGCACAGCGGAGTATAAGGAGAGCAAGGGCTGGCTTCGCCTGCTCAGGAACCGGGGCAAAATTACGAAAAATTACGCCGAATGAGGGCAAAAAGAGAGACCAGCGGGAAACCGCTGGTCTTTTCCTATTCCTGCAGGTATTCTTTGAGCCGTGCAAACCATTCCGGCGCCTGGTCGGCGGTCTGGATAACTTCCCCATTCCGGTATTCCCCCACGGCCCGGAACCCGTTTTCGTTGTCAAAGAAGACAGCTTCGTCGCAGTAAGGAAGTATCCTTTCTACATCCCGGAAACGGCTCTCAAAGCGTTTTAATACGTCTGCCGGTGGAATATCATGCCCGCCCTTTTCCACGCGGTTCTGGATGCGTTTAAGGCTTTCCTTTGATGTATCAAGGCCCACATAATACAGGCGGATATAATATCCCTGCTCCCTTGCACGGCGGGCGGTTCTCTCTGTCCGCCGGCCGGAAAGCGTGGTTTCCTGTGTGAAGCAGATTCCTTTTTTCAGGCAGTCTTCTATTCTGGCAATGGCTTCTTTGCCCCCCTGCAGCCGGTTCCCGCCCATGGACACGGTAATTGTATCCACGTCTATAATCCGGCCCAGATCGGTTGTTTCAGCCTTTAGAACGCCTGTGAGGCTGCTTTTCCCTGTGCCGTTTACTCCGCCGATGATGGTATACGTCTTCATTCCTGGGCTTCCTCCTTCACATATTCCAACAGATCACCGGGCTGGCAGTCCAGAAGGGCGCAGATTTGCGCTATATTATCTAATGAGATCGTTTTGTTGCATCTCAAAGACTGGATTACTCCCTCTGAAAGCAATTTATCTTTTCTAAGTCTGTAAGTAGAAAAGCCTTTGTCCTTCAAAGCCTTTAAAATGTCGATTTTATAAACAATAGGCATCTTCATTACCTTCTTTCCGGGCCTCATTATAAAAAGTCCCTTTTTCACTGTCTCTATTATACGTCAATAGTACACAGAAATCAATGTACAATATAGCCAAATATACACAGAAAACGTTGTATAATAAGCCAATAGACAATACACAGAAATCGATGTATAATATAATCACAGTCAAGGGAAGAGAGGCCACAAAGAAAGGAGGTGGCGCTCATGAAGTTCCGGGAATGGCAAAAGCTCACCAAAGAGCAAAAGCAGAAAGCCTTTGAGGAATATAAAAAAAGAGTGACCACCCAAACCCCCGGATAGCCACTCGATAAGGGCAAAAGACATTGCGGAAAGCCTCTTCCCTTGGCTTCATTCTATAACAAAAACAGGAAACCGTCAAGGAAGAAAGCAAGCGAAAGCGGACGGAGTACCGAAAGGGAAACAAGAACGCAGCGCAACGCCGGGAAGCAGGATAAGGGAGAATGAGACGGCCAACGACCTAGATGCTTAAAGCCTGCCGGGGCTTGCCTTCCAGCTTGAAACGGAAAGGAGCCGACACAATGAGCACAGTAGAACTGACAAAGAAGGTACGCGAACTGAAGGAACTGAAGCTGATGGCGGAAGAGCTGGCGGCGGAGATCGCCGACATAGAGGCAGAGATCAAAGAAGAAATGACCGCCCGGGACGTGGAAGAAATGGAAGTGGATGTTTTCAAAGTCCGCTGGACAAAGGTTAAAAGCCGCCGCTTTGACCTCTCGGCCTTCAAGCAGTCCGCCCCGGAACTTACGCAGGTTTTCACTAAAACCGTTGAAACAAGACGCTTTTCTATCGTGTAGAGAAATAGAACAGAATTTCGGGAAAACTATGTTGCGAACCCCCGCAACCAAAATTAAAAGCTACATTTCAGTTGTTTGAAATGTAGCTTTTATTCTTTTTTGATCTGATATAGTAAGATTAAGACGAAAAGGTGATTATTAAATGTCGAGGCGAAAAGCAAAAGAAATTGTGGTTCAAACAAATCTTTTTTTGGAATTAATTAACAGTATTCTTTTAACGAGTAAATACAACGAAATCACAAAGCCTTTGGTTGGATATGGCCTTATGACAGAAGAATCAAATGAATATACTGAAGCTATAAAAAAGTTTTTTGGAAAATATCAGAATCATAAAATTTATAAATTTATAGAAAATATGATCCCGAATGGTTTTACTTTTTCGCGTCCTGTAGAAATAGCATTATCG
>CAJFPJ010000022.1 GCA_904399395.1 uncultured Clostridia bacterium | reverse complement strand
GGCGCATAGGAAGCGTAATCTATATTACGCTTCCTTAATGAAAAGATTCCGTACAGAAAGTATGCAAAGATACGTCAGGGGGAAAGAATTCCCCCGTGACCCCTTTCTTTTGCAAGGATAAAATGGAAAACACGGGCGTTCAAATTGAAACGTAGTGAATAGGACTCCGTAGTCGTCCATTCACCACGGATGGCATAGAAAGAGGCCGCGCACTGTGCGGCCTCTTCATATTTCGAGGGCGACTGCGGAGCCCGAGCTCAAGGGGGAAGCAACATAAAATCCGTGATAAAGTGTTCTCTCAGCAAAAGGAGGGAGGAGTTCCAAGAGGGGGGATACCTTTTCTCCCCCCCTCTTGGGCGCATCTTTGCCAACTTTCTGGGCGAAACCAGAAAGTTGGAGCCCTTGCGGCTTGAGCAAGTACAAGAAGTAGAAGCGCATCCATTTTATCCAAGATAAAGGAGACCGCAAAAAATACACATACATTTTATGTAATTTCGTCAAATCATCCCCTATATTTTCATCTTGGCACAATTTCTGAATCATTTTATCCACTCATTCATAGCACTGTTTTATAGAAAGTTGAGAGACCGTAGAATAAACTTTCATTTCATGCCAGTGAATCCACCATCTCCCTTTGGAACTCCCCTCCTTTTTGTTGAGGCTAAGAAAATGACATGGCGAGAATCGCACCGTTAAAAACTCCTACAAATATATCAAAGGTGATGCATATGAAACTTTTGGACGCCGCCGGCCGGGAAATCACGCCCCATTTTCCCAGAGAAAAAACGGTCCTGCTGTATTCCTGCCTGAAAACAGCCTTTCATCCCACAACCCCTTCCCCACTTCTGGACACGTATCTCACCGAACGTCTGGAACAGATCCTCTCCCAGGCCCTTAGGGAGGGAAATCGGTTCTTTATCAGCCCGGCGTCCAATGGCTTTGAACGAAAAGCCTTGGAACTGGTGGGGCAGAAAAAAGAAACTTACCCGGATATTGAAATCTACCGGATCCATTCCAGTGACCTGGCCTTCAGCGAATCAAAAAGGCACTTGCTTCCGGGGGAACACTGCTGCCTCTGCCGCATCACGGGAACAGACATCAAGAATAAATATACGCATTTTCTCTGCCATTCTGCAGGGACGGCGGTTATTTTTGCCTCCCCTGGGATTTATCGCGTCTCACGCCTTCGCAAGGAAGCTGAATTCTGTGGGCTTCGCCTAATCAATCTTTACGACGAACATGCACATATGCTGAAGCTGGGATTTCTCCCCCCAACATGCGATGAGGCAGATGTGGACGAGCAAAGCCCCCTTTTGGATCTGCCCGGAAAGCTAATCCGTATATGGGAAGAGGAAGAACGGCAAACGATTAAAGAAATTCGCGCCGCAGGAGGAGAAAAAGCAGAACAGGCTTTGCAGCAATTGCTCAAAATCCACCGTCGGATCCTGCAGGCTGCACTGGAAAAAAAGGAACAATAAGCAAAACGGACGTCCCGGTTGGGACGTCCTCAGACTGTGGCCCTGCAAAAATTGCATCGGCCTCTTTTTGCGTAAGCACTTCGCATTCCACCATTTTCTCCAGCACCTGCTTCATGCGCTGCCTGGCCAGCTCCGGATTTGTATCCGGTGAATAGGCCGAGGGAGCATTGGGAAGGCCCGCCAGCATGATTGCTTCATACTCGGTGAGTTCTGAGGGCTCCTTCCCAAAATATCCTTCTGCCGCGTCGTGAATTCCATAGTATCCGCTCCCGAAATAGATCGTATTCACATAGAGCTCAAAAATTTCTTTCTTGCTGTATTCTCTTTCAAGCTCCCAGGCGGCAAAAATCTCTGCAAATTTTCGTTCCAGCTTTTTCTCCTGAGTAAAATATTCATTTTTCATCAGCTGCTGGGAAATTGTGCTACCGCCTTCCACAAAAGACATGGCGCGGATATCGTTCCACAGAGCGCGGCCAATGGCTAGATAATCCACTCCATGGTGGGACCAGAATCGTTTGTCTTCCACCGACACCACGGCTTCCACATAGATTTCCGGCAGCTCCTCATATTTTGTGAAGCCTTCCGTATTCCGAATCGTCTCCACCTTCTCATTCAATGGTGTTTTATGTATCGCATCCTGATACATTTGATACCCTTTCACTCCAAAGAAAACGGCGACGATCAACAAAAATGTCAAACCTAAGGAAACAAGAGAAAAAAACAATTTTATTCCTATTTTCAGGATCTTTTTCAAGGGTATTCCTCCTTTTGACCCATCCCTATCTTCTGAAAGTATCCTAATTGTAGCAAAAAAGGGAAATGCTTTGCCATCGAATTGGCTTACATTTCCCTCTTTCTATCTTACACTTTCGTAAGGTCGCCGAGATCTTTTTATTTTAGATGATATCCTAAACACGCAGATTTCTTCCCAACGGAACATCTCTTGCAAAGGCCGGCAGCTGCCAGCCTTTCCTATTCAGCTGATATGTACGCTGATGCCGTTGACCTCCACGCCCTCATCCGCCCGTATCAAGATATATTTGGCTCCATTGATGATGCGTGTCTCCACCAGATCCCCCCGTTCCGGATTTACCTGGATGGTGACATCTGGAGTACGCAGTTCCAGACGCTTTGTATCCACTACATTCCGGGGACTGATATCCGTATCCGGACCGAAGCCCTCGTCGAATTTCTCTTCAAAGGCCTCCATGCGCTCTGCAGGTACGCCACAGGATTCCAACACACCCCGAACAGCCCGTTTAGAGACTGCAAGGGGTTCTTCCTCTTTGTTGGCTTTATGTTCTTCGATCATCTCGCAAAGCTGGCTGTGCACCGACTGTATCACATCGTAGCTGCAGTCTTCTTCCAGTGTTTCACTCAGAATGGAATGAAAGGTCTCTTTCTGTTCCTCTGCCGGCATGGGGATCTCTGTGCGGAAAACTGCATCCACAAATTCTTCATGGCTTTCCGCCGTATTCTTTGTGTAATACAGAGAGCCGTAAATATTGGCGCTTCTGTCGTCAAAGGCGGGAAACATAAATCCCAGCTCCGGCGGGGAGACGATCCAATCCGTCTTCTGGCTCCGGAAGATATTTTCCGGCACATCGTAGCAAAGAGCCGGTTTGGTGGTCTTTACAGGGCAGATACTGCACAGAATATAGGAAAAGACCTCAGAGGATGCGTCCTCCAGCTTTTCGCCGTCCTTCGCCCTGTAGGGTACGTCGTATGTGTCATGAGCCAGCAAAATCAAATATTGCCCCTCAATAGAAAGTACGCTGATTACCTTCTGAAAAAAAGTTTGAACAGCCTCCTCGTTATGCAGGGAGGAATCCCTCAGTTCCATCAAAAGGCGATGCTCGTCGCTGTCTATAACCTGCCGGGTAGCAAACGAAATATCGATCAGGTTTTTTCCCAGGGTGCCGGAGAGCGTTTTTTTGAGTACCGCCAAAAGTTTCTCCGATTCCTCCTGAGGCGTTAATGCCAAAGACTGGCTGAACTGGGAGACGATCTCCCTGTTTTCGTTCACATAGCACCCGCGCACAGCGGTTATATTGCTTTTTTCCGGCCGGAAACGCCGGCGGATCTCCGCTACTTCCTTCTCGTTCATTGGATTTCATCCTCTTCCCATTAGATTTCAAAAGTCTTTCAGCTCTTTTATTCGTGAGTATTCAGTATACCACAGAACCAAAGGTGCATCAAAGGCTTTTCTGTAAAAGCCTGGAGGAAGAAAACAGTCGAAAACCTGGAAAGACGCAAAAAATGAGCATCCCGCCTTTTAGACAGGATGCTCACATTTTAAATAGGAACAAAGGATAAAAGTCGTTCCAATCCGGCTCCGCTGATGAGGCACCGGAGCTTCCGAAGACCTGTCATACGATTGATCCAATCCACAAAACCACCGTCTGCAATCTCTCTGCGAACTCCGTCGATCTCCCCATAGATTTTAAAATTCAGTCCCCTGTAATAGGAATTTTCCTCCTGGGGTTCCCCTATACAAATATGCATGGAAAGGCCCGCGTTCTGCAGAAAATCCGTCATTCGGTTCCAGAATCCCTCTTCATCCGGATATCCACTCCTTCGGTGCAGCACCACCTGGCCGGATCCCTCCAAAAGTGCTTCATAATATCGCAGATGCTGCAGAAGCAGCTCCTTTTCACAGAGATAGGAACCGGTATCCATCCCTGAGGAGACGAGACCAAGAAGACCGAAATGCGTCAATACACCTTTGCGGGCACTGTTTTGCGCCCTCGTCACCTGGGCTGTAGCACAGAAATGATGCGTCCTTCCCTGCTCCAGCTTCCCGCTGCGGATATTGGAGGCAATGTGCACAGCAAGCATATTCGTGGGATCTGCCAGGGCCTCCGCTCCCCGAATCGTGCTCATTACCTTATCCTGGTTAACGCAACCGAAGGCTGAGCAACTTCCAAAGGGCGCCAGGGGTGAAAGCAGGAGAGGGATAAAACCACAGGACCGCGCTTTTTCCAGCAGAATGGCCTGCAGCCTGTGGTATGCCGCCGGATCCAAATCCGCTGGGGCTGTAAATCGTGTGGCAGAAAAACGCCGGAGCAAATCACCGTTGGCCACATCTTCTGCCCGCATTCGGAACACCTTTAGCATGGCAGAGGTGAACTCGCTTCCAGAAAGCCCGGCCAGCCATTGCAAATGTTCCTGTTTTTCCTCTGTCGGCATTTCTTTGTGGTTCATCCCATCTTCTCCTCCCCTTTCCTAATTATGTGTATTACTTCAGGACTACGAAGGAAACTGCATGGGCCGGCATGGTAAAGGTAAGCGTTGCCGCTCCATCCTTCACAGAAAGGACCGTATCCTCCGTGAGCTTCTCCAGACCATCGCGCTTTTTGATGGCTTCATACTGCTCCCCTTCCGGGAAGAGGGGCTCTCCCTGGCGCTTCCACTCCGCATAGGGATTAGAGTGCTCCCCGTCGATCCGATAATGGATGCACTCCACTGTTTCTTTGCCGGAAAGCCCTTCCACAGTTAAAGTTACGGTGCTTTCCGAATGCTCGTCCCGATCGTTGTTGTGGCTGTAAATGAGAATTTGTGTTTCTCCATTTTTGCCTTCCACAGCAAAGCCCGAAACGTCCGTTTCCTCTCCTTCGCCTGTATATGGCTTGGTCATATCTGCCATTTTCGCAAACTGTTCTTGGACCTGCTCCATGGTTTCGGCGCCATCGCTGGAGAAGGCCAACTTCGTATCTCCCAACGATCCATAGATCTTAAAGAGATTGAACACCGCCTTGTCGATCCCCTGGGTGGTGAAGGTACGAGTGCCTTCAAAACACCTTTCTCCCGGGAACATGAACGCCCAGGCAAGGGGTCTCACCGCCATCCGGTATTCATGGCAAAGCTGTTCGATCTTCTCATAAGTGGAGGCAACATATGTGGCGTAATACTCTGTATTACGGAAAATCATATTGGCGTTGTCATATACGCCGCCCGCAGCCCAGCCATCCGGATCTGCTTCCGAGAGCACTACCTCCAACCCCTGGTATCCGCACTCGCAGATGATATCCAGCCCAATCTTCGTAAGCTGTACAAGCCGCTCCACAGAGGGGACAGCCTTTGGGGCATGCATTTCAAAGGGGAAACCGCCGCCTTTTACATGATAGGTGATAAAGTCCAAGCGAGTCCCCGTTTCTCCTGTGCAGAAATTGACTCCCGATTTGCAGTGTTTTAAGAAATCCCTAAAGAACCGGCAAACATATTCCCGGTCAAAATTTCCTGTAACGGCAGGTCCTGAAATCCGAAGCTCATCGCATACTTCATGGATAGCCCGCTCCGTATAATCATACAGCTTGCAGTATTCCGCTATGGTGCCGTTCCAATAAAAGATATCCGGCTCGTTCCACAGCTCAAAATACCAGGTTTTCACCTCTTCTTCCCCATACCGTTCCAGAAGATGGGAGATTAGGGCCTTTAT
>CAJFPJ010000021.1 GCA_904399395.1 uncultured Clostridia bacterium | reverse complement strand
TACAGTGTGGGCACCCCAGCAGCACCCCCTGCTCCGTCACCCTCTTAGCCGCCTCTTTGTCGCCCAGCAGGGCGGCGCGGATATCATTGTTCATAGTTAACCCTCCATAAATAAGCTTGTCTGCTCCGCTATTTCCGCTGGATGATAAGCCATTGCACCAGGCAGTAGCCTTTCCCATGCAGCCTCGCAAAAGCTTTTTACACTTTCAAATCCATAACTGCTTCGTCCCAACTCATACGCCGCACGCAAAGTGGTTCCGCTACCCGCGCAGGGGTCTATTACCACATCTCCAGGATCGGTATAGATGGAGATCAACTGTTTCAACAGTTTTATAGGCTTTTGGGTGGGATGGATTCGTGGTATATTCTTTCCGTCCCGCTCCCATAGGAACCAATTCAGTACCATGTTTCCATCATTGCGGAATTTTGGGAGCTTATCTCGATAAAGCACTAAGCCGTATTCCGTGGCCCCTACAATTTTCATGTTGGACTTTAACACCTGAGCGGAATAATTTTTGCAGAATACCAGTGGGATATAATTCCGGAATCCATATCTCCGGGCATATTCGATCACTGTATTCAATTGCTGAAAGGAACAAAATACAATCATGCAGGGCGCTTTTCCTTTTTCTTTCGGCTCTTTTTTCAGAAGCCGGTTGCAGAAATGGAAATACTCCGCGATATTGAAATTGGTGTCCGTTCCAAAAAACGCTTTCCCAGCTTTACGGCTTGCCCCGTTTTTATTGTCTCCCTTCACATACCATTCCGGGCTGGAGGCGTATGCGTTTATTCCTATGTTGTATGGGATATCGGCTATTACAAGCTGGGCTTTGGGAATGTTATACCGCTTATAATTTTGGAAATTGTCGTTATACAGCCGGAGGACAGTTTTGGACTGTCTCCGCTGGAATTCAGCGATATCTTGCGCGTTCATATCATTCCTCCTGCTCATATGGGCATCCGTCGGTTTCTTCCTGGGCCGGTGGAACTTGCAACGCCATTAAAAGACTGTACTTCCGACAGTATGCAAAATTCTTTTTACAATTCTCGCACCCAGAAAGAGCGAAATCCGCCAGATCAAATATGTCATCTTCTCTGTAGTTTTTCCAGCCGTCCGAACCGGCCTTTTCCTCATTGCGCATATCCACGATTTGGATCCCTGTGTTCTCCCCTTCGTCCAGAAGTTTCCGCCAGAAGCTTTTTTCAAATGTATCCCCCATACGGATCAGCTGATTGCCGATCATAGTGACGCCCCGCTGGATGTTTCTTTTTTCCTCCGGTTTGAGTCCAGCATTCGGAAGGAAATCCTTCAGCGCTTCCAACATGGTGAGAAGGATAATCATGGTTCTTCTCCCTCCCCGACTCAGATATCGAGTCTTCGCCCTTGTTCCGGCTTTCATCTTCCGTGCCTCCTAATCTCATCCGGCGCTACACTGACGCAGTATCCAGACAGTCTTGCATAAGGATCCGCCATTGGCCTTCGTTCCGGCATCCGGCGGACGGTGACAAAATCCAGATCCCGATCTATGTATTCCACCACGGCTTCTAAATATCTGGCTGTTTTATCAGATACCATAAGTACTGGGACTTTCACTTTTTCGCCTATATGGATCCCAACAATTTTCGGAAAGGCTTTTTCTCTCTCTATTCTCCTTTGGGTTCGGATTTCATCGGTACATCTATACATGGCTCTTCCTCCTTCGGTAACTTTAAATAGGATTCAATGGCCCGGATGGTACTTTTTTCTCCCCAGCAGGCAAGGCTTTTATATCCAGCTACAGCCAGATACGTGAGGAAATCCTCCTGTTCCGGAGTAGGCTTGTTTCTTCCTACCTTCATTTCAATATATAATCCGTGGTATTTTCCTCTTGGTGCAGGAAGACAGATGTCCGGCACACCACTTCTCATGCCCTCCGCCTTTAGCCGCTGGCCTGTATAAGGATTCCGTTTTCCTTCATTCGGCGTATGATACATATACCGCAGTTCCGGCCACAAAATAGCCGCATCTTTCGCCCATCTAAATACGGCCCGCTGGGCCTGGTCCTCAGTAATTTGTATTCCGTTCTGATCCAGCTGTATTTTCCTCTTCAACGTCATATCCTCCTGTGCATCGGTTCTGGTAGCTTTACCATGCTGTAAAACTGCATGGGGTATCCCGTTACCTCGCTAACTCCTTCAAAGAATCGGGTTTTCTCCAAATAATAGCCCTTCCATGCTTTCGGCTCTTTTCGCCACTGCTTTGCGGTGATCACGTAATTCTTTACCTCCGGCGCCCGGAGATTCCGGCTTTGATTCCATCGCTTTTTGAATCCCTCAGTCCCTTCCCGAAAGGTGCGGCTGGTGCGCTTAATGATATAGGACGCCAGATCCGCATATTGTCCGGTATTGTCCAGTGGAAAAAACTTCACCCTGCCCCAGGGCCAAAGCTCGGAAATCTCCCGAGTTTCCATATAGTTCACCACCATGTGAAAATGCATTTTCCGGCGGCCCCGAATTCCTCTTTCGGCTGCTACTACATATCGAAAAGGCCTTTCCCATTTCTCATACAATCTCCGCATTTTTCGGAGAAAAGCCTCCAGATGCTTTCGGGCTTCCTCTGGCTCCGGGTTGTATTCTCCACCATAGCTTACTATCATATGGAAATCTCCCGGCCCAAAATTGGCATTTATTAAACGTCTGAGCTTCCGCTCCGCCTCCTGTTGGTTATAACGCTCCATCTTTTCTGGGGTAGGTCCCACATTGGGGCTCCTTTCTATTTTTCGGCCATACCTGGCAGAGTATTTTTTCCGGATTTCCACCGTCCTCCCAGCAATGGCTACCTCCTTCAAATATGGCATCCTGTATGTCCTCCGGCTGCTAATTTGTTGCATGATTTTTCTGATCACCATGCCTTAAAATAATACTTTTATCAAGGGTCTAAAGCGGCCTAAACACCGCTTTCTGCTTGACTTTTTAGCCTCCGAATGATATACTATAAATGATGTTGTTGTCCGCTTTTTGGGACACTTCCCGGCGGCTAAAAATGAGCGCCTCCCGCTTCATCGGGCGGCGCTTTTTTCTGCCCATTATTCGCTTTCTTTCTGGTTTTTCATCTCCAATTTTGGAGATGAAATTAACTCTTCCAAACGGGCCAGCACAACTGGTTTGAACAGGAGCAGTTCAAACTCTGTCCGTTCCTGATCGCTCACAGGCAAATAGTCCGGAAGGCCGCGCTTTTTGCGAAAATCCCTATACAATCCATCTATCACTGGATTCTCGTAATTCAGAAGATAATAGGGGTGATGGCGTCCATCTGACGCGAGACCTTTAGGGATGTTTTCCACAATAGCGGCGATGAGTGCCTCTTTTCTTTCCACAATCTATTCCCCCATTCTGAGAAGGGCGTTATCCCTCACCGCTAAGCGCATCCGGCGTCGGACAGTCATATCCGCCCGCTGGATAAAGTCCGTCCAGGCCATGAGTGGATTACTATAGAGCCTTTCCTCTCCCGTTTTTTCCCGAACGAAATACTTTCCAGTATCCATATGGCGGCCCATTTTTATCCCTGCAAGCTCATACATCCCAATCCCTCCGTATGTAATCCAGCAGAGAGATGCATCCCGTCACGCCGCTGGGAAGTCTTAAAAGCAGATATGCAGGGAGCTGTATGTAATAATCATTCGCCCAGGATTCGCTTATGTCGGAATATTCCGGTTCCCCCTTAAAAGCATACAGGTCACCGTTACGATCGCGGGCGGCGTATTCATATCCCAGAACCATCAAGACACGAATGATCTCTTTTTCATCTATCTTCTTGAAATTTTCTACTTCCTTTGATATACTATCGCTAACAGGATTGATTTGATCCTCTGTTTTGCCGCTCTCGGTGTTACCAGCGCCGGGGGCGGCTTTTTCTGTGCTTTGGTACATGGTTAGACCTCCTTTGCTTTTTCGAAAAGTTTTTCGTAAGTCATACCGCTAATTTCTATCAACTTATCAATAACCCTCTTGGGCAAATCCCGTTTGCCTATCATATAGTTCCTGACAGCAGTATTGGTCACTCCCAATAATTCCCCCAATCTATTATTGCTAATTCTTGATTCATTAGCCCATTTTGCTATATTGGGATATAGCCAATCAGCGTGACGCCGTCTTGGCTTTGGATTACAGATCCCCTGCAAAATCTGTCGTATACGTTCTCTGCTGACTCCGTACTTATCACCAATTTCCTGCAACGTGTAGCCATTTAATTTCATGGCGCAGATATCAATTTTTTCTTCTATATTCACGCCGCTTTCCTCCTGTCTTCCTTGATTTTCTGGATTGCCCTTCGCTCGCTCTCCCGGGCCCTCTTCCGCTGCCGGTGCTCGTCCACTGCGGTTATGCTCACCGCTATGGCAAGCAATCCGCCCAGGAACAGCAGGCTGCCTAGTGCTTCGATGATCATTTGTCAGGCTCCTTTCATATTCGTCCTACGGCCGCTTTCCTTTTTTTGGAAGGGGCCTTCGGCTCCGGTTTTCCGCTGGTAAAGCCTCTGTGCTTTGCTTCGTACTCCAAAAGGCCTTCCAGCGTAACCACCTTTTTCCTTTTTGTTATCTCGATCACTTCGCCAAACTGGCCCTCGTTCATCTTATTCCGAGCAACATCCTTATGTATCCCGTACAGTTCGGCTATGTCTTCCGGTGTGAAACGGGTCTTTTTATATAGCAGCACCGGCACGAACTCCATAACCTTTTTTTCCACCAGCTCTTCCAGAGCCGTGTTAAAGTCTACAGGCATTTTCTCACCCCGCTTCCTTCTGCTTGTGCTTCCTCCGGACCTGCGATATAATGGGCGGGGAGGAGGTGATTTTTTGAAACGGTCTGAATTTACAGAAATTGTAAATACTACTGCGCAAAAAGAGCTTGAACAGTTTAACGCTGTGATTCAAGCTACGCATACTGGAAGCAAGTCCGATTTTTCTGAAATGATTACAAAAATAGTCGTTTCAATCCCCGCTATAGCCGCCAAAACTACGGCTGAAATACTGGTTCGCTCTGGTGTACTTTCTCTTGAAGACGATTAAGTATCAATTGAACTTGTTCGTCTTCCTGCCGCTCTTGTATCGCTACTACAAGGGCGGCTATTTCTTTTGGTTCCGCTTCGATCGTGAGTTTCATTTTCTTCCCTCCTTTAAGTCCTGTTTATTGGACTTGTTTTGTGGTACGATTAGCTTGTTCAAACTTCAAGATTTGCTTCATCGAAATTTTAAGGGTTTCGCTAATTTTAGCTGCAAGAGATATATCCATATCTCTTTGCCTATATCCATTTTCAATTGAGCAATAATAACTTTCTGAAATGTGAAGTTCATCGGCCATTTGTTTCATAGTTAATCCATGCTCTTGACGAGCTTTCTTTAACCATTTGCGCATCACATCACCTCCAATTCTATACAATTCGGAAAGTTTATCTTTATATTACACCATTCTATACGGATTGTCAAGAAAAATCTTGCCATTTTGTATAGTCCTATTTACTTTCCAAAATGTAAAGGATATAATACCAGCGAAAGGGTGATTATGATGCTCAAATTGCGAGAATTACGAAAGAAATATGGTCTTACAATGAAAGAACTCGGTGAAGAAATTGGTCTTGCTGAGAGCACCATTTCCCACTATGAGACTGGAAAACGCCAACCAGATTACGAAACATTGTTAAAATTAGGAGAGTTTTTTGGAGTTTCCGTAGACTATATTTTGACTGGCGAAGAAACAAAAAATGCGCCTGACCTTACAGAGAAGGACAGGCGCGACATCGAACGCAGACTATCAGCTATGATTGCTGACCTTAGCGGGCCAACTGATGGGCTTATGTTTGACGGGGAACCTATTGATGATGAGACAAGACAGCTCCTAGAAGTAAGCCTAAGAAATCAATTGGAGATTAGTAAAAGAATTGCAAAGCAAAAGTTCACTCCTAAAAAGTATCGCAAAGAGGGCGAATAATGTGGATATAAAGGGTCTAGCGGAGAAAATCTGCAAAGAATACAATTCAAGAGACCCGTTTGAGATTGCGGAGCGTCGGAACATTATCGTTGTGTTTGAATCTCTGGGGAGTATTCGCGGGTATTACAGCAGAAGTTTGCGCCAAAAATTCATCCACATCAATCAAGATTTAGAACGGCAACAAGCGTTGTTTACTTGCGGCCATGAACTAGCTCATTCATTACTCCATCCAAATA
The DNA here is from genome assembly GCA_904399395.1 of uncultured Clostridia bacterium. Lineage (GTDB taxonomy): Bacteria > Bacillota > Clostridia > Oscillospirales > Acutalibacteraceae > UMGS1264. The sequence goes on along the minus strand of CAJFPJ010000021.1, from coordinate 2,217 downwards.
TGAACACTCCTTTTTTACGGGCCTCTACTTTATTCTCCGTCAACAAGCTGGAAGTACAAGCCAACCAATTTTCTATTTCTATGATTTACTCAGATGATGAATTAAGACCGTTCTTGGGCCGTTCTATTAGCGACGCGGCACTTTATATGGGGATCCCAATAAAATTAGCAGAGTATCGAATGGGCGCTATTAATGGAACGGATACATGCGAGATTTTTTAAACTGGTTAAATTAGTCGAAAAATTCGACTAAATTTTCAATATGTAGGTGACTTTCCTTTCTGAACGTAGTATTATAATGGCAAATTGTAATATTTTACAGGAGGGAAGTTTTGAAATGAAAAATATGAAAATTGTGGTTGCTTTTTTATGCGTTCTATTGTTACAGGGGTGCGCTTTCGTTCTTCCACCTAAATCAGAAACAAAAAATGAAGATTCCGGGCAATCTTCTAGTGTTTTCCCTATGTTTGATTATAGTACTGCAACGTTTATGCAAGAAGACTCTGGAATTACTATAGCAAGTGTAGACATTTACGAGGACGAATACAGAGGAAGAGCTTTGGAAAGTCCCGTTTTTGGCTTTGATTTTATCATTGTTAATATTGGGGATGCCCCTATAATCCCGTTCAATGAGATTTTAGGACATGCTAAAGTATACCAGGAAGGAGCAGAACTGGAAACTGCTGTAGTTTTATCGAACCCCATAGGGGAACAGATAGATGAATTAGAGAATGGTGAAGTGGAGATATTTTGCAGCCTCTATACTTTAAGGAACTTAAATGATCCCATAGAGCTAAAATTTTATGACGGAGAGCAGGAAAAAGGAAGTTTAAAATTTGATCCTCAGTATCTTATACAAAATGGTTCTATCACGGAAGATATAGGAAGTTATAAATAAAACCCGCCCTCCGGCATTGGCGTACCAGAGGGCGAGTAGGATTGAAATGGCAAATAGGAGGGAGTTCTATGCCTAAAAAGCGTAAGGATGGGAGATATCAAAGAAAAATTACGCTATCTGACGGTCGGCACAAAATCGTATATGGTCGCACACTGGCGGAACTCAATGCGGCAGCGGACGCTGTGAGAGATGAAGACCGTCAGGGGATCCGGGTAGGGGACAACACCCTTGTGGGAGAATGGGCAAAAATCTGGCTGGAAAAGTACAAAGCGGATCTGCGGCCCAATACAAAAGCTATGTACCGCAATGCGTATAACACTCATATATTGGATACGATTGGGAATATGCCGCTGCGGGATGTAAAACCTGTGCATATCCGGGAAGTTATGTCGGGAGTAGCGGAAAAATCAGAGAGCCTGCAGCGAAAAGTGCTGATTACCCTTCAGCAGTTGTTTTCTACAGCCCGCCTGAACGGATTGATTTCAAAAGACCCCACGGAGGGCATAAAAATAACGCCTCATGCAAGGCCGGAGAAATCCAAGAGCCTGAGTGGGGAGCAAGTGGAAAAGCTTCTGGAAGCCTGTATAGAGCCTACGGCAGAGGTTTTTGCGGGGCTGTGTCTGTATTGCGGCCTCCGCCGGGAAGAGGCTCTCGGTCTACAGTGGGGGGACATTGCCGGGGATAGCCTGACCATACGCCGGGCAATATCCTTTGTGGGGAACCAGCCGGATCCATCTCAGGAGCTGAAAACAAAAGCGGCGCATAGGACTATTCCAATCCCGGCGCCGCTGAAAGAAATATTGAGCAAAACTCCCAGAAGGGGCTTGTATGTGGTTGGTAAGGCTGATGGAGGCCCGATGACAAAGATAGCATTCCGGCGTATGTGGGATAAGGTGGTTCAGAGACTGGAATTTTCAGTGCATCCCCATATGTTGCGCCATACGTACGCTACGAGCCTCTACCATGCGGGGATTGATTTGCGGACAGCTCAATATCTTTTAGGGCATTCTTCCATCCAAATGACGGCTGAGATATACACACATCTGGGTAGTAAGGATGGAATGAAAGCTGCTGGAAAGATAGAGAGTTTCTTCACAGACGGGAAAACCGGTTGACTACTTCTGACTACTTTTTGACTACCTCAGTACATCTTTCTATGCTTCTGAATCTTTTAAAAATCCAGTAAAATAGCCGTTTTTCAGTCAAATACATGGGTAAAAATAGCCTTAAAATTTGACTTTTAATCAAGGTGTCCGGGGTTCGAATCCCCGATGGTTCACCAGAAAAACCGCATGAGATAGCCATTTAAAGGCTAGATTG
>CAJFPJ010000020.1 GCA_904399395.1 uncultured Clostridia bacterium | reverse complement strand
TTTCAGTCAAATATGAGTTATCTTTTATAAAAGAGGTTTTGCCGGTTTATTTGCAATCCAAAAATACAACGTAATGTAGATTATGTACTCATCCGCCCTTTAGGGCGGTTTTTTTATAGAATCAGCCGCATATGTTCCATCCACCTGCGATGTTCATTGCCGCTGGAAACGATGTAGATGCGTGTGGTATCAATACTGCTGTGGCCGAGAATATCTGCCAACTTGGCGATGTCTTTTTCAAGGCTATAGAAAATTCTTGCAAAAAGGTGGCGCAAATTGTGTGGAAATACTTTTTTGGGACTGACACCTGCATAGGCACATAATTTTTTCATTTCCCGCCAAATATTCGTACGATTCATTGGTCTGCCTGTGCGGGTAATAAAAATGGCACCCGAGTATATTTTTTGCTCTGCGGCGTATCGCAGCAGCTTTTTCCGCAACTCCTTGATAAGAAAGACCGGCCTTGTTTTGCCCTTGAGGGAAACTACTGCTTCTCCTTTTTTCACTGCTTCAATGGTTATGTATTGCAGCTCACTGACACGGATACCTGTTCCGCATATCGCCTGCAAAATAAGGTTCAGCCGCTCGTTCCCTTTCTGCTTTGCGGTATTTACCAGCTGCATATATTCCGCTTTGGTTAGTTCCTTTTCTTCCGGGTAATATATCTGCCGCTGGATTTTCAGCAGCCTGACACAACAGGCTTCCAAACCGCAAAATCGCAGAAAACGGTTGACGGCAATTAACATGGAATTGACGCTGGTGGGGGCATAGCGCACCGCAAGGTATTTCTTGTAAGCCATGACGTCCTGTTTACATACGCTTTGCTTAGATAAAGACAAAAGAAATCCCCGTACATCCCGCAGGTATTTTTTAATGGTATTTTCGCTCTTTTCTTCCTTGCGCAAACACTGTTCAAATGCAAGCAGTTGTTGGTTCATCGTGCATCCCTCCGCAGTAAAATTCGCCGATTCCCTACGGATTTATTATACTATATTCCCGGAAAATTCCCGTAAAAGCCAATCGACGGATACATTTTTTCGGGGATTATACAAAACAATACGCCGGGTAAGTGTAGTCGCACTTATCCAGATTTAAATTCTTCTTTTTCCGAATATGGGAAAAGGAATTTGTTGGGAGTCTCAACAAACTGCCGCTAACTGCGCTATGCGATTTAGAGTTAACTTGCCGCGAAATGCACACTATATTCATCCACAAGAATTCCGGGGGATTTTGTTGAAGTAAAAGGTGAATTATGATATACTAAACGCTGAAACTCATATGTTGCGGTATACGTCGTTTTTTGTCAAAGTATGTTAGAATGAAAACATCTCGATACAGAATGGATTCATTTTTATTGATGCATTTCTACACGTAATTACGGGATAAACTTTTTGTAGTATTTTCCAACAATAGATTATAATCTGTATGGTGTTTGGCAGCACGGCGGTATGGGTGGAACAGCTTTATGCTGAGAAAAGTATCAATACTATAACAGGAGGAAGATTTTTGAATACGGATATCTCTTCTTCCCGCTCTCAAGCGGAATATATGCAAGATGTGGCTGATATTATGCGGATCCGCTCCAGGGGGGAAAAGCCTCTGGCAATGGTGCATACCTATGGATGTCAGCAGAATGTGGCCGACGGGGAAAAAATCAAGGGCCAGCTTGCTGAGATGGGGTTTTCCTTCACAGAAGATCCGGAGGAGGCCGACCTTGTGCTCTATAATACCTGCGCCATCCGGGAGCATGCTGAGGACCGTGTCTTCGGCAATGTGGGTGCACTGAAAAATGTAAAGCGGCGGCATCCATCTCTTTTGGTGGCCCTTTGCGGCTGCATGATGGAGCAGGAGCATGTGGCGGAACGGATCCGCAAAAGCTACCCCTTTGTGAACCTGGTGTTCGGCACTCATGTGATTCATCGCTTTCCAGAGCTGCTGCACCAAGCTCTGGTGGATGGGAAACGGGTTTTTTCCAGAGGGAACGAGGAAGAAGACGCCGTGATCGTGGAGGGCCTGCCCATCTATAGGGACGGAACCACCAAAGCCTGGGTTACTGTCATGTATGGCTGCGATAATTTTTGTTCTTATTGTGTGGTTCCCTATGTCCGCGGCAGGGAAAGAAGCCGTGAGCCGGAAGCAATCCTGAAAGAATTCAGAGGGCTGGTGGAGGCCGGATATAAAGATATCACCCTCTTGGGCCAGAACGTGAATTCCTACGGGAAGGGCCTGAAGGAACCCATAACCTTTGCAAAACTTCTTCAACTGCTGGATCAGGTCCCAGGGGATTATCGGATCCGCTTTATGACGTCCCATCCCAAGGATGCCTCCAAGGAGCTTCTTGACACCATGGCAGAAGGGAAACATATCTGCCACCATCTGCATCTGCCTTTCCAATCGGGAAATGATAGGGTGCTTCATGCCATGAACCGCCGTTATACCAGGGAGAAATATCTGGAGCTTATTCGGTATGCCAAAGAAAAGATGCCGGATATTTCCCTTACCTCCGATGTGATCGTAGGCTTCCCAGGGGAAACGGAGGAGGAATTTTGCGATACCCTTTCTCTTGTAGAAGAGGTAGGATTCACCTCACTTTTCACCTTTATCTTTTCCCCCCGCAGAGGCACTGTTGCTGAAAAAATGGAGGATCCCACTCCGGCGGAAGAAAAATCCCAACGGCTGCAAAGGCTTTGCAGCCTGCAGGAATCCATTGCGGCGAAACGGTGCAGTTCCATGGTGGGGACGATGCAGAGAGTCCTGGTGGAAGAGAAAAACAGTAAGACCGGCCTTCTGACAGGGAGGACGGACGGAAATATCGTAGTGGATTTTGAAGGCGGCGACGAGCTTTTGGGCCGTTTTGTTATGGTGGAGATCACCAGCGCCCGGAACTGGATTTTAGGCGGCCGGCTCAGAGAGGTTTGATCGCCGGGCCTTGAATGGCTTCGGATAGGATTTGGTAAAGAGGAAATGAATAGAAGTATCGCTTCCTTTTTATATAGCGCTTTTCCAAAAAGGAGAAGCATTCATAATTTACGATTTGGAGGATGTAAAATGGATATTATTGAACTCGCACGGGAAATCGGCAGGGAGCTGCAGAAGGATCCGAATTATCTTGCCATGCGCGCTGCCAGCGATGCCTGCGATAAGGATACGGAACTGCAGAACCTGATCGGCCAGTTTAATCTCACTAGGATGTCTCTGAGCAATGAGGCCCAGAAGGAGCAGAGCGACGAGCAGAAAATACAGCAGTTGAATACGGAGCTGCGCCAGACGTATGCCCAGATTATGCAGAGCCCCAATATGGCGGCCTATAATGCTGCAAAGCAGAATGTGGATGCCATTCTCAACCGCGTTTCTGCTATCATTGGCCAGAGCGCAGATGGGGAGAACCCCGACACCGCGGATTACCATGAGGAGAGCTCCTGCGGCGGCAACTGTGGTTCCTGCGGCGGCTGCCACTAAGCGGCGGACACAGAATGAAACCATTTCGGAAACACGGAGGATGAAGCAATGGCAAACCTGTCGCCTATGATGCAGCAGTATTTTGAGATGAAGAAGCAGAACCCAGATACCATCCTCTTCTTCCGTCTCGGTGATTTCTATGAGATGTTTTTTGATGATGCAAAGCTCGTTTCCCGGGAGTTGGATTTAACCCTTACCGGCCGGGACTGCGGGCAGGAGGAAAGGGCGCCCATGTGCGGCGTCCCTTTCCACAGTTATGAGACCTATGTAGCCCGGCTTGTGCAGAAGGGATACAAGGTGGCCATCTGCGAGCAGATGGAAGATCCGGCCAAGGCGAAAGGGCTTGTAAAACGGGATATTATCCGGGTGATCACCCCTGGTACCGTTTTGGAAAGCAGCATGCTGGATGAGGCAAAAAACAATTACATATGCTCCGTCTGTGTTCGCGGTGAAAGGGCGGGCTGCTGCTTTGCAGATATTTCTACCGGAGAGGTGCACGGGGTGCTCCTTTCCGGTTCTCTGCAAGAGCTTTTGAAAAACGAGCTTTCCCGTTTTTCACCGAGAGAGATCCTTTTGAATCCAGAGGGGCTGGATCTCAAAGAGCTGCCCCAGTTTATTCGGGATCGCCTCTGCGCCAGCCTGGAACTTCTGGAGGAGACGGAATTTGCAGCGGAAAACAGTGTTCCCCTTGTGTTAAGCCAGTTTAAAAAATCTTCCCTTGAAGAGATGGATCTGGAGGAAAAAGAAGAGATCGCCTTCGCCGCTGGAGCCCTTCTGGGGTATCTGAAGAAGACGCAGAGAACGGGCCTTGAGCGGCTCACAGAGATTACTCTTTACAGCGGCGCCCAGTATATGGGGCTGGATTTGAATGCCCGCCGGAACCTGGAGCTCCTCGAAACCTTGCGGACGAAAGAAAAGAAGGGATCCCTTCTCTGGGTGCTGGATAAGACGAAAACGGCCATGGGCAAGCGGTTGATCCGCAGCTGGATCGAGCAGCCTCTTATGAGCCCTGGCCAGATCACTAAGCGTCTGAACGCTGTGGAAGAGCTCTCAGAGGATATGATGCTCAGGGATTCCGTTTCGGGCGGGCTTACGGGCATCCATGATCTGGAAAGGCTCATGAGCCGCATCGTGTACGGTTCCTCCAACGCCAGGGAACTCCGATCCCTTTCCTCTGCCCTTTCCCGTCTGCCGGTACTGAGAGAATCCCTTATTGGCGTGCATTCAGCGCTGCTCATCTCGCTCCGGGAGCAGATGGATCCGCTGGAGGATGTGTGTGAGCTTATTGAAAAAGCCATTGTGGAGGATCCGCCCTTTTCCGTCCGGGAAGGGGGATTGATTCAGCAGGGATACGATGAAGAGTTGGATCTGGTCCGCGGCGATATGACGGATGGCCGCGGCGTCATTGCCCGGATCGAAGCCAAAGAGAGGGAACGCACAGGAATTCCCAAACTGAAGGTGGGGTATAACCGGGTGTTTGGGTATTATATCGAGATCACCAACAGCTTTAAAGACCAGGTCCCTGCTGAATACATACGCAAGCAGACGCTTACCAATTGCGAACGGTATATCACCCCGGAGCTCAAGGAGCTGGAAAGCCGTATCCTGGGAGCTCACGATAAATCCGTGCAGATGGAGTATTCCATCTTCGACGGCATCCGCAAGGAAGTGGCAAAGCAGCTTTCCCGCATTCAGAAAACAGCTGTGGCTGTGGCCCAGTTGGATGTGATAACATCCTTTGCAGAGGTATCTGTCCGGCAAGGATATACGCGGCCCGTGATTACGCTGGATGGCCGTATCCGCATCGAGGGCGGCCGTCATCCAGTGGTTGAGCTTCTGCAGGAAGCGCCCTTTGTTCCAAACGATGTTGAGCTGGATACGAATGAGAACCGGGTGGCCATTATTACCGGCCCCAATATGGCTGGCAAATCCACTTATATGCGGCAGGTGGCTCTGATCGTCATCATGGCCCAGATCGGTTGCTTTGTGCCTGCTTCCCATGCGGAGATCTCCATAACGGATAGCGTCTTCACCCGTGTGGGGGCATCCGATGACCTAGCCTCGGGTCAATCCACTTTTATGGTGGAAATGAGCGAGGTTGCGGATATCATCCGCAATGCCACTTTTAATAGCCTTCTGATTCTCGATGAGATCGGCCGGGGCACTTCAACCTTCGATGGTATGAGCATCGCACGGGCAGTTTTGGAATTTGTGGCCAATAAAAAACAGTTAGGGGCCAAGGCGCTTTTTGCCACCCATTACCATGAGCTCACAGTTCTGGAAGATTTGGTGGACGGCGTGAAGAATTATAATATTGCTGTGAAAAAGAGAGGGGATGACATTACCTTCCTGCGCAGGATCGTCCGCGGTGGGGCGGACGACAGTTTCGGCATAGAGGTGGCCAAATTGGCAGGCATCCCCAATGCTATTGTCCAGAGGGCAAAGCAAATTTTAGCGGAGCTGGAGGGGACGGCCCAAACCTCCACGCCTGTTTCCCGCGGAAAAAAGCGGAAAACAGAGGAGGCTTCCATGCAGACACTTCTGATCCCGGCGGGAGAAAAAGAGGTTATGAAAAGGCTCAGGGGATTGGATGTGAACACTCTGACGCCTATAGAGTGTATGAACACTCTGTTTGAGCTTTCAAAGCTGGCAAAGCAGTAACGGTCCGATTCTTGCAGGTGGTTTGGAAAGAAGGGAAGCTATGCCGAAAATCCATGTTTTAGATAAGCATGTGGCGGAATTGATTGCCGCCGGCGAGGTGGTGGAACGCCCCTCCTCTGTTATAAAGGAAATGGTGGAAAATTCCATAGATGCCGGTTCCACCGCAGTTACAGTTGAGATCCAGCGGGGCGGCGTCACCTATATGCGGGTGACGGATAACGGCTGCGGCATCGCCCGGGAGGACATTGAGAACGCCTTTCTGAGGCATGCCACCAGCAAAGTCCAGGAGCAGGAGGACTTGGAGAAAATCGGCACTCTGGGGTTCCGAGGCGAAGCTTTGGCTTCCATAGCAGCGGTGGCCAGGGTAGAGGTGATGACCCGCACCCAGGAGGATCTGGCCGGGACCCGTTATACCATTGAGGGCGGAGAGGGAACGGAGCCTGAAGACGCTGGCTGTGCACCGGGGACGACTTTTATTGTGCGGGACTTGTTTTATAACACCCCTGCCCGCATGAAGTTCTTGAAAAAGGATGTTGTAGAAGGCAACGCCGTGGCAGCTGTGATGGATCGCATGGCCCTTTCTCACCCGGAGGTTTCCCTGCGCTTTTTGCGGGATGGAAAGGAAGTTCTCCATACCCCGGGGGACGGAAAGTTGAAATCGGCCGTATACGCCGTTTTCGGCAGGGATTTTCTCAGCGGGCTGATTCCTGTGGAATACGACCTGCAGGGCGTGAAGGTGGAGGGCTTCGTCAGCAAGCCGGCCTTTGCAAGGCCAAACCGGAGCATGCAGCATTTCTTTATCAACGGCCGGTATGTTAAAAGCCGCACGGCTATGGTGGCTTTGGAGGAGGGCTTTAAAGGTTCTCTGATGGTGGGTAAGCAGCCCGCCTGTGTTTTGCATTTGCATGTGGCGTTTGAGGCAGTGGATGTGAATGTGCATCCCTCCAAAATCGAGGTGCGTTTCATCAATGAGAGGCCGATATTTGACGCGGTCTACTACGGCGTAAAGAAGGCTCTCAATGAAGGGGATACGCCCAAAGTCATGGATTTGAAGAAGGTCGTTCCGACCGCTTCGCCGGTTTTCGCAAAGCCAGATGAAGACAGGCAGACGGTGCCGGGGAACAGAGGAGCTTTTTCAGCATCCATTCCTTCGGAAACCTCCAGAAAGCCGGATAGGTGTGGATTCCCGCAGGGGGATTCTGACCCTTCTGCTCCCAAGGAGGGTGGTTCCCGCTCGTTCGCCCTGAATGACAGCGGCTCTTTTCGCCTACAGAAAAGGGAAAACACCGGGCCTGCATTCCAGGTGAAGGAAGAGATATTTCCGGAGGATTTTGGTGTTTTCGGCGGCAGAAGCGTTCGGGAAGAAGCTGCAGAGTCGGAAAAGGCGGAGAAACTCTATGCGCCGAAGGAAGAATCTGCAGAGCAGGCCATGCCTGCCGCTTACACAACTCCGGTTGCGAAAAACGATTCCGGCGGGGTTGCCCCATGCTGTGAAGAAGGGGAGAGACCGAAGCGGGAAGAATCTTCGGCCTCTGAAAGCTACGAGTCTCAAAATGGGCAGCAGGGGCTTTTGCCGGAAGAAACGCCTGTTCGCCTGATAGGGGAGGCCTTTGGGACATACATCATCCTGGAGAGGGGAAAGGACGAGCTCCTTTTTATCGATAAGCACGCGGCCCATGAAAGGATGCTGTATGAGAAACTTAAGAAGGACGAGGATGGAACTGGCATGCAAATGCTTCTGGAGCCCATTCCCGTAACTCTCGATAAAAACGAATACGCCGCCGTGCTGGAAGCTCTTCCGCTTTTTGAGAAAGCAGGCTTTGAAATTGAGGATTTCGGCTCTGGCACTGTGCTGGTGAGAAGTGCGCCCATGCTGCTGGAAAATGAGGATGTAGCTTCTTCTGTGATGGAGATGGCGGGATATCTTCTGGGATCTAAAAATGATCTTCACACGGAAAAGTTGGATTGGCTGTATCACAATATCGCCTGCAGGGCGGCTGTCAAGGCCGGGGATGAAAGCTCCCCCATGGAGCTGGCTAAATTGGCTCTCCGCCTTCTCGGCTCGCCCGATATTCGCTATTGCCCCCATGGCCGCCCTGTTTCTATTCGGATGAAACGGCGCGATTTGGAAAAACAATTCGGCAGGGTATGACAGAAAACGAAAGCGTTTCGCAGTAAACTGAATTGCGGAAGAAGAAAGACGCTTTCGTCGCCCAGGGGCCGCATAAGGTAAAAAAGGAGGGGGATCGAATGGAACTCGAACCAAAAGAAAATACGGCCTCTCTAAAGGAAGAGGAAAAAATCCCCCTTATAGTGGTAGCAGGGCCCACGGCTTCAGGAAAAACGGCTTTGGCCGCTTCTTTGGCCCAGCGTTTTCACGGAGAAGTGGTGTCGGCCGATTCCATGCAGATATATAAGGGGCTTCCGGTGGGAACAGCCCAGCCGTCTCCTGAGGAAATGGGGGGGATTCCGCATCATCTGATAGGGTTTCTTTCTCCGTCGGAAACATACAGTGCTGCCCAATATGTGGAGGCTGCCGGAGCCTGCATACAGGATATACGCCGCCGGGGCCGTATTCCCGTTCTGGCGGGGGGGACAGGCCTCTATATTTCTTCTCTAATCCACAACATCCGCTTTGCAGAAGAAGACTCTTCTGCGTCTTCTTTGCGGCAAAAGCTTGCGGCCAGAGCGGAGCGGGAGGGCTGGGAATCTTTGCTGCATGAGCTTTCAGAACGAGATCCGGAAGCTGCCGGCGGGATGGATACGCATAATCATAAGAGATTGCTTCGCTCGCTGGAACTCTGCATCTCCACGGGAAAGACGGCGGCCCAGCGGGCGGAAGAATCCAGAAGCGTTCCCTCTCCCTATACCTGTGCGTTTCTTTGCCTGTGGTATGCAGACAGGCAGGAACTTTATAATCGCATCAATCTCCGGGTGGATAGAATGATGGAAAAGGGCCTTTTACAAGAGGCAGAAATGCTTTTTCACGGGGAACCGGGGAAAACTGTCCGCCAGGCAATCGGGTACAAGGAGTTTTTTCCCTATTTTTCCGGGGAAGGAACCCTTGCAGATGCGGTGGAAGCTGTCAAACGAGAAAGCCGTCGGTATGCCAAACGCCAGCTGACCTGGTTCCGAAGGGAAGAAGAAGCCGTCTGGCTAGACGTGGGTTCTTTTCCTTCTCCAGAGGCGCTTCTCAGTGCGGCAGAGGCTGTCTGCCGGGAAAAGCTTGCTGGATTCCCCGGCTTTCCTGCAATATGAAAGAAAAGCGCATGGCGGCCTGGTGAGAAACGTTTTCCTACGCTCGGGTGCAGCTATCTTTTTCATATGGACATAGACCAAAGACAGCTCGGGAGACTCCGAGCGGAAAGGAGGCCCTTCTGTGAACAGTCCTGTTCTGCGGAAGCTAGCCACAGCTCTTGTGGCTGTTCTTCTTCTGTTTTATATAGGGTATCAGCTTTATAATGCCAACTATGCTTCTGTGCAAACGGAGGTGGCGGAATATGTGAGTGCCGACGATCCGGGAACGGCGGATGTGGTGCAGGTGGAGGGGCTTGTTCTCCGCAAGGAAAAAGTGCTTACCCAGGAAGTGGACGGCGTTGTCGCCTATGTGGTGGAAGATGGCGGACGCATCCAGAAGGATGGTACAGTGGGCGAGATTTTCAGCAGCCAGTCTGACGCGGCGGCTCAGCAGCAGATAGAGGCATTAGATGAACAGATAGCGGATCTGGAGCGGCTGGGCTCTTCCGGGAATGTACATAATTCCGACCAGGAATCGCTGAAAAATCAGACGCAGCTGAAGCTTGCGGATGTTCTGAAGGAATCACTGGGTGGTAATTTTTCTTCTATGCAGGAGAGCCGCGAGGAGCTTCTTTACACTATGAACGAGCGCCAGATCGTTATTGGAGAGGCCCAGGGCTTTGAAGGCCGCATAGAAGAACTCAAGGCCAAGCGGGAATCCCTAGCTGCTTCAGGGAAAAGCGTAGGAAAGATTGTTTCCCCCGAGGCGGGGACCTTTATCAGCCAGGTGGATGGCTATGAGACGGTATATTCCTATGAAGACGTCAAGGATATTACTCCCGAAAAATTTGAGCAGATGAAGGCGGAAGAGCCTGTGGAAACCCCCAACGCCGTTGGAAAAATCTGTGGTGAATACAACTGGTATTTTGTCTGCTCCCTAGATCCGGATGACGCATTGAAATTCCTGCAGGGAACTTCCGTGACATTGAATTTTCCCTTTGTCACGACACAGGAGATCCCCGCTACCGTGGCGGCTGTAAACCAGCCGGATCGTCAAGGCCCGGCGGTAATTGTGTTCGAGAGTTCCCGCATGGGGCCGGAGCTGGCTTCTCTGCGCAGAGAAACCTGCCAAATTAGCGCGGAGCGCTACAGCGGCATCCGTGTGAGCCAGAAGGCTATCCACTTTGAGACGATCACAAAGACGGTGAAAGGGGAGGACGGCAAGGAAAAAACGATCACGAAAGAGGTAAAGGGTGTCTATGTGCTGCACGGCACGGAGATCCGCTTCCGGCAGATTATCCCGCTTTTCAGCACTTCCAGCTATGTGATCTGTAAACAATATCCCGATGAGTCTGACGATTTGATGACGGATGAAACCGTTCAGATGTATGATGAGGTTGTAATAGAAGGGACGGATCTGTATGACGGAAAAGTTGTCAAATGATTTTGAAATACGGTGCAGAGATCTGGAGGAAAATCTCAAGGAGATACGTTTCCGCATGGAAGAAGCGGCTCTGCGCTCGGGAAGAAAGCCGGAGGATGTTGAACTGCTGGCAGCGACAAAAACTGTTCCGGTGGAAGTTATAAATCGAGGAATTGAGCTTGGACTGAAGCATATTGGAGAAAACAAGGTTCAGGAGCTGATGGATAAGTTTGATTCCTATAGAGAGACAGATGTGCAGTTTATCGGCCATCTGCAGAGCAATAAAGTGAAATACCTCATTGGCCGGGTGAGCATGATCCAGTCGGTGGACAGTGAAAAGCTTGCTGCTGAGATATCGCGGCTTTCTATAAAGGCGGGCCGTATTATGGATATCCTGGTAGAGGTAAATATAGGCCGGGAGGAAAATAAGTCCGGTGTTATGCCGGAGGCGCTGTGGGATCTTCTGGAAAAAATAGCACCTCTTCCGGGGCTTTGTGTGCGCGGTTTGATGGCAATCCCTCCCTTTGATGCCTCGAAAGAAGAAACAAGAGGCTTTTTTTCAAAGATGGCGCAATATTTTGTTGACATAAAGAGCAAAAGAATAGATAATGTTAATATGGATTACCTATCGATGGGGATGTCGGATGATTATGAAGACGCCATCCTTTGCGGCGCGAATTTGGTAAGAGTGGGGACGGCTTTGTTCGGCCCCAGAAATTACAAAAAATAGGATGAATAAATAGCTCCAAATACATTGGATAGATATAGGAGGTTGTTTCAAATGGCAGGATTTGTTCAGAAGCTGAAAGATATGTGGAATCCTCCCGAGGATGAGGATGATGTATACGAGGAATATGAGGAAGAGCAGGAGGAAGAGATGATCGGTGGACGTGAGGCTGTTGAGCCGAGAGAACGTGATTCCATTCGAAGAGCGGTTCCCCAAAATCCTGGTAATAAGGTAGTGAATATCCACGCTACAGCACAGCTTCAAGTGGTGCTGTTCAAGCCCGAGCATTTCGGCGAAGAGACCCGCGCTGTGGCGGACGAGCTTTTGAAAATGCATACGGTGGTTTTGAATCTGGAAAATACCAACAAGGATATTTCCCGCAGAATCATCGATTTCCTTTCCGGCGTAGCATATGCCAATGGTGGAAAGATCAAGCGAGTAGCCACCAGCACTTTTATTATTACTCCTTATAATGTGGATCTCACCGGCGACGACGTTTTGGATGAGCTGGAAAACAACGGCGTATATTTCTGACCTGTATGAATAGGCGGGAAGGTTCAGAGGGCGGTATTCTGGAAGCGAGACTAAGGGATGCCGTCCGTATAGCCGAAAGAAAGAAGAGACCCCATTTCGTCGGTTTTTTGGATGAACGGGAAGCGGCTTTGGCAAAAGGGTTAATGCGTACCCTACAGTTTGAGAATTATATGCTCTGGGGCGGTTTTTCCGGCTCAGAGCGTGTCGTTTTCGGTGCTTTTCCCGAATATATGGAACCGGCGGAAACGTATTTCCCCGTGGAAGCGGTAACAGCTTCTTACCGGAAAAGCGATTCTCTCACCCACAGAGATTTTTTGGGAGCTCTTCTGCATAAGGGAGTGGAGAGGGAAACCCTTGGGGATATTTTGGTGGAAGAAGGGAGAGCTGTTCTCTTTATCCGGCCGGAGGTTTCAGCTTTTCTTTTGCAGCAGACGGAAAAAATAGGCCGTGTGGGGATCCGGTGGCAGGAAGGCGCCTGGGAACCTTATCCGGTGGCCCATTCCTTTGAGGAGCATTCTGCCGTAGTAGCTTCCCCGAGATTGGACTGTATCACCTCAGCCGCCGGCGGTGTAAGCCGCGAAAAAGCATCTGAATGGATACGGGCTGGATTAGTTTCTGTCAATCATGTGGGAATTCTTTCCCTTTCTGCGGCCGTTGAAGAAGGGGATATTCTCTCCATCCGTGGGAAGGGCCGTTTTGTAATAGATCGTTTAGGCCCTCCCACCAAAAAGGGGCGCCTGGGGATCGCCTTTCGAAAGTATGTATAGAGGAGGTAGGGGAACAGATGCTGAATCTGCAGCAGATTACCGACGCCACATTTCGTATGGCCAAGCTGCCCGGTGGCTATAAACCCGAGGATGTGGACGAATTTGTAGAGGAAGTTCGGGACACGGTGGATACCCTTACAAAAACCACCCAGAAGCAGCAGGAAGAAATTGCCGCTTTAGGCCAGGAAAACCGGCAGCTTCAAAAGAAAATGGAAATTCTGGCTCAAAAAATAGAAGAATACAGGGATGAAGAGGATGGCATTAAAAATGCCCTTGTAAGTGCACAGAAGCTGGGGGATGCCTCTGTTCGGGAGGCACGCCACAAAGCGGAGATTATTATTCGGGACGCTCAAATGAAGGCGGAGCGAATTGTGGCTTCAGCCGAGGAAGAGGCCAAATCCCATACACAGGAGTTGGAAACGCTCAAACAGGCCGTTACGGATTTCCGTTCTCAGATGCTGGAGATGTATAAGCAGCATTTAACGCTGATAACCGCTCTTCCTGTTAAAAAAGAAGAACCTGTTGAGGATGCGGCAGAGGAGGAATTCCCCGTGGAGGAGCCTGTTTCTATGCCGGAGCCTGTTCCTTTCGAGGAGAGCAATATTCCTGCCGGGGGGCAGGAATATACATATGAAGAGCCCGCTGTTAAGGAAACCAGTGAGCCTGTGGAGGAAAAGCCATCTTTCAGCCCTGCTCATCCTTTCGGCGATTAAAGGCGTTTATACAAAAAGAGAGGAGCGGCTGGTTCCGTTCTTTTACCCATAGAAATTCAGAATATAGGAGAGAAAAAAGTAAATGGCTCAGGATTACAAAAGTACGCTGAATCTGCCTAAGACTAGCTTTGCTATGCAAGCTGGCCTTCCCAAAAAAGAGCCGGAAATGCTCAAAGCCTGGGAGAAACAAGACGTATACGGGAACCTGATGAAGAAAAACGAGGGGAAACCGGTGTTTGTCCTTCATGACGGCCCTCCCTATGCAAACGGCGATATCCATTTGGGCACGGCCCTCAACAAGACGCTGAAGGATATCATCGTCCGCTATAAGAATATGAGTGGGTTTAAGGCCCCCTATGTGCCGGGCTGGGATACCCACGGTCTTCCCACAGAGCTTAAGGCCCGCAAAAAGGCTGGGGTGGGGAATTCCACCACAATTTCTGATGTGGAGCTGCGCAAGCTCTGCCGGGAATTTGCTCTGGGATATCTGGACGGCCAGCGTAACCAGTTCCGCCGCTTGGGCGGCATTGGGGATTGGGAACACCCCTATATCACACTGACGCATGACTTTGAAGCCAAGCAGATTGAGATTTTTTCGCAGATGGCAGAAAAGGGTTATATCTATAAAGGTCTTAAGCCTGTGTATTGGTGCCCCGACTGCGAGACCGCTCTGGCAGAGGCTGAAATCGAGTATGCAGAGGATCCCTGCGATTCTATTTATGTGAAATTCCGGGTGACCGAGGATAAGGGGCTTCTTTCTGCAAAGGGTGTGGATCCTTCTAAGGTTTATTTCGTGATCTGGACCACCACCACCTGGACGATTCCCGGCAACCTGGCCATATGCCTAGGCCCTGACTTTGAGTATGTGCTTGTAAAGTCCGGGGAGGAATATTATATCATGGCGGAAGCTCTATATGAGAATGCCATGAAGGCAGCCGGAAAGGATGACTATGAAGTCGTCGCTTCCTTTAAGGGCAGCGAGCTGGAATATATGAAGGCGGCTCATCCCTATCTTGACCGGGAATCTCTGGTGATCCTGGGGGATCATGTCACGTTAGAAAGCGGCACGGGATGTGTGCATACCGCTCCTGGTTTTGGTGTGGAAGACTTTGATGTTTGCCATAACAAATATCCGGAAGTGGGCATAGTCGTTCCCGTGGATTCTCACGGCAGGCTTACGGCAGAGGCGGGCGAAGAGTTTGCCGGCCTCACCACAGGGGAAGCTAATAAGGCAATTGCCCGGCGTTTGACAGAACTCGGCGCTATGTTTGCGACAGAACATATCGTTCACCAGTATCCCCACTGCTGGCGCTGCAAGAACCCTGTGCTTTTCCGCGCTACAGAGCAGTGGTTCTGTTCGGTAGACGCCATCAAGGAAAAATCTGTGGAAGAGATCAACAAGGTTCAATGGATCCCGGCTTGGGGCAAGGATCGAATCACCTCTATGGTTATGGATCGGAACGACTGGTGTATTTCCCGCCAGCGCCGGTGGGGTGTGCCCATTCCTATTTTCTACTGCAAAGACTGTGGGGAGCCTCTGATCGATAAAGATGTTATGAAGCACATTTCAGAAATTTTTGCAGAGGAAGGCTCTGACGCCTGGTATGCGCATTCGGAAAAGGAGCTTCTGCCAGAAGGTGTGTCCTGCAAAAAGTGTGGCTGCACGGAATTTAAGAAGGAAAATGACATTATGGATGTCTGGTTCGACTCCGGCGTATCTCATGCGGCAGTGGCGGATCAGCGGCCGGAACTGCACTGGCCGGCAGACCTTTATTTAGAGGGTGCAGATCAGTATCGTGGCTGGTTCCAGTCTTCTCTGCTCACCTCTGTAGCTTGGCGCGGGAAGGCTCCCTATAAAGCGGTGGTCACCCACGGCTGGGTGGTGGACGGCGAGGGCCGCAAGATGAGCAAATCCCTGGGCAATGGCATCCTCCCTCCGGAGATTGTGGAGCAGTACGGTGCGGATATTCTGCGCCTATGGGTGGCTTCTTCGGATTATCATGCGGATATCCGCATTTCCAAGGAGATTCTCAAGCAGCTTTCCGATGCATACCGGAAGATCCGGAATACAGCCCGGTTTATCTTGGGAAATCTTAACGATTTTGATCCGGATACCGATCAGGTACCAGTGGAGAACATGCTTCCCATCGATTTGTGGACGCTGAAAAAGTTGGATGAGGTTTCTGCCAGATGCCGGGAGGGATATGATTCCTATGAATTCCATCAGGTGTATCACGCTATCCATAATTTCTGCGTGGTAGATCTTTCCAACTTCTACTTGGATGTGGCAAAGGATCGCCTCTACGTGGAAAAAACGGACAGCCTCACCCGTCGAGCGGCTCAGACCGTGATGTATAAAGTTCTCGATGCGTTAACTCGTCTGATTTCTCCTATCCTGGCTTTCACTTCGGACGAAATCTGGCAGGCTATGCCCCATGATGCAAGCGCCGATAAGGAGAATGTGGTCTATAACGAGATGACCGCTCCTGTGAATCCGCCTGTGGACGAGGCTTTCATGGAGCGCTGGGACAAAATTCATCAGATCCGTGACGATGTAAAGAAGGCGCTGGAAATTGCCAGAACGAACAAGGTGATCGGTGCGGCACTGGATGCAAAAATCGAGTTGTTCTGCCAGGATGAGCTCTATACCTTTGTAAAATCCGTTGAAGGCGAATTGAAAGATGTGTGCATCGTCTCTCAAGCTGAGGTTAAGAATACCGGCGAGGGTGAATATAAAGGGGAAGCTGTTCCCGGTCTCTCTGTGACAGTATCCCATGCAGAAGGAGAAAAATGTGCCCGTTGCTGGAGTTACACCCATACAGTGGGAACCTGTGAAAAGCATCCTGACCTTTGCAGCCGCTGTGCGGAAGTGCTTGGATAAATGAAAACAGAAAAAGGGCGGGCGATGGTTCGCCCTTTTCTTTTGTGCGGAAAGGCTTCCGTGCGGCAGACGAAAATTCCATCCCTAAGGCAAGGAGGATAATTGTGGTTATAGTATCGTTTATTGCGGCCGCTGTGCTGGTAGGAATTGATCAGCTTACGAAATATCTGGCGGTGCAGTATGTGAAGCCCGTGGGCTCCATCCCTGTGATTGACGGCTTTTTTCAGCTTACCTATGTGGAAAACCGGGGAGCAGCCTTTGGGATGTTTCAAAATCAGAGATGGTTTTTTATTGGTATGACGGTCCTTTTGATTCTGGCAGCATGTGTCTTATTGGTTCGATATAAGCACCACACATGGATGTCTTATTGCTGCGCGGCGTTGATTATCAGTGGAGGGATCGGAAACCTGATTGATAGGATTGCCATAGGCTATGTTGTGGATTTTCTCTCTTTTTCCTTTTTTCCACCCGTTTTCAATTTTGCAGATTGTTGTGTCACTGTAGGCGCCTTCTGCTTTGTGATTCACGTCCTGTTTGCAGAAAAAAAGGCACATCCTAAAGAGAAGCTGGTAGAAGTTGATCCTGAGAAGGAGAAGGCCGGGATTCCTACTGAGGGAAAAAACACCGGGGAAGAAGGCGGCGAAGGATGATTTCCCGGGGAATTGGCAGGGAAAGCTTCCCGGAGGAAGAGGGGCTTGTTTCACTGGAAGTAGCGGAAGAGGAAGCAGGTCTACGGCTGGATCGGCTTTTGAGCCTGCGCCAGGAAGATCTTACCCGCTCTGCGGCCGAGAAACTCATAGCCGGAGGCAGTGTGCTTTTGAATGGAAAGCCGGCCTCTAAGAGTGCCAAAGTGCAGCCGACAGACAGAGTGGAGTATTTTCCGCCGGAGCCGGTGAAATTGGATGTGGAGCCGGAAAACATCCCACTGGATATCGTATATGAAGATAAGGACCTTCTGGTTGTGAATAAGCCGAAGGGAATGGTGGTGCATCCAGCGGCGGGAAATTATACCGGGACCTTGGTGAATGCCCTTTTGTTCCATTGCGGAGAATCTCTTTCGGGAATCAATGGGGTGATACGGCCGGGAATTGTGCACCGCATCGATAAAGATACCAGCGGCCTGCTGATCGTGGCTAAAAACGACAAGGCCCATCAACGCCTGGCGGAGCAGATTAAGGAGCACAGCTTTACCCGCGTGTATGAGGCTGTGGTGCACGGCAATATCCGTGAGGAGGAAGGGGGCGTGGACGCTCCCATTGGCCGCCATCCTGTGGATCGAAAGAAAATGGCAGTGACAGAGAAAAATTCTCGGCATGCGGTGACACATTTCACTGTGCTGGCCCGTTACCCGGGCTTTACTCACCTGCGCTTACAGCTGGAAACGGGGCGTACCCATCAGATTCGGGTCCATATGGCGTATCTGGGCCATCCTGTTGCCGGCGACCCGGTGTATGGTCCCAAAAAGCCGGAGCCCGGCCTTCAGGGACAATGCCTGCATGCCCGAATTATTGGCTTTATCCATCCTTCTACTGGGGAATATATGGAATTTGACAGCGGCTTGCCTCCTTATTTTACGGCTTTTCTGGAAAAATTGCGCAGGCGTTCCTGAACGGCCCTTCAAAGAGAGCGCCACGGGCCTTCACGGCTCTGTATCAGATGCAGAGGGAGGAAAACAGGATGGAAAAGGAATCTGCACAGATCAAATTTCTGATCGGCATTGCTTTGATTCTGGCGGCGTTGGTAATCGGCTACAATGCCTTCTATATTCCAGATGCCGTTCCTTTTGCGCAGATTTCCACCGACGGTTCTGCTCCGGTTCCTTCCGAAAGTAGCGAGGTAGGAGAAGAGGCTTCTCCAGTTTCCATCAATCGGGCCAGTGCAGAAGAGCTGGATACGTTACCGGGCATCGGCCCTTCCCTGGCTCAGGCAATTCTGGAATACCGGGAAGAACATGGGGGATTTTCCACTTTAGAGGAGCTCATGGAGGTGCCCGGTATAGGGGAAAAGATATTTGCCGAGCTAAAAGACCAAATTGTGTTGAATTGATCGGAAGGGAGTATGGGAATGGAAACAGCTGAGCTTACCAATATGTGCATGATACGGGATCCTAATACGGGAAAGGTACTGGTGCAGGACAGATTGAACCCTAACTGGCCAGGGATTGCTTTCCCCGGCGGACATGTGGAGCCTGGGGAGTCCATTGTGGATTCCGTTATCCGAGAGGTGAAGGAAGAAACCAATTTGGATATATCGCAGGTGCATTTCTGCGGCCTGAAGGATTGGTATTCCCAGGAAACCAATAGCCGGTATTTTGTTTTCCTCTTTTCGACCTCTGTGTTTGAAGGGAATTTAATAGAAGACGGTGAAGAGGGCCGGGTATTCTGGGTGGATCCAAAGGAGATTCCTTCTATGCGCATTGCGCCTAATTTTGATTGGATGCTGAAGATAATGGAAAATGAAGAGCTGAATGAGAATTTCATAGCTCAGAATGAAGCCGGAGAATGGCGCCATACCATTCTGTAAGGCCCCATAGCCTCTTATTATAGTAATATAAAACAGCCCGGAAGCCTATTATAGCTTCCGGGCTGTTTCTGCCTTTTATTTGATGCATTGAAGAAAAATCGATAAACTAACCTTAGAGTCCGCAGCAGCGGGGCAATTGAGCTTAGTCGCCGAAGCTTACACCGATTTCTCTGGCTGCCTGGATTTCTTCGCAGTCAACGGGAACGGTCTTGAGCTTCCCCGCCACCTCAGAAAGGGGAACAGGAACGATCTGGCCGCCCTTTAGGGCTACCATGTTTCCATATTTCTTTTCCTTAATGAGTTTGGCTGCTGCGGCGCCGAAACGGGTGGAGAGCACCCTGTCGAAGGCACAGGGGCTGCCGCCACGCTGGAAATGCCCGGGAACTGTCACCCGAATCTCGCTGCCCGTTTCCGCTTCTATTTCTTTCGCAAGACGGTACGAAATAGAGGGATAGGGCATGGCGGCTCGGGAAGCCTTCAGCTCCTTTTTGGTCATTTTGGCTTCCTTTTTGGAAATGGCCCCCTCGGCAACAGCCAAAATGGAGAAACGTTTTCCGGCCTTGTTTCTATTTTCCAGTGTTTTTACAATGGAATTGATGGAATAGGGAATCTCAGGGAGCAGGATCACATCGGCGCCTCCCGCGATACCGGCATAAAGGGGAAGCCAGCCCACTTTATGCCCCATGATTTCCACAATGAATACCCGTCCATGGGATGTAGCGGTGGTATGGATACAGTCCAATACATTGCTGGCTACCTCCATGGCGGAGTGGAAACCAAACGTCATCTCCGTTCCCCAAACATCGTTGTCGATGGTCTTGGGAAGGGAGACTACGTTGAGTCCTTCCTCACATAGGAGATTGGCGGTCTTATGGGTTCCGTTGCCGCCAAGGATCACCAGGCAGTCCAGCCGCATTTTCTTATAGTTATCCTTCATGGCCTTGACCTTATCCACACTATTTTCGCTGTCGATTACACGCATAAGCTTGAAGGGTTGGCGGGAGGTGCCCAGAATAGTGCCGCCCAAGGTGAGAATGCCGGAAAAATTCTCCGGTTTCATCTTTTTGTAATCTCCTTCGATCAGGCCTCTGTATCCATCGCTGATACCGTAGATTTCCACATCCTCTCCAAATTCCTCATACAACGCTTTGCTGACACCGCGGATGGCGGCATTGAGCCCCTGGCAGTCTCCTCCGCTTGTAAGGATACCGATTCTTTTCATAGTGAAACCCATCCTTTCTCATTCATTCCCTTTGTATTTAAACTGCTGCTGCAACGCTATGCAAATTTCTGTTTCAATGGCTCTGAGATACAAAATGCCTTTTAGTTCCCAGAATCTTCCGGGCTATGCACGATGGGAACATAGGGCTTGGAGACATCGGGCTCCGAAAGAGCCTTCAGCGCCTGATTGGCAAGCTTTGAGAATTCCCGGTGGGAGTTGACGGCCGCCTTCCCCCGGCGGTCGATGTGTTCATATGTGGTATCGGAGTGCATCACTCTTGCGTTGATGGTATCGCTGAGCATCAGATCCAGAATAGAGAAAGCTCTTTCACGGAGTTCCTCATCTTCAATGGGGAAAACCAGTTCCACGCGTCGATCCAGATTTCGTGGCATCCAGTCTGCGCTTCCCATATAGATTTTTGGGAGCCCGCCGTTTTCAAAGCGGAATATGCGGCTATGCTCCAAAAGCTGACCCACGATGCTATATACAGTGATATTCTCGCTGATGCCCGGAAGGCCGGGAATCAGGCAGCAAATTCCGCGGACGATGAGTCTTATGGGTACCCCCGCCTGAGAAGCTTCATAGAGAAGAGAAATGATGCCCGGATCTACCAGGGAGTTTACTTTGGCGGTGATGCCGCTGGGAAGATTTTTTCTGGCATTGGCAATTTCCCGTTCGATCATTTCCTCAAAGAAGCTACGCATGCCGTTAGGAGCCACAATGAATTTGTTGTATTCCGGAGGCCGGGAATACCCTGTTAAAACATTGAAGAGAGAAGAAGCATCCCGACCAAAGGGTTCCCTGCAGGTAAACATGCCGATATCTGTATAAATTTTCGCAGTGGAGTCGTTGTAGTTACCGGTACCCATATGGAGATACCGGCGAATACCATCTTCATCCCTGCGCACAACCAGAAGGATCTTGCAGTGGGTCTTCAAGCCTGCCAGGCCATAAATCACGTGGCAGCCAGCTTCTTCTAACTTTTTGGCCCACTGGATATTGTTCTCCTCGTCAAAACGAGCTTTCAGTTCCACGAGCACTGTAACCTGTTTCCCGTTTTCCGCCGCCCGTATAAGGGCTGCAACAATGGGGGAATTGCCGCTGACACGATAAAGGGTCTGCTTAATGGCCAGAACGTCCTTATCCTCCGCCGCTCTGCGAACGAAGTCCACCACACATTCAAAGCTTTCATAAGGGTGGTGAACCATCCTATCCTTTTCGCGGATAGCTTCAAATATATCAGAGTATCCCCAGAAATCGGCGGGAGGATATACCGGCTTAATAGGCTCAAAGCAGAGCTCCTCGCAGCCGGGAATATTTGCAAATTTAGAGAAGAAGGTCAGATCCAACGCACCGGGTAGCTCGTATAATTCAGACGTCTCCATATCCAGCATTTCCGTGAGGAAATCCCGAAGATCTCCATCACATTTTTGAGAGAGCTCCAGACGGACGGGGCGGCCCCGTTTTCTCTTTTTGATGGATTTCTGGATTTCACTCATCAGATCCTCTGCTTCTTCGTCGATGGAAAGATCCGAGTTCCGCGTGATTCGGAAGGAACAGACAGCTTTAATCGAAAGGAGCTCAAAGAGCTCAGGAAGCTTATAAGCGATCACATCCTCCAAAAGAACAAAGCAGCGTTCCCCCCGGCCATTTTGGGGAAGCTCCAGAAAACGGGAAAGAATGCCGGGAACCTGCACTACTGCAAAACAAGGCTCTCCATCTTTATCTTCAAGGCGGACTCCTAAGTTCAGGCTCTTGTTTGCCAGCATGGGGAAGGGGCGGCTTCTATCCACCGCCAGAGGCGTCAGCACAGGAAAAAGCACTTTTCGGAAATAGTCATTAATAAACTGCAGCTGCGTCTCGTTCATGTCATCTGGCTCCAGAAAGAGGATACCATGCCTCTTCAGAGCGGGGAGGATGGAACGGTGCAGGCAGGAATACTGGCGTTCCATAAAGCTGCGGATTTTATCCGTGAGCAGGGGAAGCAGAGCGGAGGGTGTCAGCCCGGAGGCGTCCGCTGTGTTGTATTTGGAGTGCACCTGTTCCATGACACCTGCTACTCGGACCATGAAGAATTCATCCAGGTTGGAGGCAGTGATTGCCAAAAAGCGAATCCGCTCCATAATGGGGTTTTCCTTTTTGAAGGCTTCCTCCAATACCCGAGCGTTAAAATCCAGCCAGCTTAGTTCCCGATTGATATAGGGGATTTTATTTTTCAGATTCATAGATGTGTTCCGCCCTTTCTTCAGATTGCGCGCACAGCGGCCGATTTGACGATGAGCTCTGGCGTGATGCCGAAGACTTCTTTAAAGAAGACGGCGCACTGCCCGAAGGCCCATTTTTCCAAGTAGGGATTCACATCGGTTTCCGCAGTGATCAAGAGCCGGTCATGCTCAAGCTTTACCTTGATAGAAGAAAATTTCTGTTTCTGGGATTTATCCAGGGAATCTGCCAGACGGAAAATGGCCGTGAGTTTTGAAACCAACAGTTGTTTTTCATCGCTGAGCAGATATAGGTCGTCCCCCTCATCCATAGAATCGCTTTCGTAACCGGTATACCGAGCTACGTAGGCGATATAAAGAGTCTCTTCGTCTGTAAGGCCGTATACATCCATATTTTTAATCAAATCAAATGTGCTGGAAAGATGCTGCTTGGAATTTACGTAATAGCCGCTGTCATGAAGAATAGAGGCTACCTCCAGAAGGAGCTTGCTGTGCTGATCCAGACCGTGAGCCTTTTTCATCTTGTCGAAAATCTGGCAGCCGAATAGGCGGACCTGCTCTGCGTGGCTGCGGTTGCAGCCGTAATTTTCCGCTGTTTCTCTAGCGCAGGATATAGCGTTGGCGCGCACCTGTTCCCGAAAAGCCGCAGCACTTTTGGGCT
The DNA here is from genome assembly GCA_904399395.1 of uncultured Clostridia bacterium. Taxonomy (GTDB): domain Bacteria; phylum Bacillota; class Clostridia; order Oscillospirales; family Acutalibacteraceae; genus UMGS1264. Next base: position 1,496 of record CAJFPJ010000020.1, on the reverse strand, counting down.
GCAGTAGGAATCGCACAAGAGTGGAGCAAAGATCGGTTCTTGGCGCGATGACCGTGGCAGCTTTTGTGAATTCGATAAGCTGGACATAAATGGCCAGAGAAGAATACAGAAGCTCGGCGGCCTCTTCTGTGATGCCGTATTTCAAGCTGAGCTTTTCTGTCGTCAGAGAACGCATCTCCTTGAACACTTTTTTGATCTGTTTAGCTGTAAGAATGAAATTACCATCTGTTTCCGGAACGCCGCAGAGAGATGCAATGGTGCGTGTGGCACTGCCGGTGATGACAAGATTTGAGATAGGAGGGTCCATCTCCGGCAGCGTGATAGCAATGTGCTGGATTATCAGATTGACATATTCGGAAATGACGGTATAAAAGTCGTCTGTCTCGTTCTGCAGGGGTCCCAACTTATCGTGGAGTTTTAAGGCTCCCAGCGGAATATTTTGTGAAAAGGCAACTGTACCATTGGAATAGACAGAAAAGCCGATCGTACCGGTCCCTATATGCGTTACTAATGATGTACCGTTCCGGATGGTTTCCACATCCTGCAGGGAATCGAAAATACTGGAAAAAATCAGGGATTTTTCCTGGTTATCCTCTAAAATAGAGACGTTCATATTATTCTGGATTTTCAGTTGGTCCGCTATAAATGTTTTATTGTGGGCCTCCCGCAGAGCCGTTGTGGCCACCACTCGGTAATCCTCTACTCCGTATTCAGCCATCACATTGGAAAAGCCCCGCAGTATGCCAGTTAACTCCCGTAGACTCTCAAAACTGATTTTCCCGGAGGTAAAGACTTCATGCCCGAGGGTTACTGGATATTCAAGCCGATCCACAGGAAAAACAGCGCCTTTCCGCAGCTGGGATATTTGCATACGGAGCATATTGGAGCCGATATCGATGACGGCGGCGGTTTTTCCGCCCTTTTTCTTATTCATATTGCGCCTTACACCACCTGTTATGTTTGTAGGGTTTCTATACTTTCTGCGGAAAATCAACTGTCTTCGAAGAAAGCCTCGCTGCCCTGTTATTAGAGAAGCAGAAGAGTCTTCCCAAAGCAGCCCGATTTTGATTTCTAAATAAGGAAGCCGTATATGCTTTGGAAATACACCTCAAGCACCAGCAAACGGTAGAATTAGGACTTTTCTGCACATTTGGCTTTTCCACTTTTACCAGCTTATTGCCGTGATTTTATATTTATTATACCAGTATTTGTAGGTTCATACAACTTGTTTTCAGTTTATTAGAGAAATATGTTGGTGCATTTAACCAGTATTTTTCAAAAAATTTACATAACCACACCGAATTTCATATAAATTAAAAAAACAAGCAGATATTTAAAAAAAACACTTGATTTTTTCGTTGGCCTTGAGTATAATACTATCTTGTCAGGCAGCATGTGTGCTGTGAATTTGCCATGGAGAGGTATTCTAATGGTAAGGAGCCACATTGGAAATGTGGTGTGCCGCAAGGCATTGTGCGTTCGAGTCGCATCCTCTC
>CAJFPJ010000019.1 GCA_904399395.1 uncultured Clostridia bacterium | reverse complement strand
TGGAAAGAATTTTGGAAAATCTTTTCTTCTTACTTTTTGACACATATATATTCTGTTTCCAGACTTCATACGCTTTCTCTACTTCTCTACTACCGGCGAAGCTTCCCCTAAAACGTACACAAAAAAAGCAGGGGAGCCTTTTCTTGCGCTCCCCTGCTGGGTCATGTTCGTTTTTGTTCATTTTTTCTTTTGTGGGCTGCTATCTCAGGATCAGAACCCTAAATATACTGTCTACCCTAATTCCGCTGCATCCAAAGGACTGATGCGCGTGGAAATGCGCACATTTCCACGGCGGTAATCGAAGCGGAATTTCTGCAGAATACGATCCACCACCATCTCTGCGTTTTCATAGGTAATAAGGGGCAACATGATGATAAACTGAGAAGTGCTGTAGGCCGCCACCGTATCCCCTTGGCGCAGGCTGGTGAGAATAGCATTCTTCAGCCGTTCCACCGGCACCTTGCCGGTGTCGTTTGAAAGGATATTGCCCTCATTATCCGTCACCGTAAGGAGGACGAGGAAAATACTCTGTCCCGTCCGCTGAATAGAGCGGGCATGAATCCGGTAAATATTTTTGAAAATATTATAATCGCACCAGAAGGCGCCCTTTGCTTTTACGGCTTCCTTCAGGTCGGATTTAATTACATTCAGATCCATCTCTACGCTGTTAACATTGGTAATCAACGTCTGATAGAGATTTTCCATGCTGGTGGAGATATCCACCCCCATCTCCCTATAGAAGAGATTGGTCACATAGTTGTAATGCTCCAGAGCTTTGTTCCGATGGCCCATGCTGGCATAGGCATACAGCAAAGCCTTATGGACAGCCTCCTCCAGAGGAATAAATTTCAGGGCGTTTTCCAAAATAGCTACCGCTTCCTCATAGCGGTTCCTATCCAACAAAAGGTCGCTCACTCGCAAGACGGAATCGGTAAACATGGTGGTATACCGCACGCCCATGGAGACCACCCAACTGCTGTAGGTGGATTTTGGGAGGAATTCCCCCTTATACAGAGCCAAAATTTCCTTATAGATGCGGATCTGTTCTTCCGGCTCCAGCTCATCCTGCGAGACTTTGTTATAAAGCTCCTCCATCTGCTCTGTATCCACAGTGCAGGGGTAGGAGTTATTCCAGCTGTAGGTTCCCCGCATAAACCGGATGAATTCAGGGGAAGAATCTCCACAGAGATCTTTGAGCAGAGTCCTGGCCCGATAAACCAGATTCTTCAGAGCGTTTACCGGATCCCCACACTCATCCTCGCCCCACAGCACATCGATGAGCTTTTCTATGGAAATATCCGAATGCCGGTTCGCTATGAGATATTCGATCAGCATCCAGACACGCTTTGTGCGCCCCTTCAAATTGGTAATGGTATTTCCGTTGATTGTAATCGCAAATTCTCCCAACATTTGGATCTCAATTGTGGGTCTTAAAATTTCCACGCTCACGGAAACTCCTCCTCACCCTTTGTGCATCTCCATATTCCCGGGGGCTTCATTCCCCGAAGAAAACCCTTCTATAAAGGGCTCTGCAGTTCCTGAGCCAGCCCCGTTCCGCGCGCTGCACGCGCCTTATAAAGCCAGCTGTGGGAGCTGCGCAAAGCGGCGATGGCAAAGAAAATCCTCCGGTTTTGCTGCCGGTCACATTTCACATTCGCAAAAAATCATATTTTGCTCAAAAAACAACGCCGGTTTGCTTAACAATGTATATTCGCAATTATAATAACATAGTTTTCAGAGAATAACAAGAAGCACTGCCCTCAAACCAGGATTTCCTCTGTTTTTTCCAGAAATTCAGGCAAAAACTTGGCATGCAACTATAAAACTGCGTGTATTTTTCTATCCGTCTTTTATCTGTTCACCTATATCCTGTATGGTTCCAAATCCAAGCGGAAATAATACTATGAAGGAACCTGAATAGCGAGAGGAAAAGCGATATCCGAAACCTCCAGCAGAGAACCTTCTCGTTTTATAGGGAACAAACTTCTTTTATTGCACCTATATAGGTGCAATCATACCACATTTCCATGCTAGGGTCAATACTGTCTTACCACCTTTGATCTCATAAGTAAAGGCAGTGATGGGATGAACGCGGAATATGAAAAATTCGTAGGCGGCAATATCCGAAAACTTCGGGAGGAACGACGGTTAACTCAAGAACAGCTTTCCGCCAAGCTGCAGATTCTCGGATGCGACATTACACGAAGTGCTCTGGCAAAAATTGAGGTGGGCCAGCGCCATCTATATCCGGATGAGTTGTATTTTCTAAAACAGATCCTTGCTGTCCCATATGAACAGCTTCTGGAGGGCACTCCACCCGGCAGCGGATCCCCTCAGAAAATGCACTCTCCTTCCGCTGATTTCTCTGCATTGTGCGAAAAAGCAGAAAACCAGAAATAGGATGCGCTTTTAATAGGTAAACAAAAAAGGATGCGTTCTGAGAACTGAGAACACATCCTTTTTCTTTTTCAGGGAGGGGAAAACTCGTTTTCCCGCTTATTTTACATCCGGGGGGCAGAATCCATGATCCTTTAGAAGCTGATGCACCTTAGCGCTGGGATCAATGATAGCGCTTACGGAAAGATCGTAGTTCAACGCGGCAATGAAATACGCAATATACTTGCTGCAATCCACCTCATGGAACCAGGGGCGGGATCGAAGGGCCGGAGTTCTGTATGTAAGATTAGAACCCAAAACACCAGAGATCACGCCTTCCTCAAAGGCTTTATCAAAGGCTTTGAGGCCGTTTGTGAAGATAGCATAGGTGGAATAGGCAAATATGCGGTTTGCCTTTCTCTTTTTCAGTTCATAGGCAATATCCAGCATGGATTCACCAGAAGAAATGATATCATCCGCAATGAAGATATCCTTTCCTTCCACAGAATCACCCAGGTATTCATGAGCAACAATGGGGTTGCGGCCGTTCACGATCCGGGAATAATCCCTTCTCTTATAGAACATGCCCAAATCCACACCCAACACAGAGGCATAATACATGTTCCGGTTCATGGCTCCCTCATCGGGGCTCACCACCATAAAATGGGAACGGTCAAAAAGCATATCGGGGAAATCGTGTAGAAGGGCTTTCAGCACCTGATAGGTGGGCATCACGTTGTCAAAGCCCATCAAAGGCGCCGCATTCTGCACCCGGGCGTCATGGGCATCAAAGGTGATGATATTGGAAACACCCATAGCCTGCAGCTCCTGGAGAGCCACGGCGCAATCCAGGCTTTCCCGGTAACTGCGGCGGTGCTGCCTGCCGCCGTAAAGAAGAGGCATAATGACACTAATCCGGTGGGCCTTTCCGCTGGTAGCCTGGATCAGACGCTTCAGATCCATGAAATGATCGTCCGGGCTCATGGAATTCTTCCGGTCAAACAGGGTATACTGGCAACTATAATTGCCGATATCCACCACAAAATAGAGATCCTTTCCGCGCACAGTTTCCTTAATCATTCCCTTTCCGTCTCCGGAAGAGAACCTGGGGCACTCGCTTTCGATGATGAAGGTCTCCTTTTCCTCAGGCCCGTTTTTCGCCCAGGAAACAAGATGGTTGTTGATTTTTTCTCCCAGCTCCCTGGCTCCTTCAGGAACAATCAGCCCCAGGGGCGCTATATGGGAACCTGAGTGAAAGATCGTTTTTGCATCCATCCGTTAATTTTCCTCTCTTTCTTTTTTCCCGCTGCAAGCCGGCCCCTTTTTGCCCATCTCCCTGCTGTATCCTGTGCCGGTTCCCGCAGCTGTTTCTCTGCTTCTCGTTTCCGATTTGTTGCATTTCGCATGTTTTCGTGGACGTTTACGCCTGCATCCAGCACATACCTTGCCCATACGTCCGCAATTTAGTTAGCCTCATGTAACTTCACATTCGCCGCTCCCATTTTATTCGCAAAAACCATCGGAATCCAAATTGGGAGACAACTCTTCTGTTTTATATTTTACACCATCTTTCCAGGCGGATACAACGTTTCCATACAAATTCTGCTTACTGCCGAAAAACAAACTGCTATTATGGCGAATACTGTCCATTTTTGCCTTTTCCAGACCGAATTTTTCCTGTGAAAGCAATGTATACAAGCAGGAAAAACCGCCCCATTCCCGTCTGCAAAAGAGGGAAGGGGCGGTGGGGAGAAATAAAGCCAGGGTAAGCAGCGCAACCGCTGACGCTCTGAAAAATTTTCCATGTGGGCGGGGAAGAATATTATTCCCCGCAGAATTTTTCCACGGCCCCGGCAATGCCTTCAGCGTCCAGCCCATAATACCGGAGCAAATCCTCATAAGGTCCGGAGGTGGCATATTCCAAAGGCACGCCTATGCGCTTTACCCGCACAGGCAGCTTTTCGCTGAGAAGCTCTGCCACAAGGGAGCCCAAGCCCCCACGCACATAGTGCTCCTCCACGGTGACGATTCTTCCCGTCTCTGCGGCAGCCGTAAGGATTAGCTCTTCATCCAAGGGCCATACCGTCCCCAGGCCGATAACGCGGGCGAAAATACCCTTCTTCTCCAGAAGCTCCGCCGCCTTCAGAACCTCCGCCGTGACCGTTCCGGTGGAGACAATGGTCGCGCTGTCCTTGCCGCCCTCCTGCCGGAGCAGCCGCCCCTTCCCAATGGCAAAGGGACTTTCCTCCGGGAAAAGCACAGGGATCTTCGGGTTCCCGATGCGCATATACACGGGGCCTTCCAGCTCCAGCATAGCTTTGCACGCTTGCCGGATTTCCGTGGGATCCTGGGGGCAAAGAACCGTTACCCCGGGGATCATCCGGGTGATAGCGAAATCTTCCAGGGAATGGTGAGTGGCCCCCAGGTCGGAATAGGTAAAACCTCCGTTCCGTCCCACGATCTTTACATTCTGCCGCATATAACCCAGATCATTCCGGAACATCTCAAAATTCCGGCAGGTGACAAAGGGCGCGATAGCGCAGAATACAGGAATCTTCCCCACGCAGGCGAGGCCTGCTGCAATGCCCGTGGCGCCCTGCTCCATAATGCCGCACTCCACATACCGTTCCGGGTGGCGGGCCGCAAAATCCTTAAATCCGGAGGAAAAACCACTGTCTGTGGAGATCACCACAATATCTCCGTTTTCTTCTGCGATTTCCGAAACGGCCTTTCCAAATTCCTTTCTGGGATCCTTCCATTCACCGATGGTTTTGGTTTTCGCCATATGCACACTCATTATACCCGCACCTCCCCGCAGACGGCTTCCAGCCGCCGGATCTCCGCCTCTGTCTCTCGGATGGCGGTTTCCAGTTCCTCTTCAGAAGGCGTCCAGTAATGATAGGAAGCCTTCCCCTCCGCAAAGGAAACACCCTTCCCCTTCACTGTATGGGCCAGAATCATGGAGGGTTTTCCTTCTTCAAAGGGAAGGGCATCCAAAGCTTTTACGATTTCACTCATATCGTTGCCGTTGATCTCTCTAACGCTCCAGCCAAAAGAGCGGAACTTTTCTGTGACAGGCATGAAATTCATCACATCTTCCACAGGGCCGGAAATCTGCAGTCCGTTGTAATCCACAAAAAGGGCCAGGTTGGAAAGACCGAACTGAGCTGCTGCGGCCGCTGCCTCCCAGTTGGAACCCTCCGCCAGCTCGCCGTCACCCATCACCACATACACATTTGAAGGTTTCCCGTCCGCCTTAAGGCCCAGAGCCATACCCACCCCAATAGAAAGGCCATGGCCCAAAGCCCCCGTGTTGGCCTCCACGCCGGGAAGTTTGTGCATATCCGGGTGGCCGGGAAGTTTCGTCTTAAACCCGCCATATGTATCCAGAACAGCTTTGTCAAAAATCCCTCTCTCAGCCATAACTGCATACTGGGCCATGCATTTGTGGCCCGCCGAAAGGATAAACCTGTCCCTCTCGGGTTTTTGCATATCGTCTGGGTCTATATTCATTTTGTCAAAATACAAAGCTGTCACAATATCCAGGCAGGACATGGCCCCTCCCAGATGGCCGTGATGGCTGGCCTCCACCATGCGCACCACGTTCCGCCGGCACTGGGCCGCCTTAAGCTGCAGCCTTGCGATCCGATCTGCCATAGGTTGTTTCCTCTCTTTCATCTTCATATTCACAGGACTGGAACAACCGGGCCGGATAGGGAAGTGGGAAGGATTCTCTCCGAAGTCTGCCTTTCGGTCCGTTTTTATCCCATGCAATGAAGCTTATAAAATTTTATATACATATTTAGTATATATTCTGTCTTTTTTTAAGAATAGCACAGGGAAATTAAAAAGTAAATACAAGTATCTCATAAGAAAAGTATCAGAATCTTCCTGCCAAGTATACGAAAAACAAAGGAAATACTGCCGGCTTTTTTCCCGGTATCATGCCTGATTTTCCAGATATACAGCCACATATCCACACTTTCAAACATGTAGTTTCCTGCCGTCGCCCGTGCCCTTTCCCGGCAAAAGTTCCTTCTTTGTATACCGAATAAAAAGAATAGTAAATTTTATTATATTGTTTACATTTTGCGCCGTTACGGAAATTTTCTCGGAAAGAAGAGGTAAAAAGAGAAAAGGAGAAACCAGACATAAAAGAAAAACAGATGAAAAACACAGGATGGGCGGCAAAGAAAGAAGGAGAAAAGAGCAAAAGGGCGCGAAAAAGCGCCTCCGGAACTTTTTCGCCGGAAGGCGCTTTCATCTAAAATCTTCTTTATGCACGGCCCACTGCCACACTATACAGGTTTGAGCTTTGTATCTATGCAGGCGCTGTGCATCTGGCTTTAGCTTTGGATCTCTTTACGTCTGTTCGCCTTGCAGCCTCTTGCAGCCTATACATCTTCCTCCATAAGAGTGATGCTGCCTGTTTGGAGGGTGGGCTTCACAAGGATTAGCCTCTGGTTGGAGCTGCCTCGGAACAAAAGTGTCAAATCCCGTTTTTCCAAGATAAAAGGCCCGTCGATCAGCAGATCCACTTCCTCCAAAAGCTCCCGGATATGGGGATCCTCCATAGCAAGAAGGGTTTCCAATGTGTAGCCTGTGTAACAGACCACATCCCACCCGGCGGCATGTACCTGCCGGGCCAGATAGGCCAAAGCTTCCGCCTGGCAGAAAGGTTCCCCTCCGCTGAGGGTGATGCCCTTTAAAAGAGGATTTTTTTTCATGCGCTCCAGAATTTCCTCCGGCTCCATCATAACCCCGCCTTCAAAGGGATGGGTTTGGGGATTGTGGCACCCGGGGCATCCATGGGGGCACCCCTGAACAAAAACCGAAAAACGGAAACCGGGGCCGTCTACAATGGAATCATTCACAACGCCCGCCACCCGAATCTTTTTTCGCATAGACTCACCCCCTATACATGTTTCCTTAAAATAAGCAAGCATGAACATGCTTCTTATGCTTCCTTCTTTGTAGCGTTTTATGTAGGAAAAACGCAGGGGAGGCTTTTACTTAGTCATCCCCTGCGAAAAGCTCTGTATATGCGCTATGTGCGTTAAATAGCCTTCTTCGGCGCATGTGCATACGTTTTCATCTTGCCTTTTTAAGCATAAAGCTTTGGCCAAAGCCTATATACCCTTACAGGCTGTGCTTTACCCGATCTCTTTCTTCGGCGCGCTTCGCATTGTTAAAGCGGTCAATAGTCCCCACAAGGTAGCCTGTAATGCGGCGAATCCGCTCAAAGGAGACGTTTGCCCCCACCATGCCATTTTTGTCGCAGCTGATTGTTTTCTGGCTCATACCTGGTTCCTCCTTCAAATACACAACGAGTTTTATGATTTTTCGTATTGCTTACTGTAGATGTGCATACAATGGTCTTCATCTATATCTTTTCATATTTACCCAAGAGCATTCCCCATAGGAATGGATTCCCATCACCGGCAACAGTCGTAATTGATCCTGGGCATATTGGGATATTTCTTCCGAAGCTCCATAAGTTTTTCAATGCTCACAGCCTCGCCCTCCCGGCGGCCGCAGCGAGGGCATACCTCGTCGATAACGCCCGTATAGCCGCAGATGGGATCCCTATCCACAGGATGGTTAACGCTTCCGTAACCGACGCCTTCTTCCTTCATACAGCGGATAACACTCTCGAAGGCCTCCAGATTCTTGCAGGTATCTCCGTCCAGCTCCACATAGCTGATATGACCCGCGTTTGTAAGGGCGTGATAGGGGGCTTCCAAATGGATTTTCTCATAGGCCCCGATGGGGAAATATACAGGAATATGGAAGGAATTGGTGTAATACTCTCTATCCGTTATGCCGGGGATCTCACCGAACTTTTTCTTATCGATCCGGATAAAGCGGCCGGAAAGCCCTTCTGCCGGGGTGGCCAGCAGTGTGAAATTCAGGCCTGTCTTTTCGCTTTCCTCGTCCATGCGGCGGCGCATATAACCGATGATCTCGAGACCCAGCCGCTGGCTTTCGGCGCTTTCGCCGTGGTGTTTTCCCGTAAGGGCCTTCAAGGTCTCCGCAAGGCCGATAAAGCCCACGCTGAGAGTGCCGTGTTTCAAAACTTCTTCTACGCTATCCGTAGGGCCGAGTTTTTCGGAATCGATCCACACACCCTGGCCCATCAGGAAGGGGTAATTATATACTTTCTTGCTGCACTGAATCTTAAAGCGGTGTAAGAGCTGGCGGATCACCAGATCGATACGCTCATCCAAAATAGCGTAAAACCGTTTAAGATCCCCCTTGGCTTCCAGGGCGATCCGGGGCAGGTTGATAGAGGTGAAGCTCAGGTTGCCCCGGCCGCAGGTAACTTCCCGGCTGCGGTCGTGGACGTTCCCCATAACCCTTGTGCGGCAGCCCATATAAGCAATCTCTGAATTGTAATCGCCGGGCTTGTAATACTGCAGGTTAAAGGGCGCGTCGATAAAGCTGAAATTGGGGAAGAGCCTCTTTGCAGAGGTCTTTATGGCCATCTTGAAAAGGTCATAGTTGGGATCCCCGGGATTATAATTGATGCCTTCCTTCACCTTGAAAATCTGAACAGGGAAGATGGGGGTTTCTCCGTCTCCAAGGCCGTTATCGGTGGCCTGAAGCAAATTGCGGATAACCATCCGGGCTTCCGGTGAAGTATCCGTGCCATAATTGATGGAGGAGAAGGGCACCTGAGCGCCGGCCCTGGAATTCATGGTATTCAGGTTATGCACCAAAGCCTCCATGGCCTGGAAGGTGGCATTGTCGGTATTATCCCAAGCTGTCTGCATGGCATATTCGTGGGCTTTGCGGGCTTCCTCCTCAGAAAGTTCCGCCTTTTCGTGAGAAGCAAGCCAGGGAATGATAAGAGACCCATAGGCCTCTCCGTTGCCCATGGAAACTTCCTCCCCAGTGAGCGATTCTCTGGCTTCCTGCGATAAGGCCCTGGCGGTATCCTTGTCCACCCCGTGAGCCACCTGCATATATTGGGCCAAAGCCTTAAAATAGGCTTTGCGGAAAGTCTTCTTCACTCCAGGGGCCATGCTGTAATCAAAATTCGGCACGCTCTGGCCGCCGTGCATTTCATTTTGGTTGGCCTGGATGGCGATGCAGGCCAAAGCCGCATAGCTACGGATATCGTTAGGCTCCCGCAAAAAGCCGTGGCCCGTGCAGAATCCGCCGCTGAACAGGCGGATCAGGTCGATCTGGCAGCAGGTTTCCGTGAGCATATAAAAATCCTGATCGTGGATATGGATATCCCCGTTCATATGAGCCATTGCGATATCTTTTGGCAGAACATAATTGTTGGTAAAATACTTGCTTCCTTCAGAACCGTATTTTAACATGGTGCCCATAGCGGTATCCGCATCAATATTGGCATTTTCCCGCTTGATATCTGCGTCCTTGGCGTCCTGAAAAGTGAGCTCCTTATAGATATCCATCAAATCGCTTTCCGCCTGGCGGATCTTGGCATGCTCCGCCCGGTAAAGGATATAGGCCTTGGCGGTCTTGGCAAATCCCAGGGCGATTAACTGCTCTTCCACACGATCTTGCACTTCTTCCACCGTGGGAATTTCCTGCTCTGTCAGCTGGGCGCAGGTGCATACCTTTTCCGTAAGGTATTCCAGCGTCACAGGGGTCATATTTTCATCTTCCACCGTTCGGTTGGCTTTTTCGATGGCCACACGTATTTTAGAGCGATCGAAGGGAACCACATTCCCGTTGCGCTTGCGGATCTTTTCCGCTGTTTTCACGTTTATAATCATCCCGAATCCTCCCCCAGCTTTCTATACAGTATATCCGCCGCAGCCGCCCATTCTGCCTGCATCCCTTGGATCCAGGCCCCTTTTCCGGATTTTGGCATACTGGAATTCTTCACATTCCATCCACAAGCCGCACACAAGTGCAGAGAATCTAAAAAGGGCAAGCCCCAGATTTAATTCCGTTTTTAGGTGCGTTTTAGATTATACAACATATAGTGATGGGTGTCAATGAGAAAGGGGAAGATAATCAATATGTTGAAATTTTGTGGAAAAGTGGAAACAGGGTGTTTTTCGGGCCGTATTCCCGAAAACGGACATATTCACCCGAAACACGCATTAGATTCCTGTAAAAAAAACTCACAATATTCAGAAAATTTCAGAATAAAAAAACAGGGAAGGAACGATAGCTTCCTTCCCTGTATCCTGATCCTATATCTCTAGTATCTATACTATCTCCTGTTTCGTTATCGTAGCTCTGTAGAAATTTGCGGGCCTATCCGAAATTTTAAAACTTTCCTTCCTCCAGAAGACGAGAAAGCTTTAAAATCATAACCTGGGTTTTTCCATCCCGGATCCGGCCGCTCATAACCATGGAGACTGCCTCTTCCAAAGGAATTTTCTCCACCTCCAGAAATTCATCCGCATCCAGATCTGTTTCCCCCCAGCCGGAAATCCGGCAGGCATACATGCGGATGACCTCGCTGCAATACCCCGGTGTGGGATACATTTCCCCAAGGGAGATATAGCTTTCCCCCGCAGTGCCCGTTTCTTCCCGCTGCTCCCGTTTCATGGCTTCGAAGGGATCCTCTCCCGGTTCCAGCTTTCCCGCAGGGCATTCCAGCAATACTTTCCCATAGGGATACCGGAATTGGCGCACCATGAGCACCTCGTTTTTCTCTGTAAGGGCTGCCACAGAAACACCGCCCGGGTGGCGCACCACCTCCCGGTAAGATTCCTCTCCATTTTCCAGAAGCACCTTATCCTTTTCCAGGCGGACGATTCGCCCTTCATAAAGGGTTCTACCCGAAAGCCGTGTTTCCGTCAGCCGCCTTGGCTCACGCACGGCGTTTTCTTTTGCCGCCTCAGTTGGATTTTCCGTAGTAGCATCGTTTGAATTGTCAATACAGGTTTCTTTTTCCTGCATACCCAATCCTTCCATTTCTGCAGAGCTCATAAAACTTCCCACCTCGTCTTCTGTATCCAGCGCCTTAGCCTCCCTTGCATATCCAGGATGCTTTCAGCCTATTTTAACCTGCCGCAGTCTGTGAAAATCGGAACTGAAAATTCGGGTCATAACCATACAGCTGCCCATAGATTTCCTTAGCCCTGGTGCGATAGTATTCCATCCGCAGGGTGGCTTCTTCCACAGCCGCCATACTTCCACCGGCGGCAGCAGCCTCTTCGGCTATATCCCGCATAGCCTGGTCGCGTCCGCTGAGCCATTGATCCTGGCTACTTTCTATTTCCCCATTGTTACCCGATAGGGCCAATAGCCTTTCAAAGCCGTCGTTTACCTCTTCTTCCCAATACCCGGCATAAGTTTCCGCCAGTTCTGCCATCTCTTTGTTGGAAACAGCTGCCATAGAAGCCTCTCTATAAGCGGCGTCCAAGGGATTTTGGGCAAATTTCTCTTCAAAAGCATTAGAATCGCTAACCGGGCTGCCGGAACTCTGGGCGTTTCCGTTCCCGGAGGAATCCCCGCCTTCTCCGGAAAACTCCGAGGACCCAGATTCTGGGGAAATCCCGCTTTCCGACTCTGGAAGGGAAGAAGAGGGTGCCGCCTCCGACGAAACCAAAGAGGAATCTTCAAAGGCCTCAGAAGCCTGCGTTTCCTGGGAAGACTGGGAGGACAGCATTCCCTCTCCAGAGGAAGTACTACCATTCCCGCCTGCGCAGCCCCATAGGGAGAAACAAAGCATAAGAGCAGCCAGAAAAAGCGGCACACCCGCTGTGGCCATATGCATGCGCTTATGCATATGGCCTGTCACCGGGGCGACTATTTCTGCGCCGTGCCGCCCGCTTCTGCAAGCTTCACGGGAAAAAGGATCTTCAGTCTTCTGTATTCTCTGTAGTTTGTGCGTCCTCACCATCTTCATGGGCATTTTCTCCTTCTTCTGCGCCGCCGAAAACCTGCGTTTCCCCAGGCTCCACATTCTCTCCGGCACTCCCATCGTCCTCCGGTAAGGAATCCGTCTCTTCCTCTTCCTCATGGGCCGTCCTGGCTAAAGTGACCACACGGCTGCCCTCCTGCAGGCGCATAACACGCACACCCTTACTGGGCCGTGCGCAGAGACGGACGGAATCGGCCTGTATGCGGATAATAACGCCGTCGGAAGAAATGAGAATAATATCGTCCTCCGGATCCACCACCTTGATGGCGGCCACGTTCCCATACCGGCCGGTATGGTAGTTGATAATGCCCTTTCCTCCTCTGGACTGAAGCCGGTAATCCTCCGGGGAAGAAAGGCGCCCGTATCCCGTTTCAGAGACAGTGAGCACCAAACCTCCGTCGCGCACGATACTCATGCCCACGACCTCGTCGCCTTCTCTCAGCTGAATAGCCCGCACACCTCTGGCGGTGCGGCCCATGGGGCGCACATCTGTTTCGCTGAAGCGAATGGCCATACCATGGCGCGTGGCCACCAGAAGCTCATCGCTGCCATTTGTCACCCGCACCCAGGCCAGTTCGTCGCCATCTTCCAGGGTCAAAGCGATGAGGCCGCCTTTTCTTGCGGTATCAAAGGCAGAAAGCTCTGTCCTTTTGATAGTGCCCTTCCGGGTGACCATCACAAGGTAACTTTCTTCGTCAAACTCCGGCACCCGGATCATGGAGGTGACTTTCTCATCTCCCGAAAGGGGCAGCAAGTTCACAATATTCATGCCCTTGCTGGTGCGGGAACCCTCCGGGATCTCATAGCACTTGAGCCTATAGACCCGCCCAAGATTGGTGAAGAACATCACGTAGTCGTGGCTGTTGATCACAAACATCTCCTCGGCGACGTCTTCCTCCCGGCGGCTCATGCCCGAAACACCCCTGCCGCCCCGGCGCTGGAGCCGATAGGTATCCGTAGGCTGGCGCTTCACATAACCAAAGCTGGTCATAGTGAGGACGCATTCCTCCCTGGGGATCAGGTCCTCTATATCCACCTCGCCGCTGACGGTGGCGATCTCCGTGCGGCGCTCGTCTGCGTATTTATTGCGCACCTCCATGGCTTCATCCTTGATGATGCCCATGAGGCGGTCCCGGTTGGCCAGGATATCCTTCAGATCGGCCACCTTAGCCTCAATGGCACGGAGCTCTTCTTCCAGCTTTTGACGTTCCAGACCCGTGAGGTTGCCCAAAGGCATCTGCACGATAGCCTGTGTCTGCACATCGTCCAGCCCGAAGCGCTCCGTCATCCGGGCACGGGCGGCGGCCCTATCACGGCTGCTGCGGATAATGGAGATGATCTCATCGATATTGTCCACAGCCACCTTCAGAGCTTCCAGAATATGGGCCCGCTCCTGGGCTTTGCGCAGGTCGTACTGCGTCCTTCTGGTGACAACGCTCTCCTGATGGTCGATATACAGCTGCAGCATCTCCCGCAACGTCAGGGTCTTGGGCTCCCCATTGACGATGGCCAGCATGATCACGCCAAAAGTGGTCTGCATCTGGGTATAGGAATAGAGCTGATTCAAAACCACCTGGGGGGAAGCATCCCGCTTTACCGTGATGACAATGTGCATGCCCTCCCGGTCAGAATGGTCGTCCACATTGGAAATTCCTTCGATCCGCTTATCCTTCACCAGGTCGGCGATATTTTCGATGAGGCGCGCCTTGTTTACCTGATAGGGGATTTCAGACACAACGATATTGTAGCGCCCATTCTTTTCCTCTTCGATCTCAGCCCGGGCCCGCACAGTGATGCGTCCCCGGCCGGTGGCATAAGCTGCCCGGATTCCCGCCCGGCCCATAATGATGCCGCCGGTGGGAAAATCGGGCCCTTTGATGTGCTCCATGAGTTCTTCAAGGGAAGCCTCGGGGTTGTCGATCAGACAGCACATGGCGTCCACCACCTCGCCCATGTTGTGGGGCGGAATATTGGTGGCCATACCCACCGCAATGCCGGTGGAACCGTTCACCAGAAGGTTGGGGAACCGGCAGGGGAGAACGGCAGGCTCTTTCAGACGGTCGTCATAGTTGGGGACAAAATCCACCGTCTCCTTTTCGATATCCCGCAGCATCTCCACCGAAAGAGGGCTCATGCGGCTTTCTGTATATCGATAGGCAGCCGGGGGATCTCCGTCCACAGAGCCGAAGTTTCCGTGGCCGTCCACCAGCATATAACGCATGGAAAAATCCTGCGCCAAGCGCACCAGGGCGTCGTAGACGCTGGCGTCTCCGTGAGGATGGTAGCGGCCCAGCACCGTTCCCACCGTATCAGCGCATTTGCGGTAAGCCTTATTAGGGGCCAGATTGTTTTCAAACATGGTATACAGAATACGGCGGTGTACAGGCTTCAGGCCGTCGCGCACATCCGGCAGTGCCCGGGAAACGATAACAGACATGGAGTAATCCAGAAAGGATTTCTTCATTTCTTTTTCCAGGTCCACCTGTACGATCCGTTCGTTTTCAAATTTTTCGTCCATAGAGTCCATTTATCGGGCACCTTCCTGATCGAATTTTTCCTGCAGGGCCTTTTCCAACATGGCGCGGATCTCCCTGCAGTCCTCTTCCGAAACCGCCCGCTTAGGCAGATAGACGGAACGCTCCGCGCCCATATAGAAAATAAACACCCGGCTGGTTTCCAGAGCTCCATATAGCATGTCATAGGGGAGCTCCATAGAACAGCCGCTGTTTGTATACGAAAAACCAGAGGGGGTGAATATAAACGTGCGGGAAGTGAGCTCTTCCCGATGGCGGTCCATATACCCACAGGCAGAGGCCCGCACATAGGTGGGGAGGATCCAGTCATACCAAATCAGCATCACTAGGCCGATCAGCTCCAAGCAAGCCGTCCATCCGAAAACCCAGCCGTTTCCCTTCCACAGCCAGGCAAACAGAAACCCGCACAGGATGGCCAAGACACCCAAAAGCCGGATTGTCATTTTTTCCCGGAGCATAATGCGCCGGTTCACCGCCGCCACGCAGTAATCGGCGTAATCTTCCTTTGTGAGAAGAAAGCTGACGGTTACCTCCTGCCGGGCAGGGGCCGATTCATCCTTTCCATTTGGAAGATGCTCTCCCGCAGTCTCCATGGGCTGGGGATCTTCCACATTCTGTTTTTCAGCCATCCGTTTCACCGTCCTCTCTATCCTAACAGATTTTCAGCCGCCTCTATTCCCTCACGGCAGATCCCAGCAGAATTCCCATTTATCCCGGCAGCATGGGCCAGAATATACAGATCTGGGCTTTATTCTTGCAGCAGGATGCGGCAAGAAAGCAAACAGCAGGCAAATCAAAAGGGAACACCCTACTCTAACCTGCGGCGGGAGCTTCTTACCTACCGGCTCAGACCTTCTTATACCGGCCTGCAAAGTAATTTTCCACGCAGCGGGAAGCTTTTTCCCTCTGTTCCTGTGTCATCTGCTCCTTTTTCATCACCAGAAGGGGATAGTTTTTTCCGCCCACGGCCACGATATAGTCGCGATTTTCAAAGCAACGGGTATACTCCACCCAGTTTTCTTCAAAAGTCTGGTATTTGTTTACCACCGTGAACGTATCCCGGTAAAGGGAAACAGTGGCTTTCAGAAGCAGCAGCCGATCTGTGGCATACTCCCGGGCAAGACCCGCTTCCTCCAGCTTCGGCAGGCGCAGGCCCGCCCATACTGCGGAAGCCAGAAACAGAAGAAACAAAGCTAATGGGAGCCATATACTTCCATAGCGTACGCTGTAATAGGGAAGGATGGCTAAAAACAAAAGGGAAGCGGTAATGAGCATACCCGCCCGGACCCAAGGCCGCGTAACAGGTTTGAGCTGCCTTTCTGCTAAAAGCCTTGCTTTGGCGTAATCCTCAGGGCTTAAGGTGAATTCCGCCGTGACAGCAGCCTCTCCCTCGTAAAATCCATGCATAGCCGTTTCCTCCTTTTCCTGCCGGAGACTTCTCCTTAGCATACTGCACATACTGTATTGCTCAAACACAAATAATCTATTTCTGTTTTATTCCCGGGCGGCTCTCAGTTTCCTTCCTCCGTTTCCCGTGTGCTGGTGCCGGAAAACAACATTCCCTGAATTTCCGGCAGCACAGAGGGTTCTATGCACCGCAGAGGCAGAATCACCATGGCATTTCTTCCCCTTGGGAAGAGAAGAAGCATATTTTTATACTCCTCCATTTCGCAGGAACCATCCAGGGGAATTTCCCACTGACCTTCTCCGCTTCCCACATCGATGGAATCGGGGTAGATTTCCATTTCCACATGCGATTTTCTCGGATCCTTCTCCATGCGGGCCGCCATGCGCCTTCGGCCCAGCCAGGGCACAAACAGCACAACCCCCGCCAGAATGATACATGCCACGGCAAAAAACACAGCCTGCCCCGTTTTCATCCCAAAATACTGATAAAAAAACAAACCAGAAGCCAGAAGCAGAAGCACCGCCTCGATCACAGCCCGCTTTCCGGCCCGCTTGGTAAAAGGAAACCGGCGCAACGCCTCAAAAATTTCCTTTTCCTTAAGATCGCAGGAAAGCCGGATGCCCGTCTGAGGGGATTCATATTCGGCCGCGTCATCCTCAAGAACCAACTGAGCCTCACTGCCGTCCCATTCCACAGGCTCTTCCTCTGTCTCTTCCTCTGTAGCCTCCGCCTTTTCTGTCTCCCGGCCTTCCAAAGCTCCTATTTCCTCAAAAGTCTCCTTCTCAGAAAATTCCCGGTTGCTTTCAGGCTGACCGGCAGAGAAAGGCTCCATATCGTCCTCAGAGGCCTTGTGTCCTCCATCATAGAACCGAAACCACGGTCGGGGAGGGGTATCTTCTTCTGATTTCCATTCAGTGGTATGCGTTATCATAGTTGTTCTCCTTGAAAAGTATGTGAATGCCGCCTTTGGCAACAAGCAATAATCTCGCTGCCGGCATCAGATATCCAAATTCTGAACGTAACGGGCATTTTTCTCAATGAATTCCCGCCGGGGTTCCACCTTATCTCCCATGAGGACGGTCAGGGCCTCGTCCGCCGCTGCGGCATCCTCCACTTCCACCTGCAGCATAATGCGGGTTTCCGGGTTCATGGTCGTCTCCCAAAGCTGCTCAGAATCCATTTCGCCCAGGCCTTTATAGCGTTGGATCTCATAGCCGGAACCGAACTGATCCATCAGTTTATCCCGCTCCTGATCCGAATAGGCATAATGATGCTTGCCGCCCTTGGTGATCCTGTAAAGGGGAGGCTGCGCCAAGAAAACATGGCCCTCCTCCACCAAAGGCTTCATAAACCGATAAAAGAAGGTCAAAAGCAGGGTGCGGATATGGGATCCGTCCACATCGGCATCGGCCATGATGATAATCTTCCCATACCGCAGCTTTGTGAGATCAAATTCCTCGCCGATGCCGCAGCCAAGGGCCGTAACCACCGGCATGAGCTTTTCATTGCCGTAAACCTTATCCAGCCTGGCTTTTTCCACGTTGAGCATCTTGCCCCAAAGGGGGAGGATGGCCTGGAATTTCCGATCCCGCCCGCCCTTGGCAGAGCCTCCTGCGGAATCGCCCTCCACGATGTAGATCTCCGTCTCATCCGGGTTGCGGCTCTGGCAATCCGCCAGCTTGCCGGGCAGGGCCGCATTTTCCAGGGCGGATTTCCGGCGAACCAGCTCCCTGGCCTTTCTGGCCGCTTCTCTAGCCCGGGAGGCCGCCAGGGCTTTATCGAAAATAGCCCTTGCCACAGCGGGGTTTTCCTCCAGATACACAGAAAGCTTTTCGCCCACCAAGCTGTTCACAAG
This sequence comes from uncultured Clostridia bacterium, assembly GCA_904399395.1. Taxonomy (GTDB): domain Bacteria; phylum Bacillota; class Clostridia; order Oscillospirales; family Acutalibacteraceae; genus UMGS1264. Next base: position 43,537 of record CAJFPJ010000019.1, on the reverse strand, counting down.
GGATGCAATCTCCGTATTGCCAAGTTTCCCTTTGGTCTGGCTTTCAAATTGGGCGTCCTTTACCTTGACGCTGATGACCACCGTCAGCCCTTCCCGCACGTCGTCGCCGGAAAGGTTCTTGTCGTTTTCCTTGAGAATATTATATTTCCGGGCGTAATCGTTCATGACCCGGGTGAGGGCCCTTTTAAAGCCCTCTTCATGGGTGCCGCCGTCCACCGTATGGATATTGTTGGCAAAACTTAGCATCAGCTCGTTATAGGAATCCGTATACTGCATAGCAATTTCTGCTGTGGAATTATTATCCGCCGCCACACCGGAAAAATGGATGATATCGGGATGGATAACCTCAACGGCCTTCTTTTTGTTAATATACTCTACAAAAGAGGAAATGCCCCCATGATAGCAGAAACTGTCGCTCTGGCCGTCCTCCGTGCGCAGATCCGTAAGGCAGATGTGCACACCTGCGTTGAGGAAGGCTTGCTCCCGCAGACGGGTCTGCAGGGTAGCGTATTCATACACAGTGCTCTCTTTAAATATCTCCGGATCCGCCTTAAAGCGCACAGTGGTTCCGTGCCCTTCTGTGGGGCCCTTGTCGATCAGATCCGTAACAACATTACCCCGCTCAAAGCGCTGATAATAGAGCCGGCCGCCGTTCTGCACTTCCACCTCCAGATATTCTGAAAGGGCATTTACCACAGACGCGCCCACACCGTGAAGGCCGCCGGAAACCTTGTAGCCGCCTCCACCGAATTTGCCGCCTGCATGCAGAACGGTATACACCACCGTCACAGCAGGGAGGCCCGTCTTATGCTCAATGCCCACAGGGATGCCGCGGCCGTTATCCCGAACCTCTATGACATCTCCGGGGAGGATCTCCACATCCACCCGGTCGCAGTAGCCAGCCAAAGCCTCGTCGATGGCGTTATCCACAATTTCATATACAAGGTGATGGAGGCCCCTGGGTCCTGTGGAGGAAATATACATGCCCGGCCTTTTCCGGACAGCCTCCAGCCCTTCCAGAACCTGTATCTGGCTTTCGTCGTATTCCTGCTGTGCTCGGGTGATTTCATTCAGCTCCATAGTTTCTAAAACGCTCCCTTAAGCTTTCTTGCGCCATCCCGGCGCGTCATCCTGTCATACATTCCAATTTTGTTTTCCATATTCCGGGTTTTCCGCCGGTTGTTTTCAGCCCACAACGCGGGCTTTTATCATTCCGCTGCGCAGCCGTTATCAGGGATCTCTATGTTCCGGCGGAGAAAACTGCATAGTCTCCTGCCGAACCCCTGTTTCCGGAGCATTCACGTATTCCCTGTGGGAATCCCCTCCCGGAATAGGGCCGGTAAACTGTGTTGTATACCCCTCTTTATACAGCTGCCTGGGATCCACACTTCTGCCGGAGGACGCACCTGTAGAAGCCTCTGGCCTGCGGCCTTTTGAGCCCGGATGCCGTCCCCGGGGAACCTCTAAAGGCTTTTTCCGCAGGATGGGCTTTTTCAGCCGCACCAGGAAACTGCAGAGGACGGAAAACACAAAAAACGGAAGAACCAGCCATAAAAGTACCGTAAGATCAAATACATTTCCACTGATCCGTGTTACCAAAAATCCTATAAGAGCCAGGATCACCGCCCCGTTGCCGAGAATATACACTGCAGAATCCAAAATAACATTGGAGATCCCTCCGCATTTAGGGCAGAGGTATTCCCCCTGATTTTTCAGATACCAGCTGTAGAGGGGATTCAGCTTTTTCCCGCAATAAGGGCATCTGGGAAGCCTGAATTTTTTCATAAACCGTTACCTCGCGTCAGCTTTTCTTCCTCGCCCGTTCTTTCAAGAGAACAACAGGCATTTTTTCTGGTTGCCTACCGAACCAGGCCGCAAAACGGGCAAAAAACAAAAGACTCCCCCTCCCCATATATCCCTATACAGGGCAGAGGGAAGACCTCTTCTAAGACAATTATAGCGCATTTTTGAAGAAACCGCAAGTTTTCGGCCCGTTTCAGCCAAAGAAAAGAAATCCTATCAATCCTTTTCTTCGCCGCCGCAGGCTCATTAGGCCGAAAAATGGGGAAAAACAGGGAAAATAAAAACTCCTGCCTCCGGGCAGGAGAAGTGTGGGCCGCCTATTGCCCAAAAGCCACACAAAATATTCCTTCTATTTTCACATTCCACTTTTCCCATATCACCCCATATTGGCGAGGGAATCCACATATCCGCTGCGCTTTAAAAGGGTGGAAGAGGAAATCTGCGAAATATACACCGTAGGTTTATGCTCTATTTCATCCCAACACAGGACGAAGGATTTTGGAAGCTCCATAGAAACATTCACCACCCGGCCATTTTTTTCGCAGGCTGTAAGATACTCCCGAGTGGTTTTGGAGATGGTAGAAGTATCCATATCAAAAATGCCGATAATATCGCTAGTCCGCACAACGGTATCCTGCCCAAGATGGAGATACATAGCGGGCCTCCTTCCGTATTGTTCCCTAATGGTTCAAGTAAATCATGCCCATGGTTCCGCAGATTCCCAAGCCTACTGTAGTTTTAGTTTTCGTATGATATGTGGATTTGTCGCCTGAATGGCTGCACAGCCAAATGGAGAGAAAGCAAATAAAGCCGGTAAGGAAAATCAGAAAGTTCCACCTCAGAGATCCCCGGCCTCTTCTGGGCTTTTCCGCTCAGCTTCCTCATCCGTCAGCGCAGGCGTTTCCTGCACATTTCCCGCCTCCACGAAAAATCTCTTCCCCTCTTTCAGACGGCGGGCAGGCTCCGGAGAACAGCAGGTGAGAAACACCTGGCGCCCTTCCAGATGATTGAGAAGATAATCCTGCCGGTGGGAATCCAGCTCGCTGAGAACATCATCCAGCAAAATCACGGGCTCTTCCCCTGTAAATCGCCTCAACAGCTCCGCCTCCGCTAATTTCAGAGCCAAAACAGCCGACCGCTGCTGCCCTTGGGACCCAAAGCTTCTGGCGGGAACTCCCGCAAGGCTGATGGAAAGATCCCCTCTGTGGGGGCCCGCCGCCGTGTGGCCGAAGCGCACATCCTCCTTCCGGCTGCGGAGAAGGGCCTCGGAAAGAGAACCCTCATACCCTTTTCGGTAGGAAAGCCCCAGGGCCTCCCTGCCGCCGGAGATCCCCTCATAGGCCGAGGCGGCAGCAGGCTCCAAGGCCTCCACATACCGGAGGCGCTCCCGGGTGATCTCCTCTCCCAGTTGGGAAAGGCGCATATCCCAAATCTCCAGGGTATCCAAAAGCTCCGGGTGCCGGGGGATATCCTTCAAAAGAGCATTGCGTTGAAACAAAGTCCTGTTATAGCGAGTGAGAAGGCCGGCGTAAACAGGCCTGGACTGGCACAGGGCCGAATCCAGAAACTGCCGGCGGCCTGAGGGCCCCTCCTTAACAAGGGAGAGGTGCTCCGGGGAAAAGATCACAGCGCAGAATTTGCCCACGATCTCCGAAGAAGCCCGCTTCTTCACCCCGTTGAGAGAAACAAACCGCTTTCCCTCTCCCAGGCGTAGCTCCAGCTCCTGCTGCCTTTCTTCACTGAAAAAACAGAGGGAGAGGGAAGCCTTATCCCCATAAAGGCGGATGAGATCCCCATCTTTTGCCCCGCGGAAGGAACGTCCCCCTGTAAAAATCCACAAAGCCTCCAGAAGATTGGTCTTCCCCTGGCCGTTTTCCCCATAGATTACATTGACACCAGGGGCGGGGGATAGGGTGAGAGGAGAAAGGTTCCGGAACCCCGAAAGCTCCAAAGCCTCTACCCTCATAGTCAGCCTTCTCCTCTGGCGGGGGAAGCAGCGATCTCCACCGTAATGCCGGCGTATTCCGCTCTGTCCCCCGGGCGAAGTTTTTTGCCCCGCATAAGGCAGGTTTCTCCGTTCACTTTTACAAGGCCGCTCTGCACGGCCACCTTGGCCTGGCCGCCGGTCTCAGCTGCGCCTGAAAGCTTCAGTGCGTCCTGCAGGCGAATATATTCCGTGTCGATTATAAGTTTTTCCACAGCTCCCAAAATTTCCTTCCTCTCTCTTCCTCTCGGATTTTCCCTCGATAGTCTCCCCGGAGCATCTTAATTTTTACTCTTTTCCGCTTCATCGCCCGATGGTTTCACCGCCGGATATACCGGCACCTTTGAAAAGGCTCTGGACTCACATGCATCTAGACGCACACACCCAAGCATAGAAACCAACAAACCGGAAAGTACTTCCATTTCAATTTGCCTTCAGACGTACCGGCAGAACCAGGAAGAGATAGGAATCCCCCTCCGGCGGCATGATCTTCATGGGGCTCAGAGGTCCGTTGAGCTGGATGCGCACTTCGTCCCCTTCTGTGTTGCGCAGAGCATCCAGAAGATAGCGGTTGTTGAAGCCCATCTCCAGCCCTGCTCCCTGAATGGAGGCGGAAAACTGGTCGTTGGCCCGGCCGATGGCAGTGGAGCAGGAAAGATGAATGGAATCCTCCCCGAACACGCAACGTACAGGGCTCTTGAGCCTGTCCGTAATCAAAAGGGAGACGCGCTCCACACTGTTGATAAACTCTCTTGTATTTACTTTCACTTCTGTCTGGCAAGCGGAGGGAATAGCAGAGCGATAATCCAAAAATTCTCCCTCCAGCAGGCGGGAAATCACTGTATAGCTGCCAATGGTGAAGAGAATATGGCGTCTCCCCACCTGGATCCCCACAGTCCCGTCGTCTTCGGGAAGAAGTTTCATAACCTCCGTTAAGGTCTTTCCCGGCACCACAAAAGACATTTCTTCGGAAGAACCGGCCGGCGCATCCAGGCCGTCTGTTCCTTCTGCACCCTCGCCGGTAAGAATCTCCTCCCGCATAGCCAAGCGGTAGCCATCCACGGAGACAAGGCGCAGCCTTCCTCCGGAAAGTTCAAAAAGCGTGCCTGTATGGATCGGTTTTGCGTCGGAATCTGCCACAGCGAAGATTGTCTGGCGGATCATTCCCTTGAGAAGGTCGTTCTGCACGCTGAATTCCCCAGCTCCGGAAACAGAGGGAAGTTCCGGATATTCCTCGGCCCCCATTCCTGCTATAGAAAATTCACTGGCTCCGCTTTCAATAGTGGTCACATTTTTTTCGTCCACCGTGAGCTTTACCAAATCTCCCGGAAGACGGCGGATGATATCGGAAAACAGTCTGGCTCCCAGGATCACAGAGCCGCTTTCCTCAATGCGGGCAGGCAAACGAGTGGTCATTCCCAGCTCCAAGTCAAAGCCGCAAAGAGTCATTCCCTCCCGCTCTGCCTTCAGGAGGATCCCCTCCAAAGCAGGGACGGAGGATTTTGAAGAAACAGCTCTCTGCACATTAGAAACAGCCTCCACCAGCTGTTGCCGGTCGCAGGTCAATTGGATCATATCCATACTTCCTTTCTATACACGCCGTCGGGCTATACAATCTACTCATACTGTTAAGAGACACCATGCTATGGCAGTCTTCCACAGCACGGTTTTCTTTATTTCTTTTTGTATCTTTTTTACGATACAGATATATTTTCACGCCGTTCATATACGTATCCAATACGTATACCCGTATATAAGTATATAAAGAGTTAAAAAAAAACGCAAGGCGTTTTATATTTTATCTTTGCTCGTTTTTTCCCATCTGCTATATAGCGTATACGAGCAGCTAACCTACTGTTTGTATTGTGCCGGATGGTTTAATGCCGGGGAAAACCATACTGGTTATAAAAGCCTTCAGAAAAAAGCTGGTAGTTTTGTATGTATTTAAAATATACCGATTGTATTCTATACAAAAATATGTATTTGTAGCGTTTTTTTGAATTGTTTTTTGAGACGTACACCCGCGGACGAAGAAAAATTAAAAGCGAAAAATGCAGGGGCTCTTTGAATTCTTGCAGGAGAAAACTGTGCATAGCTGGTTATGCATAATAAAAAATGTAAAATGCATAAAGAGCAAGGCGATTGGAAAACAGTTTCACGATACGAGGGGGAAAGGGGAAATCTATGAATTTCCTGAAAGGAGGAATAAAGCATTCTCTTAGGATAGCTTTATATTTAGTAGTCGCAGTAGAGGGGCTGGAAAAGTGGAAAAAATCCAAAAGTTCCCTGTACAGCTTGAAAAATCGGATGCGAAGATACGTGAAAAAGAGTGTGAATAAGTTGTGAATTCAACAAGCCACTTCTATTCTTCCACTAAAATGTGGAAAACTCGGTGGGGAAAGTTGAAAACAAGTGAAAAGTGAAAAACAAGAAAAATGTCTCATAAAATGAAATTGCATGTATATTTTATGCATAAATATACAATTTTATATATTTAAGTGCCTTTGTGCCTTATCGATGGAGGATTGTACTTCAGTGAGTCAGTGAGAATAAGAATACGTGAAAATATAAGACAAGACGATAACCTATAGCCGTTAGCCGTTCAGATGCAGAAGTGTCTTTGTATTTTAATTTTCCTTGATAGCGAATTTATTTTTCATAGCTACACGAAAGATGACCATAGAGGCAAGATAAAGGCAGAAAAAAACAGAGACGCTCCAGCCTGTTGGCTGAAGACCATCTCTGTTTCTTTTCTATTTCTATTGTTTTATATGACCTAACTTTATAGATATCTACCTATATTCCTTAATAGTATAGGATTGATATGTATCTATATTTAGTATTCTATATTATCTGTCCCGGATATTTTTGATAATATCCTCGGCTGTTGCGCGGGTGCGGCTGTCCTTATTGATCTTTTTCTCCATCTCCTGCAGGGAATACACCACGGTGGAGTGATCTCTTCCGCCGAATTCTTCGCCAATGGAGGCTGTGGGCAGCTGGGTGATTTCCCGCACCACATACATGGCCATCTGCCGGGCTTTGGAGATATTGGAAGAACGTTTGGAGGAACGGATATCCGCCCCGGAGACGCCAAAGGTGCGCGCCACTTCCTCGATGATCTTCTCCACCGTAAGGGGAGTGGGCTGCTCGTTGCTCATAATGTCGCTGATGGCCGCCTGGGCTGTGTTGATGCTGGGCATGTCCCCGTTCAGGAGATAATAGGCCTTCATCTTTTTCACGATTCCCTCCAACTGGCGGATATTGTTTTTCACCCGGTTGGCGATGTATTCACAGACTACATCCGGAATATCGATCTGCAAAAGCTCCGCCTTTCTGCGGATGATGGCGATGCGGGTTTCGAAATCCGGCGGCTGCACATCTGCCGTAAGACCCCATTCAAATCGGGTCAGCAGACGCTCTTCCAGGGTGGCGATGTCTTTGGCCGGCCGGTCAGAGGTGAGCACAATCTGCCTGTGGGCTTCATAAAGGGAGTTAAAGGTGTGGAAGAATTCTTCCTGCGTGGAATCCTTGCCCGCGATGAACTGGATATCGTCCACCAGAAGGATATCCGCTTTGCGGTAGCGCTCATGGAAATCCTGAGTGGTGCCGTGGCGGATAGCGTCAATCATTTCGTTCGTGAAATCGTCGCCTTTTATATAAATGATTGTCATTTCCGGGTAGTTCTGGGAAATGGAATTGTAAATAGCTCTGAGAAGATGAGTCTTTCCCAGGCCGGAATTTCCATAGATAAAGAGGGGATTATAGAGGGTGGCGGGTTTTGTGGCCACCGCCATGCAGGCTGCATGGGCAAATTTATTGGAGGGGCCTACGATAAAGGTGTCGAAAGTATATTCGTAATCCTCCGAGGGAGCAGGTACTTCCTCTTTGGGGGCAACCTCTTCCGGAATTACAAAGCGGATGCTGAAAGTCATGCCGAAAATGTGCTCCAACGCCTCTGTAAGAAGAGAGGTATAGCACCGGGTCAACGTCTGCCGGTGAAAATCATTCGGCACCTGCAGGACGGCAATATTCCCGGCAAAATCCAGTTCCACCGGCTCAATGCGGCTGATCCATGTTGTGAAGGCCACTTCTGTTATGCGGCCTTTGCAGTAATCGCAGACTAGGCTCCAAGCCTCGCTAAAAGATTCCATACTTCGACTTTCCCTTTCCTTACTAAACTTACAAGCACGCAGATACTCTTCCTATGATAGATAGGCAGATGTAACCCCATACAGCTCCTGCTGCCTTCGCCGGGCGGGCAGAACCGCTTACCTGGGAACCAGCCTTCTATTAATGTATAATCCATACCCTATTCCTATAGAAATGCAGTATCTGCATTGCAATACCAGCTACATAAATGCCATACACAAAATACGCGTTTCGCCACAGATTCTGCCTACATGCGTACAAACGTGCAGAAGTGGCAAAGAAATACAGCTCCGGTCTTCTAAAAATTTTCTCCGCTGAAAAACAGCAAACCAAATAAAGGGGAATACCCGAAAAAAACAGAGAATTTCCCGAAAAAACATGTATATACAGATTGAGTATAGCATAAAATTCTATCTACTTCAATCAACTTCCGTCAACTTATGAGGGAAAAACGGGAGGAAAAGATAGGAAATTCCTGTGCGTTTTGACGTATTCCTGAATATATAGCCCGATGTTTTCTCAACATGCAATATCCCCCATCTATCGGCTCTTATTTACGCGGCTGTAGTTGTCCCTTTTACAGTATGTTGTTTATGCCTTTTCTTTAATTTTTAATAATGTATAATTTATTAGAGTATATATCTGTGTTATCTGTGATGTTATGCAGTTTTTTTCAAAAAGGGATTCTCTGTTTTGTTTTCTGTTTTTTCTTCTCGTTTTGTCTTTACTTTGCCTTTAGCTTGTGTCTTTCATGCAGTTTTCATTTTATGTACTATTTGGAAAGAACTTTTGAAGTAGCCGGGACTCTTTCGCGAATATGCGGAATAGAAACCCCCATTCTGTAGGAGATTTTTCAGAAAAATAGTGACGGACAGCAGTTGACAGAAAGGGCATTTTTCATTATAATGCTAAGGTGCAAGGCTTATGCCCTGCCGCTTTTTGTTTTGCAATTTTATTTCTTGCTTCAATTTTTCTGTAAAGAAAAATCTGATTTGTACAAGCCATGTGATCAAAAAGCAGGGAAGCCTGTTGATACGGAATACCGTAGAAGGAAACTGGGAAATTTCCAATAGGTATGAATCCTATCGGGTTCCGGGCTCTGGAAAGCCTTGGGTGTCTGGATGAATCTATGGGAATGGGATATCCGGGGCACCTGCAGTTTAAGAGTTTTAGTGCGTATAGCCTGAAAGGAGGGTTTTTCACATGCTGAGAACCTATCAGCCCAAGAAGCTCCACAGAAAGAAGGAGCATGGCTTCAGAAAGAGAATGTCTACCAGCAATGGCCGCAAGGTGCTGGCTCGCCGCCGTGCCAAGGGTAGAGCCCGTTTGAGCTACTAAGCTTATAGGGTTAGCTGCACCACAGGATAGATGTATATCCTGCATATTCTGAAACCAGAGCCGGCCGGCTTGCCGGCCGCCGGCTGCGCCGCAGCGGAAGCACCGGCGCGCAGAGCAAAAGGGCCACCGTTTGAGTGGCCTTTCTTTGTACATGCAGAAACACGAGGGAATCTATGGATTTGTTTCTTCCTATAAAAGAAAACAGGGATTTCCGGCGTATGTACGCCAGGGGAAAGTCGTATGTGTCCCCAGCTTTAGTCACTTATGTGATGCGTAACCGCACCGGTTCTCTCCGGGTGGGGATTACTACCAGCAAAAAGGTTGGAAACGCGGTGAAACGGAGCCGCTCGCGCCGGGTTATCCGGGAAGCCTTCCGCATGTGCGCTTGTAGGGTGAAGCCGGGGTATGATTTTGTATTTGTTGCCAGAGGAAAAACGCCTTTCGTAAAGAGCACCGACCTTTTTAAGTCAATGGAAAAGCAGCTGCGGGATGCGGGGGTCTTTCAGTGAGCGGTCGTCTTTCAAAAAAGCCGTCGGATACCTCCATTGCTCCACATTCCGAAAACCACTCAGATGCTGATATGCCGCCGGTGAATAGGAAAGTTTCCGATTCTGAAAGAGTGAAACTGAGTTGGAGCCCGGGGGGAATTCTCATCCGGCTGATCCGTTTTTATCAGAAGGGCATATCTCCTTTGAAAAAACCCTGCTGCAAATATATTCCCACCTGCTCCAATTACGCGCTGGAAGCTATCCGCCGGTTTGGAGCTTTAAAAGGAGGGGCGCTGGCTTTGTGGCGCATTCTGCGATGTAATCCTTTCAGCAGCGGAGGATATGATCCTGTCCCTGAAAAGAAGAAAAAGGGTCCTGGCGGGGAAAGCCAGGATGGGCCGGAAATATTTTGAATTGAGCCGTTGCAGGTTTAGTATTTTGAGTGAATGGAAAATTAATATAAACATTTTGTAGATGCTTTTTTAAAAATCACTTTACGTATAATTACAGATGCTAGATTGTCCGAATTGTTATGTACCATGCTGGTAAAGTCTGGCGATTCATGGGAAAGCATACTGAAAGCGCATACAGATGAAATGTGTATAGGATACAGAAATTTAGTTATGTATTGTGCACCAAATCACGAAGTATGATATTCATGACCGAATGGCTGAAAAGAGTATGTTCTTGTGCACAATGATTTTACAGCTTTGCAGCATTGTTTTTGAAATAGCCGCCCTTGGCGTGGATAACTGGAATTTCGGAACGAAAATCCAGAGCGCCATTGGAGCGTCCTTATAGATGAAGGGAAGGATACCATCACCTGGATCGCCTGACGGCCCTTGTTTGTCGGGTGGATCTTAGCCCAGAAGGCCTGCAGTGGAGCCGGTGGGGAGGAGGCAATTTCCCTTTGACCAAACATAGAGGAGATTGAGTATGGACATTTTTAACTGGTTTGGCAGTATACTGGGGTATCTGCTGTGGTTTATTTATGAGATTGTGCCTAATTACGGCATAGCAATTCTGCTGTTTACTCTGATTATAAAGATCCTCATGTTCCCCTTTTCAGTAAAGCAGCAGAAATCCATGGCTTCTCAGACGAAGGTGCAGAAGAAGGTCAAGGAACTGCAGAAGATTTATGCGAATGACCGCATGAAACTGCAGATGGAGACTCAGAAGCTGTATGAAAAGGAAGGCGTAAGCATGACGGGCGGCTGCCTACCCATGCTGATTCCTTTTCCCATTATGTTTGGTTTGTATTATTCTGTACTCTATCCTCTGCGCAATGCTCTGCATATTGCCGCTGACCGGGTGACGGAGGCAACCCAGATGCTTCAACAGATCCCTGGTATAGGAACTACTTTTACCAGCGGCTATGGTGAAATGGAGATCATCAAGCATTTTGATTCCCTGAAAGGGTATCTGACCATGTTCCAGCCTGAGGAACTGGATAGAATTCAGTCTTTCAGCACTGGCTTTAAATTTCTGGGTTTGGATCTTTTGGCCACGCCCAGCACATCGCCTTTTTCCTCTATGTTGTGGTTGATTCCCGTGCTGTGCCTTGTGACTTCTTTGGGCGCTAATTTCGCCATGCAGAAGCTGCAGCCAGGTGCCCAGCAGCAGGCCGGATGTATGAAAGTCATGATGTATGGCTTCCCCTTCTTCACTGCCTGGTTGGCGTGGACGATGCCTGCCGCCGTAGGATTTTACTGGACGCTGCAGACTCTCTTGAGCTTTGTGCAGACCCTTGTGACACATCGTTTCTACAGCCCCCAGAAGCTGACTGCTCAGGCGGAAGCCGCCAGAGTGGCCCGTCGTAGAGAAGAGGAGGGCCGTGTGAAGGAATTGCCTCCCCATCAGCAGATAGAAGTGAGAAAACAGCTGGAGGCTAAGTACCTCTATAGTGGAAAGGGCCAGAAACAGGATAACAAAAAGAACGGAGATAAAAAAGCTTCTCAGGGAAAGAAACGCTCTAGGGGCCAGAGTTCGCAGAATTCCCAGTATTTAGGAAGCAAAAAATAAATACCAGATCCTAAAAAGGTAAACAGGAACGGTCTCTGCCTGAAAAGGCAGGGAGGATTCGAAAACGAGGAGGTAATCCGCTATGATAAAGGAAGCGATCGCTACCGGCGATACTGTGGAGGCTGCCAAAGAGGCTGCATGCCGGGAATTGGGCGTAGAGTCGTATGAAGCGGAATTTGAAGTATTGGAACTGCCTGTAAAGAAAACCTTTGGGCTTTTCGGGGGAAGCCCCGCTAAAGTCCGGGCTTTTGTGAAGACGAAACCCGCCCAGGTAGCTGCTGAATATCTTCGCGAAATTCTGAAATATATGGGTGTGGGAAATGTAGAATTTTCTATTGCAGAAGAAGAAAATGGTGCGGTAATTACCATTACAGGCGATGATATCGGCTTTATAATTGGCCACCGTGGCGAGACGCTGGATGCGCTTCAGTATCTTTCCGGCCTGGTTTCCAATCATGTGGAAAATTCCTATTATCGTATTACCCTGGATATAGGAAATTATCGGGAAAAGCGTCGTGACACGCTGGATGTTCTGGGTAAAAAGATGGCAGCCAAGGCTGTCCGCACAGGGAGAAATGTTTCTCTAGAGCCTATGAATCCATATGAGAGAAGGATTATTCATACAGCTGTGCAGACTGTGGAAGGGGCTAAATCCTGGAGCGAAGGCGAAGATACGGGCCGCCATGTGGTGATTGGTCCTGTGGAGGGAGAAAGACCTCAACGCCGGGGATACAGGGATGACCGGGATAGAAACCGTTTCGGCGGCAGAGACCGTTACGATCGGTATGACCGGGGTGGTTATCGCCAGAACCGGGATCGTCGGGATGCTTCCCCGCGGAGAGACTTTGGGGAAGGGCGGTTCTCCCAGAAGCAGGAGTCTTCTGCTGGGGCTGCAGTTCCTGCGGCACCTCGTCAGGAAATCAAGGGGGCTCTTTATGGCCGCATTGATGTGGCAAAGAAGAATACAGAAGAGGCCGGGGAATAAACCTGTGCTCTGCTGATACGCAATACGGCGGATACCGGGGAACGGTATCCGCCTTTTGCCGTAATGCATAGAGCTTTTCTATGCCGGGGAGGAAGAAAGGTTCAGCAGATATTCGGCCGGATCCGTGAGAATCCTATGGATTTGACGGTCTCCTATTATTTCATATTCTGATTGTGCGAGAACCAAGGCAGGAAGCATGTTGCAGAAAGGGATGGATACTATGACCGGGATAGCAGATGAAAAAACAAAAAATGTGAATACGGCGAACTTTGGAAGAGAGTTTTCCCGGGGGAAGACCATCGCGGCCATATCCACAGCTCAGGCTCCTGGAGGGATCGGCATCATCCGCATATCCGGGCCAAAGGCTTTTGAAATTGCGGATCGAGTCTTTTTTGCCCGCAGCGGGAAAAAAATATCCCAGCAGAAGGGATACACCGTCCTTTATGGGGAGGTGCGGGATCTATCCTCTGGGGAAAAACTGGATGAAGCACTGGCTACCTGCTTTCGGGCGCCCAGAAGCTTTACAGGGGAAGATGTGGCAGAGCTTTCCTGCCATGGGGGGCTTTATATCCTTCGCAGCGTGCTCAAAGAGGTATATGCCGCAGGGGCTTCTCCCGCAGAACCGGGGGAATTTACCCGTCGTGCCTTTTTGAATGGAAAGATCGGTCTCACGGAAGCCGAATCGGTTATGGAGCTGATCTCTGCCCAAGGAGCTGGGGCTGCACGCGCTGCTATAGCAGGCCACGAAGGCGTCTTGGAAAAACGCATCCGCTCCTTAAGAGAAAGCTTGGTGGGATTGGCAGCTCATCTGGATGCTTGGGCCGATTACCCGGAAGAGGATATTGAAGAAGTGACGGATGATGCTCTGGAGGCTTCTCTGATGAAAGCCCATGAGGAGATACAAAGGCTGCTTTCCTCTTTTGACGCGGGAAAAATTCTGCGGGAAGGGGTGGATACCGTTATTGCCGGAAGACCCAATGCAGGGAAATCCACCCTGATGAACCTTCTTTCCGGATGTGAGCGTTCCATAGTCACCGATGTGGCTGGAACCACCCGGGATATTGTGGAGGAAACCGTCCTTCTGGGGGATATTCCCCTGCGTCTGGCGGATACGGCCGGCTTGCGTTTTACGGAAGATCCGGTGGAATCTATAGGAGTGGAAAAAGCCAGGGAGCGTCTTGCTTCTGCGGGGCTTATTCTGGCGGTGTTCGATTCTTCCTGTGCGCTTAATGAAGAGGATAGGGAATTGGTAAGGGCTTGTAAAGGAATTCCGTCTGTAGCAGTGGTCAATAAAAGTGATTTGGAATCGAAAATTGACTATTCGTATATTAAAAGTAATTTTAAACATATAGTAATTTTATCTGCTCTACAAGGTGACGGTTTGGAGGATTTACACCGGGAGGTAACAGAGCTTTTGAAAACAGGCGCTCTTGACCCCAATGAAGGGATTCTTTTTACCGAGCGTCAGCGAGATGCGGCCCGTCGGGCCGGGGATGGGGTAGAAGAGGCGTTAGAGGCTCTGCGCATGGGCATGACGCTGGATGCTGTTACGGTTTCTTTAGAGGGAGCTGTTTCCGCCCTATTGGAGCTGACGGGGGAGAGAGCCTCTGAAGCGGTAGTAGAGCAGGTTTTTGCCCATTTCTGTGTTGGTAAATAATAGGTTTTTCTGTTTTTATATAATGAAGAAAATTCTAATTGGAATTTTGGCCTTTAAAGTTGGTGCTTGTTTTGCTGAGTCGGGAAACGGCGGCTTTAAAGAGAGTTGTTTATGATCGAACATAAGAGATAAAAATTGACACTTTTGATATTTCGGGAAGGGATCGGATAGGATGAAATATTTTGCAGGGGAATTTGATGTGGCAGTAATCGGTGCAGGCCATGCGGGCATTGAAGCTGCTTTGGCGGCGGCCCGGCTTGGCTGCCGGACAGTTGTATTCACCATCAATATGGACGCTGTGGGCAACTGCCCCTGCAACCCCTCTATAGGCGGGACGGCCAAAGGGCACCTTGTCCGTGAAATTGATGCCCTGGGCGGTGAAATGGGTCGAGCGGCGGATGCCTGCATGCTTCAGAGCCGCATGCTGAATAAAGGAAAGGGCCCGGCTGTTCATTCTCTGCGGGCGCAGATCGATAGGCGTGCGTATTCCGAATATATGAAGCATACTTTGGAACTCCAGCCCGGCCTGGAAATGAAGCAGGCGGAGATTGTGGATTTGGAACGTATATCCGATGGAAAATGGCGTCTTACGACTCGAATGGAGGCTCAATATACAGCAGGGACAGTGATCCTGGCAACGGGAACCTTTTTAGCTGGTCGTATTTATGTGGGAGATGTTTCCTATGAAAGCGGGCCGGATGGGCTTTTTCCTGCAGGTTTTTTGAGTGAGCCCCTTCGGAAACTGGGACTGCGTCTGCGGCGCTTTAAAACAGGAACTCCCGCCCGGGTGCTGCGTTCCAGCATTGATTTTACAAACTTGGAACGGCAGGATGGAGATGACCCCGTGATTCCCTTTTCCTATGATACATTGACGCCTAAGGAGAATTCGGAGCCCTGCTATATATCTTGGACGAACGAGAAAACTAAACATATTATATTGGAGAATATACATCGTTCTCCTTTATACGGCGGGAAAATTGAAGGGGTAGGCCCCCGCTATTGCCCCAGTATAGAGGATAAGATTGTCCGATTTTCGGATAAACCCCGGCATCAGCTCTTTATAGAGCCCTGTGGTGCCAACACAGAAGAAATGTATCTCCAGGGCATGAGCAGCAGTCTGCCGGAGGATGTGCAGATCGCTTTTTATCATACCATTCCTGGGTTGGAACATGTGCAGATCATGCGATCCGCTTACGCTATTGAATACGACTGTGTGGATCCCACCCAGATGGATAGCACTCTTGAATTCCACGATCTGCCAGGCCTTTACGGCGCCGGGCAGTTTAACGGAAGTTCTGGATATGAGGAGGCAGCCGCTCAGGGCTTGGTGGCAGGGATAAACGCAGCTTTGAAGCTGCAGGGAAAAGCTCCCCTGCTTTTGGATAGGGCCGGTTCCTATATTGGCACACTGGTAGATGATCTTATTACCAAGGGAGTTATGGATCCCTATCGTATGATGACTTCCCGCAGTGAATACAGGCTTGTTCTCCGGCAGGATAACGCCGACGAGCGTCTGACACCCATTGGCAGAGAATTAGGCCTTATTTCTGATGAGCGTTGGCAACGCTTTCAGAAAAAAGAAACGGCAAAGAAGCAGGAGCGGGAGCGGGTTCTGAAGACGGTGCTTTCCCCCTCTGAAGAGCTGAATGCACTGCTTGTTTCACGTGGAACATCCCCTGTTTCCACGGGAGTCAGGTTGGCAGATTTGCTGAAAAGGCCCGAGCTAAATTACCAGGTTCTTTCACCCTTTGATCCCGAGAGGCCCGATTATTCCGATGCTGTTTTCGAAAATGTAGAGATAGAACTGAAATATGAAGGGTATATTCGCAGACAGAAGGCCGATATTGCAGAGATGCGCCGATTGGAGCAGAAAGCTCTGCCCCAAGAGATAGATTATATGGAAATTACCGGTCTTCGTTCTGAAGCACAGGAAAAGCTGAACCGTATTCGTCCGGGAAATGTGGGGCAGGCTTCCCGTATCAGCGGTGTGAGCCCGGCGGATGTATCCGTTCTTCTCATATGGCTGGCCAAACAGGCGGGGGAGCCTTTGCATCCATCCCAAAGCGGGGAGCAATGAGGCACAGATGTGATCAACCCGATAAGGGACGCAAGTAAAAATATAAATGGCAGAAATAGCCGCAATAGGGAAAAGCTATAGGATCGATGTTCTTGAAGTGTATATTTGCGTAGTGTTGGCTAACGGGGATCCGGGTGTAGGATTTTAAAGTGTAGGATGAATAGAGAGGAATAGAAATGGCGGAAAGAAACAAAAGTATCGGTTTGGAGTATGCTCAATCACATACTGATATAGGTGTAGAGCCAATGGAAAATATACAGGATATACGGCCTTATATTCTGGATCTCTTTCAGAAGGCACAAATTTCCTGCAGCAAGGAGCAGGTAAATAAGCTGCAGAGGTATTTGGAGCTTTTATTGGAATGGAACCGAAAAATGAATTTGACAGCAATTACAGAACCGAAGCAGGTGGCAGTGAAGCATTTTTTAGATAGCGCCTTGCTTCTCCAGCATATTGGTGAAATTCGTGAGAATTGTGATACCCATGCTGGTAATGTAGATACTGGGGCAGTTAATTCCATAAAGACTGAGAGTATTTCTGGTAATGATACGATTGGAAAAATCGGTAAAGAAGTGGATGCAAGCGGGCTGCGTGTGATTGATGTAGGAACTGGAGCTGGCTTTCCCGGGCTGGTGCTGAAGATTTTGTGCCCGGATATACGTCTTACGTTGCTGGATAGCCTTCAGAAGCGACTCGTATTTCTGGAGACTGTATGCCATGAGCTGAAGATAGAGGCAGAAACCGTTCATGCCCGGGCAGAGGAAGCCGGAAGAAATCCTGAGCTTCGATGTGAGTTTGATATTGCCACAGCCAGAGCTGTAGCGCCTTTGAATCTTTTGACAGAATACTGTATGCCGTTTGTAAAAATGGGAGGTTCTTTTTTCGCTATGAAGGGCCCAAGCGGTGGGCAGGAACTGAAAGAAGCTCGTTATGCTATTGGCCAGCTGGGGGGGAGGATTCTCTGTTCTGAGGAATATGAACTTCCGGGAGGAGATAAACGCAGCCTTCTGGAAATCCGGCGAGTAAAGCCTCTTTCTGAGGTCTATCCGAGGCCTACGGCCAAAATCAAGAAAAAGCCACTTTAAAAATGCAAGTAGACATATTACTTGTAATTGGATACATAATAAGGCAAGCGACCCGAAAGGATAGATTCGGGCTGCTTGCCTTTTGTTTTGTCGATGGCAGAGATTTATGCAACGGATGGTATTGGGAATAGTTTTCTAGAGATTTGCTAAAATTTGGATATCTATATGTCTAGGTTTTTCAGGTATCGCAGCAAACAAAATGAAGGTTGTTTTTACAGATCAAAAAGTTGTAAAAACCGTTCTTTTGTTAATTCCATCGTATAGGCTGGCTTTTTTCCGCTTTCGCCTGGATCATATGAAGTGGCAAGAAAACCGCACTTTTCGTAACATCGAAGGGCGCCTATATTGAAACAGAAGACCCGCAACGTTAAACGGGAAAGTCCCATTTCGAAAAAACAAGTTTTACACAATTCATGCAGAAAAGCACTGCCGATTCCCTTACTTTTTGACTCGTTGGATACAATTAGTCTGCACAGATGGGCAGATTTTTGGGAATGAATTTCCTTCTGATGAAGAGTATTGGAAGAAATAAACGGGTCTGAAGTGCCAAGGCCGTCTATTTCGGCAGCGGCTACAGTTTTACCTTCCTGAAGAGCAGCAAAAAGGCGACAGGAGGAAAGGGTTCTTCGCTTTCGAATCTGCTCCGCTGTAAGAGGAAAATGATATGCGGTGTATCCCGACCATTGGTGCAGAAAATCTTCGTCCGTATTCCTGTTCCATTGGAGAATTGCCTGAATGTCATCCTCCTCTAAAGGTCGAATTTCAATGGAAATAGCAGGTGAGTTGCTCATATATAAAACTCCTTTTTCTCTGTCTTTTCCAATACAATGGTGTAAAATTTGTTGTGTTACCATATATTTGAGTATAGCATCCTCATAAAAGAAACACAATCCATTATTAATTCGAGAACGGACAGGATAAATTTGTATCCTCATAATTTGACAAAAGTTGGTTTCAAGCGGGAAAAAGATATTAAATCTGGGGGAATAAGGCAAAAGAACCCCAAAAATTGAATATCCTTGTGGGCATAAAGCGACAGGCTTTTTTTGAATTAGGTGCTAGAATCTGCTTGTAGGCGAAAGCGCAAATGTGGACAAGCATTCTAGTTGGATATACTGTTTCACGTGAAACGCTGTATGTCGTTTTATTGGTAAAACGAGGGCAAAGAACCGGCATTCTCTAAATGCAGGATTTGCAAAAATTGCAATGAGTTAGTATAACAGACCTACGTAATGAAAAAAAGCCTGTATACTTCCAAAAGGGAGGCGGTGCCAAATGCTGGGAAGACAGGATAAAAAGAAAATACTGCAACTTTCCCCTGAAAGCATCCACCCCAATCCATCCCAACCGCGAAAACATTTTTCGCAGGAAGAATTGGAATCTCTTGCCGAAAGTATTCGTCAAAATGGACTTTTGCAGCCTGTGACGGTGCGAAAGGGAGAAGAGGGATGGGAGCTGGTAGCGGGGGAAAGACGCCTGCGCGCCAGTAAGATTGCTGGCCTGGAAAGTATTCCGTGTATAGTGTGCAGCTGCTCAGAGTCCCAAAGTGCTGTGTATGCAATGATTGAAAATTTGCAGCGGCAGGATTTAGATCCTTTTGAAGAAGCAGAGGGCATTCGTAGGTTGATTACCGAATGGAATGTGACTCAGGAGGAAGCGGCAACTCGGCTGGGAAAAAGCCAGTCAGCCATAGCGAACAAGCTGCGTTTGCTTCGCTTTACTGAGGAAGAGCGGGCTTCCATATTAGAGGGGGGCCTTTCTGAAAGACATGCAAGGGCTCTTCTACGCATAGAGCCGGGAGAAAAGCGCAGCGAGGCAATTCGCCAGGTGCGGGAGCAGGAGTTGACAGTTGCCCAGACTGAGGAGCTAACGGAGTTACTTCTGGAAGAGGAAAAACAAAAACAACCTCAGCTGGAAATCGAAAAGGTACGCCCTCAAAAAAAGCTGCTGCTTAAGGATGTGCGCATTTTTGTAAATACCATTTTACATGCCATTGATACCATGCGTAAATGCGGTATCCCGGCAGAAAGCGTGCAGGATGAAACAGAAGAATATATAGAATATAAAGTAAGGATTCCAAAGGATAAAGCGCTGAAAACTTCAGCAGAAAAGCCAGGGCCGCTTATGCGAAAAACAAAGGCAAAAAACAGTGCCTCCGATTCCAATAGTCAAGTATCGCAGGAACAACTTGTTATTTGGAATTCCAATCCTGTACATACCAATGCTTCCTAATAAATGAAGTTTTATATATCCAAATTGGGAAACTAAGACCAATATAATAGCCAATTTTGCCGGATATCCGGCCGCCGCCGCAGGAGGCGCTGCACGTATAAAAAGAGGAAACATACAAATGAATCTCCAGCATACTGTCTGTAATGGGATAATATACATACAAAGAGCGGGGCATGGCTGCCTTCCGCATGTAGTGCGTTGTGTGTAGTATGTAGTATGCAAAATGCAGAAATCCTGCCTGAAAATGTGTACAAGCCCGGGGGCGGGGCCCCCGACCCATTCCCTTATCATTTTCCCTGTACCGAGCGCTGTGGAAGCAGCGCGACCTGTGCCGGGAGACCGGCATGCGACAGGGCGCGGAAGAGAGAAATCTCAACCGCGCCCTGTCGTTTTTCTCTGTGTATGTTTCACGTGAAACCTAATCATAATCCAATATTCTATTTGCACAAAAGAGGAAAAGAGCAAATTCTGTGTTTTCTCTTTATATTCATGAGAAAGCGTGGTATAATGAGCAAAAGAGCCTTTGCCTTAGAGCACAGCGAATCTTAAAGCAAATTCCTCTATATTTGCTCTTTAAGATTGGCAGACGAGCTCTGCGGTGCATAGTATGATATACTATGTTTTGAAAACATAGTTTTCAGCACAAACAGAATGCCAAAGAAGCCCATAAGAGTTTCTTTGCCGTTCGGAACGCTAGGAAATAAAGATACAGAGGTTGATTCTTGCCAAGTAATAGAAGGAAAGATCGATCCATACGATGTGAAATTTCTTTCTGTGCTCTATGGCAAGTGAATAGCTGTGTGTTTACGAATATGGAATGCATTGGCATAAGAAGCGGATGTATTTTGTATACTAAGGAAACTGAGACATCTTTCAGGGGGGACTATATGGGCAAAAGCATTGCAATTGCAAATCAGAAGGGCGGCGTGGGGAAGACCACCACAGCGGTAAACCTGGCAGCTGCTTTGGGGCTGCATAAAAAGAAAACCCTTCTGGTGGATGTGGATCCCCAGGGCAATTCATCAAGCGGCGTGGGTATAGACCGTAGAAAAATCAAAAACACCTCCTATGAGGTATTTATTGGTCAAGCGGAGGTTAAGGATACTCTTCTGCATACGAAATACGATAACCTTGATATTATCCCTGCGGGAATGGACCTGGCAGCAGCTGAAATTGAGCTGGCGAGCCTTGAGCATCGGATCTCGATTCTTCGTTCTGCTCTAGCTCCGTACCGGGATATATATGATTATATCCTGATAGACTGTCCGCCTTCTTTGGGATTAATCACTACTAACGCTCTTACAGCGGCAGATACGCTTTTGGTGCCGATCCAATGTGAATATTATGCGCTGGAAGGTCTCTCTCAGTTGATGAATACCGTTCGCCGGGTAAAAAGGCAGTATAACGGCCAGCTGGAAATTGAAGGTGTTCTGCTCACTATGTATGACGGCAGGTTAAATCTGACTCAGCAAGTAGTGCAGGAAGTAAAAAAGTATTTTCCCAGAAAAGTGTTTGCCACTGTAATCCCCAGGGCTGTGCGACTCAGTGAAGCCCCAAGCTTTGGATGCCCTATCCAGTATTTTGATAAAAGCAGCCGGGGAGCAAAAGCATATATGGATTTGGCAGAAGAGGTTTTGAAACAGAATAAAGATATATAAATTCTGTTTTAGAATATAAATCAAACAAGAGCCTTATGCAAAAATTCTAAAATTAAGCTTTTCCCGTTGGAATAGAGAAGAAAGACACGGCCAATACTTTCTGGAAATGGCTGAAAGAAAAGCGACATCTGGGTTTCAGCTGTGTATGTGTATTTTGGCCAGGCAAATCTAAAGGCTGCCGGATAGATACACGTTTCATGCAGGATAGCAGAAGAGCAAAAAAACATCTGAAGATATGAGATATATCCGGTTAAAGCAACATAACAATGTGAATTTTAAGATTACAATACAGGAAAGGGAGGGATCGCATGGCGTCTAAAAAAGGCGGCCTGGGAAAGGGCCTGGAGGCGATCTTTGCAGAAAATGCCACGGAGGATCAGAACGCCACCGTTACGCTGAAACTCAGCGATCTGGAGCCCAACCGGGAGCAGCCCCGCCGTGAATTTAAGGAAGAAAGCCTTATGGAGCTGGCGGATTCTATTTCCCGGCACGGCATTCTGCAGCCCCTTCTGGTGCGTCCTCTTCTGGGGGGAGGCTATCAGATCGTAGCAGGCGAGCGGCGCTGGCGGGCGGCGCGGATGGCAGGTCTCACAGAAGTTCCGGCCGTGATCCGTGAGCTGGATGAAAGCCAGGTTATGGAGCTGGCCCTCATTGAAAACTTGCAGAGGGAGGATCTTTCCCCTCTGGAGGAGGCTCAGGGCTATGCGACGCTGATAGAAACCTATGGCTTCACACAGGAGGAAGTGGCGGAAACAGTGGGCAAAAGCCGCCCAGCGGTGACGAATGCTTTGCGGCTCATGAAGTTGCCGGAGGAAATACGCTCCATGCTGGAGGATGGCTCCCTTTCAGCAGGCCACGCCCGGGCGCTGCTTTCTCTGCCCGAGGAAGAGACAATGGTGGCTATGGCGCGGCTGGTAAAGGAGAAGGGCCTTTCCGTCCGTCAGGTGGAAGCTTTGGTAAAAAAGGCTTCTCAGGAAGAAAAGCGGGAGTCTTTAGAAAAGAAAAAGCCTCGTAAAAACCCCTATTTCAGCGAAGCAGAGCTGGCCCTGCACGAACACTTAGGCCGAAAGGTGACCGTAAACGGCACGAAAAAGAGGGGTGTCCTGCAAATTGAATTTTATGGGGAAGAGGATCTCAAAGAACTTCTGAAGCTGTTCAGTTAAAGGCGGTTTGGCCATTTAAGCATCCGTTTTAGAACGGCAGCCCCAAATAAGAAGGCTATAAAATAAAAATTCCATAAGCATAAGGAAGAAAAACCTAAAAATAAGGAGATTTTGGAACATGATCGATATCAAACTGATTCGCACAAATCCGGATTATGTAAAAGCGGCTATCCGGAAACGGGAAATGGATCTGGACGCGGTTGTGGATGAAGTTATCGCCATCGACGTGAAACGCCGGGAGGCTACGGGAAAGGCAGAGGCCATGAAGGCCCAGCAGAATGCGGTTACCAAAAAGATCCCGGCTATGAAAAAGGCGGGGGAGGATACCACCGCTGTGCTGGCGGAGATGAAGGCCCTTTCTGAAGCTGTTCGGGAAGAAAATGAAAAGCTTTCTGCTTTAGAGGAAAAGCAGCAGGAATTGATGCTCTCCCTGCCCAACCTGCCGGACGAGGACGTTGTAGCAGGTGGCAAAGAGCAGAACGAACCTCTCCATTATTATAAGGAAAAACCTGCCTTTGATTTTGAGCCGAAAAATCATGTGGAGCTCTGTGAGAATCTTGGCCTGATCGATTACCAGCGCGGCGCAAAAATTGCGGGTAACGGCGCATGGGTATACCGGGGTGCAGGCGCAAGGCTGGAATGGGCCCTTTTGAATTTCTTTATAGAGGAGCATCTGAACGATGGCTACGAGCTGGTTCTTCCTCCTCACATGCTGAACTATGAATGCGGCTATGTAGCGGGCCAGTTCCCGAAATTCGGGGATGAGGTTTACTGGATCCAGAATCCCACCTCAGCGGATAAGAAATTCATGCTTCCCACAGCGGAGACGGCTCTTGTAAACCTTCACAGGGATGAGATCCTCACCCTGGAGGAACTGCCCCGGAAATATATCGCCTATACCCCCTGCTATCGCCGAGAGGCGGGCAGCTACCGCAGCGAGGAAAGAGGTATGATCCGCGGCCATCAGTTCAATAAGGTGGAAATGGTGCAGTATACCACAGAAGAAGGTTCTGACGAAGCTTTTGCAGAGCTTGTGCGCAAGGCGGAAACCCTGGTGCAGAAGCTGGGCCTCCATTATAGGCTTTCCAAGCTGGCAGCAGGGGACTGCTCCTTCTCCATGGCCCGCACATATGACATTGAGGTGTGGATCCCCAGCATGGGCATTTATAAAGAGGTAAGCTCCGCTTCCAATGCCAGGGCATACCAGGCCAGAAGAGGAAATGTAAAATATAGGGGCGAAGATAAAAAACTTCATTTCGCCCATACCCTGAATGCTTCCGGCCTGGCAACCAGCCGGGTGCTGCCTGCTATTGTGGAGCAGTACCAGAATGCGGATGGAAGTGTAACGGTGCCGGAAGTCCTGCGCAAATTTATGGGAGGCCAGGAGGTTATCCGGTAAAGAGGGCAACGGGCAGAACGGGATCCGGCCAGCGATGCAGCATAAGCGTGCAGCTGGCCGGATTTTCCACCGATGGATCAAACCAGAGAGAATTCGATTCCCGGTGAGTGTAGCCTGATAGCCGTCAGGCTGCAGACATGGAAATGGATGGTGAAAGCATGGAAGAACAGAAAGATAGAAAAACAAGCGCCCCTGCAGGTTTGGATGCAGAAGGCGCCGGTAGTGAGAAAACTAGCAAGGCTATCCCGGAAGAATACCGCGAAACCCATGTGGTGGATATATTCGATGCAGGCCCCACAGGGGAGGTAAAGCTTTCCGTTCTCTTCCGTATCTGCCAGAATGTCTGCTTTAATCATTTGGAAAAACTGGGTCTTGGGTATCTGCGTCTGCGCAGGGACGGCATGGTGTTCCTCATAATTAGCAATAAAGCAGAGATTTCCCGGATGCCTCGGTATGGAGAAAAGCTTGAAATCCTCACCTATCCGAGAGGCTCCGCGGGGGTGACCTTTTACAGAGGGTTTGAGGTCTTTTCCAGCGGGGAAAGGCTGGTGAAGATGATGCAGTCCTCTGCTTTGGTGAGTCCGGAAGATCATAAATTGTTGCGTCCAAAGGATTTTTACGCCTACGGTGTTTTCCAGGAGGTGAAAACCCCCAGAGAGGAAAAAATCAGCCGTATTTCTCCGCAGGGAGGGGAAACCATGCCCCTTTTGGGTGAGAGGATGATTCGCTATTCCGATCTGGATTGCAACCATCATATGAACAATACCATCTATGCAGATGTGCTGGAAGATTTTCTCCCCGGCGGCCATGAGGGCAGGAGTTATGCTTCTGTGCAGGTGGACTATGTGAGCGAAGCGCTTTTTGGGGAGACCATCACCCTGCGGGGCGAGGAAAAGGACGGTGTATGCATTCTGCAGGGGTTCCACGATAGAGGGCTTTCTTTCTCCGCCCGAGCCGAAATGAAAAAAATTGACGGGAACGGTTGAAATCCGTCTCTGCGGGTGATACAATAATGAACAATACTCTTCCGGCGGGAGAGGGCGGAAATGCCCCGAAACCGGAGAGCTCTGCCGCCGGGCTGCTGTTTCCAGGGCCGGAAACAGGCAGGGATATGCCAGGAACTGGAAACAAAGTGAACAGTAAACAATACGCAAGCAAAACAGTAAGCCAGAGCCAGGGAAAACAAAAATATATTATGGAGGGTGTATATCATGGCGTATTATTTTAACGAGCCCAGTCATACTTTTAACGAATACCTTTTGGTACCGGGGTATTCATCCAGCGAATGCGTGCCCGCAAACGTAAGCCTGAAAACGCCGCTGACCCGGTTCCGGAAGGGGGAAGAGCCGGCGATCTCCATGAATATTCCCCTTGTTTCCGCTATTATGCAGTCTGTTTCCGATGATAAAATGGCTGTTGCCCTTGCCAAGGAGGGCGGCGTTTCCTTTATTTATGGTTCCCAGACCATAGAAGAAGAGGCGGCCATGGTAGCCCGGGCAAAGGCGTATAAGGCGGGCTTTGTCATCAGTGATTCCAATATTCAGCCGGAAAATACCCTCCAGGATATTCTGGATTTAAAGGAAAAGACCGGCCATTCCACTGTGGCTGTTACAGAGGATGGCTCTGCTCACGGGAAGCTGCTGGGTATTGTGACGGGAAGAGATTACCGGGTGAGCCGGATGTCCACCGATGAAAAGGTGAAGGATTTCATGACTCCCGTAGAAAAGCTCATCACCGCACCCAAGGGCACCACCCTTTCTGAAGCCAACGACATTATCTGGGAGCATAAGCTCAATTCTCTTCCCATTGTGGATGAGAGCGGCTGCCTGGAATATATGGTGTTCCGCAAGGATTATGCCAACCATAAGGATAATCCCAACGAGCTGCTGGATTCCCAGAAGCGC
Source organism: uncultured Clostridia bacterium (assembly GCA_904399395.1). GTDB lineage: Bacteria > Bacillota > Clostridia > Oscillospirales > Acutalibacteraceae > UMGS1264. Next base: position 17,590 of record CAJFPJ010000019.1, on the reverse strand, counting down.
TATATTGTGGGCGCGGGCATCAATACCCGGGATTATAAGGAGAGGGTTCCGGCTTTGCTGGAAGCCGGTGCAGATGTGCTTTGCATCGATTCTTCCGAGGGCTTTTCTGAGTGGCAGAAGCTCACCATTCAATGGATCCGGGAAAATTATGGAGACAGCGTCAAGGTAGGTGCCGGCAACGTAGTGGATCGGGAGGGCTTCCGCTTCTTGGCTGAATGCGGCGCAGATTTCGTAAAAGTGGGCATCGGCGGAGGCTCCATCTGCATTACCCGCGAAACAAAGGGCATCGGACGGGGCCAGGCCACTGCTGTAATCGACGTGGCAGCCGCCCGGGATGAATATTTTGAAGAGACAGGCATTTATGTGCCGGTGTGCTCCGACGGCGGCATCGTGTATGATCATCACATCACCCTGGCGCTGGCCATGGGATCTGACTTTATTATGCTGGGCCGGTATTTTGCCCGGTTTGATGAATCCCCCACCAACAAGGTGAACGTTAATGGCACCTATATGAAGGAATACTGGGGTGAAGGCAGTAACCGCGCCCGGAACTGGCAGCGCTACGATCTGGGCGGCGCTAAGAAGCTTTCTTTTGAAGAAGGCGTGGATTCCTATGTAGCATATGCGGGCAGCTTGAAGGATAATGTAAGCCTGACCCTGAGCAAGGTGAAATCCACCATGTGCAACTGTGGCGCCCTGACCATTCCCGAGCTGCAGAAAAAAGCAAAGATCACCCTTGTCTCTGCTACCAGCATTGTGGAAGGCGGAGCCCATGATGTGATTTTGAAGGATAAGAACGTTACGAATATTAAATAAGCTTCTTTAGATTCTGCGCTGTAAGCAGGCGAAAATAAGAACACAAGCGAACAAAGGCCCGAAGGGAGTTTTCCCTGAAGGGGGAGCTTTCTTTCGGGCCTTCTGTCTTTCTTTACAGCGCGCATCGTGTCTTGAAAAAGGGTAGAATCACAAGAGAAAAAGCTCTTGTTGGAAGAGCTCCTTGGAAAAGAGGAACCCACAGACGGAAAAATAAAAATTTTTCGCTGAATTTTCGGTTTTCCCTTGACAAAATGGGATATACTGTAGTATACTTATTCTCGCTTCTCATGGAAGAATTCTTCCCAAAAGCGATATGGCGGCATAGCTCAGTTGGCTAGAGCATTCGGTTCATACCCGAAGTGTCACTGGTTCAAATCCAGTTGCCGCTACCAATTTGGCCCGGTGGTCAAGCGGTTAAGACACCGCCCTTTCACGGCGGTTTCACGAGTTCGAATCTCGTCCGGGTCACCATACAAAAGTAACCTCCGGAATTTTCCGGAGGTTACATATTAGGACGCATAGCTCAGCTGGTTAGAGCGTTCGCCTCACACGCGAGAGGTCATGGGTTCGAGTCCCCTTGCGTCCACCAGAAAAGGCCTTGCCCCTATGGGGGCAGGGCCTTTTTTTACCAATGTGGGGCTCGAACCCTGAGAGGGTCTGAGCGTAGAGAAATGCGCCTGTGACGCATTTCTCAGCGAAGAGCGGCGAAGCCCGGCACCGAAGCAAAGCGAACGGTGGGCAAGCCGGGAAACGCGAGCGTTTCGTCCCCTTGCGTTCATAAGAAAAAAAGACGATTGCTTTTACAATTTCCCACGAATTTAAGAGAAGAGAAGCCTTTTCACCGTCAGCAGAAACTGGATACGGGCGCGAATTTCGGTGTCGGCAAGTCCGGCAGTTATCATTTGTGAATCTCTGTGTATTTGCAAATGTAACAGCTTATTGCTTGCAGGTTTACGGCTGGTAGGGTTGTCCTTGTTATGTAGGGGGATTAGAAAACGGTTCTGCAAGTCTGCCTATTGACAAGAAAGGAAAAAGTACGTATAATACGCAGTGTAAGGACAAAGACGTTCCCGGGAACGTCTTTGTCCTTTTTTATTTTTAAGGAAAGAGGGATCGTAGTATGGGTGAATTTTCCTTAATGGATACCCTGTGGGTTTTCCTTGCGGCCATTTTGGTGTTTTTCATGAATCTGGGATTTGCCAGCGTTGAAGCGGGTTTCGCCAGATCGAAAAACACAGTAAACATCCTGTCGAAAAACTTTATTGTTTTCGCAGTTTCCTCCCTTGGCTTTATGCTTCTGGGCTGGGGGCTTATGTTTGGAGGTGACAATCCTTTTATAGGGACGGAGAATCTTTTCATTCTGGGCAATTCAGATCTTTCAGCTTATGATAATACGCTGACTTCTTCAGTGCCTTTCTGGGGGAAATTTTTCTTCCAGCTGGTCTTCTGTGGAACAGCTGCGACCATTGTATCCGGTGCCGTAGCCGAGCGTGTAAAATATATAACATTTATTATTTTCTCCTTTGTTCTCACCCTGGTGATCTATCCGATCGTGGGCCATTGGGTATGGGGCGGCGGCTGGCTGGCCGACTTGGGCTTTATGGATTTTGCAGGCGATTCAGTTGTTCACTCTGTGGGCGGCTGGGCGGCTCTGGCGGGAGCTATGTTTCTTGGGCCCCGTATCGGAAAATATGGGAAGGACGGAAAGCCACGCGCTATTCCGGGGCATAGTATGTCTCTGGCGGTTATCGGGCTCTTTGTTCTCTGGCTGGGTTGGTTCGGTTTCAATCCCGGCTCAACTATGAGCTTCCAGAACCCTTCCGATGTTTTCCATATCCTTTTGACTACCAATACCTCTGCCATTGCGGCAGTGCTTACTTCCACCATAACCTCTTGGATTGTCATGAAAAAGCCGGATCTGGGCATGACGATCAATGGATGCCTTGCGGGCCTGGTCGGGATCACCGGCGGCTGCGCATATGTTTCCATTGAATCGTCTCTGCTGATTGGCGCTCTTTCAGGAATACTGGTTGTATTCGCCGTAAGTTTCTTCGATAATATTAAAATTGACGATCCCGTAGGAGCTACCTCTGTTCATCTGGGTTGCGGTGTGTTCGGCACCATCTGCGTAGGGCTTTTCGCTCAGGAGGGTGTAACGTCCCTTTCCACAACCAACGGCCTGCTCTATGGCGGCGGCTTTGGCCTCCTGGGGATCCAGCTGGTAGGCATCTTGGCCATCGGGGCGTTTACATTCGTCTCTTCAGCCGCAGTCTGGTTGATTTTGAAAAAGACTATGGGGATCCGTGTTTCCCGGGAAGAGGAAATTCAGGGCCTGGATATCGGCGAGCACGGTAACGTGGCCTATCCAGATTTTGCTCTTGTTGCAGAGGAAATTGAACACGACAGCGTCGCGGCGGCCAGTGGAACCGTGGCTCCCGTTATGGCTGCTCAGAGCGGGCCGGCGGGTGTAGAGGAGGCCGTTCCTGTGGAGCATCATGAAACGGCTGGAGCAAAGATGACAAAGGTGAGTATCCTGACTAATCAGAACAGGTTCTCGCAGCTGCAGGAAGCTCTCGACAATTTGGGTATTACAGGAATTACCGTTACCAATGTTTTTGGCTATGGGCTTCAGAAAGGCCATACTCTCTATTTCAGAGGAAGTCCGGTTTCTTCTCGCTTGCTTCCCAAAATCAAAATTGATATTGTAGTTTGCAAGATCCCAGTGGAAACCTTGGTCAAAACTGTGCGGGATAATCTGTATACCGGCAATATTGGAGACGGTAAAATCTTTATTTACGATGTGGAGGATGTTGTCAAAATCCGCACGGGTGAGCGTGGATACGATGCCCTTCAGGATGAAATGGCCGGAGATGACTGAATTTCTGGGACAGCTGGCAAGCAATATACATACGTTTCTTTATTTCAGATATGGAACAGGCATACAACGGCTAAACCTTCTTCGCTTTTAGCCATGGCCCGCCTCTTTGGAATTAACCAGGGAGGCGGGTTTTTTCTGACTACTTGCAGAGACAATTTTGCAGGATATGGACGAACAGGAAAAAATACGGTATACTGGCAGTAATAAACGGGATGCCTTTTGACGCTTTGACGGAAGGAGCGGTTGTATTGTGTGGAAAGGTATAACGGAATTCCAGAAAGGTTTTTTTAAAGCAGCTGGGGCGTGTCGAGGAATTTTAAAAAAGGTTTGCAGACTCCCGAATAAATGAAGTCAGCCGGCAATGAAGATATCCTCAAGGGCAGCCTCCAGGTGCTTCATGTTCATATACTTCTTGTTGCCCCACCGGCCATGTGGCGAAGCCCGGCACCGAAGCAGAGCAAACGGTGGGCAAGCCGGGAAACGCGAGCGGTTCGTCCCCTTAGATTTACCAAATTTTGAAAGAAGTCGATCACTTTCTAGTGATCGACTTCTTTCTTTGCGGCGAGGGAGTAGGTTCACCCAAGAAGAGCTGGTGGAAGGGCTGCTTGTCACCAGACAGGTGGTATCCCAGTGAGAAAAAGGAGTTTCCCAAAGTTAAAGATACCACACCACAAACCCAAGCTTGCACATTACTTTCCATAAACAAAACATGTTGGTCGAGGATTATCATTTCGGATTTAAGACAGCAGGAGAGTCTTCTTATTTATTCTTATCAGCTTTCTTTTGATATTCAACAACAAATTTATCTATATCACAATAGCGTTTTTCTTGTATTCCCGCTTTTCTATACTCTTTCAGATATTCCTCCATAATTTCTGAATATGACTTTGCCGTCTGTTTCAAATCCTGAGGATTATATCCGATAAAGGCATCATATTTCGCAATATCTACGCTCTCATAAATTTCAGAAAACATATGATTGGCACTAAAAATACTCATAAATGCAAGATGTGCATTGCCTGTTTCGGCTGCCAAATACATTTTATTTCGCCAATTAGAATACATCTCCTCGTATGTGCCGGTAAGTTCCTCTTTAGTAGCAGACTTTTTCTGTGGGGTAATAGTTTTTTTCATATCGTTAAATACTGCAATTGTTTCCTTTATAAGCACTGATACATGTTCTTTTACAGCCTTAACGGATTCTGCTAAAATTGTATTATCTATCAATTCACAAAGTCTTTCGGGTTTTGTCTTCATTGCGCTTAACTCTTCATAAGTACGTTTAACCCCATATCGAAAGTATTTCTTATTTAGCATTGCTATTGCATTTTCGATATAGTAAATAACGCCACCGGTCCAATCTAATACCTCTGATTTGCTTTCTGAAAGCATAGCCATTGTGTAGCAATGCTCTGCCTCCTTTAACATATTTTCTGCTTTATCATAATCTTCCTTATCAAATGGCATTGATAATTTATCCTTTACCTGCTTCCGTAATCTTTCCAACTCTCGCTTATATTTTTCATCTGCGCAATAAACAATTTTTGCATCCATCAACTTTGATATATTAGGATGTTCATATCGTGCATCGTTCTGCAATCCTTCCCAACTGGTACAATAAATATCATGCCCTACCTGTAAATCATCCTGGATAAAAGTACTTCCCAGTTGCCACCCTCTATCATCATTGATCAAAATAAGTAAATCCAAATCTGACTTCTGGTGGTAATCTCCAGTCATAAAGGAGCCGTTTATTCCTATTAAAGCAAGAGAGCCAGGGCAGACAAGATTTGCTTTTTCAATGATTGCATCTATGATTTTCTGATTCCTTTTTTCTAAATAATTCATACCAGTTTTCTCCTTACTCAATTTTTTTCCATTGTAACGATGGAGCATTTCGATTATATCCAATTTTTTTATAAAATGGATTTCCTCCACCAGTCATACATTCAGCCCCCAGTTTTCTCATTCTATGATAATGCTTGGAAAGTGCCGCTGAAGCCAATCCTTTATGTCGATATTCAGGAATCGTACAAAGAGGCTCCATATAGGCAAGCCTATTTTCCGGCACCCACCACATTCCTGAAAAGCAAACATATTCATCTTCTTCATTTGCAATGATCACGTTGTATTCATATGTGGAATGAGGCGGTGGCGCCATAAGACCGCCGATAGTATCCTGATATGCCTTCTGCGGATTCCATGGAGTTCCAGGATCTTCTGCCTCCCAATTTTCAAATGGTCCCTTGTCTTCATGGTTAAAGCCTTTCCATGCACATATCGCAAGTTTTACTGGATCAACTTTATCAGGGTCAACAAAATGAAACCCCGTCGGCAATGGATAGTTTAATGCTGCCACCCCAAAATCAATGACATTATTTTCATCCACATAATGCTGCCGGTATCCCCGTTTCCCAGCAGCTTCCATCAGCGCTTTCTGGCGCGGCTTAAAAATAAATGTTTTGTCTATATCATTTCCTGGCATGCATTTTTCGGCATATTCTATCATTTCATTTGCCAACTCCTCATACCCGCAACTCAAACTAAAATGTACATCTGTATACGGGGATTCATAGAACACAAACCCCACTGCCTTGTTCCCGTCAAACCAGAGTCTATTCAGATATAGATACCGCTTATCCAACCAGGTTGCAGTAAGAGCATACTCAAAAAATGGAGCTGCTACTCCGTTTTCATCATAATTTTTTACCAGCAAATCCCATACAATCTGATTATCTGTTAATGGCTGAAATTGTTTCGTGGTTATATTTTTCATATTCCTCTACCGTCTTTCGATGTCTTGTTTACTCTTATTATAGTGAAAGCAAAACTAAGAGACCAGTATCAAGAATAGTTATAATTAATATCACCAACATCTATATCCATAATAGTATTTTTTAAAGCGTTGGTCTGCAAAATCTGCGTTTAAGTGATTTTCTGGCGGGGACCCTCATGGTGCAGAGCAGAAAAGGAGATATGGACGAACAGGAAAAAATACGGTATACTGGCAGTAATAAACGGGATGCCCTTTGACGCTTTGACGGAAGGAGCGGTTGTATTGTGTGGAAAGGTATAACGGAATTTCAGAAAGGTCTTTTAAACCAGCTGCGTATCCCCGAACCTGCAGTGCAGGTGGAGGTGGCCCACGGAGGGCCGGGAATTTCCCTGGAACGCACCAAAGAGGGGTGGAAGCTCCTGCTGGCAAAGGAGAGGAACCTTGCCCGCGCCTCGCTTCTTTTGGAAGAGAACGAAGGGAAGGCCGTGGGCTGGCGGCTGGAGGAAGCGCCAACCTATGAGCGGCTGGGCGCTATGTTGGACTGCTCCCGCAATTCGGTGCCCCGGCCTGAAACAGTGAAAAAGCTCATGGGCATTCTGTGCCGGATGGGTTACAATACCCTGCAGTTGTATATGGAGGATGTGTATCCCCTGCCAGAGTACCCGTATTTCGGCTATGGAAGGGGCCGGTATACGAAAGAAGAGCTCAAAGATCTGGATGCCTGTGCGAAGGCCCTTGGCATGGAATTGATACCCGCTATTCAGACGCTGGCGCACCTGGGCCAGTCCCTGAAATGGAAACCCATGAGGAAGCTTCAGGACTGCGGCGATATCCTCCTTATCGGGGAAGAGGAGACCTACAGGCTGATTGAGGCTATGTTTTCCGTCATGCGGGAATGCTTTTCAGGGAAACGCATCAATATCGGCATGGATGAGGCCCATATGGTGGGCCTGGGGGCATATCTGGAGAAGAACGGCTATGAAAATAGAATGGAACTGATGCTGCGGCATTTTGAAAGGGTGCATTCCATAGCGGAACGCTTTGGGTTTGAGCCCATGCTGTGGAGTGATATGTTCTTTCGGCTGGCTTCCGGCGGGGAGTATTATGCGCCGGAATGTCGAATGGATCCAAAGGTAGCCTGTTCGATTCCAAAAGACACAACACTGATCTACTGGGATTATTACTCTGAAAAGAAGGAAACCTATGACCGTATGCTGGAAAAGCACGATCAGCTCTGCCCTCGTGTGATTTTTGCAGGCGGCGCGTGGAAATGGTCCGGCCCTGCGCCCTGCAACAGTTTCAGCATCAGCCTGGCAGGGAAAGCCCACTCTTCCTGCCGGGAGCATGGTGTGCGGGAGATCCTTCTCACCATGTGGGGAGATAACGGGGACGAATGCAGTCCCTTTGCGGTGTTGCCCACCCTTCAGTATTGGGCGGAACTCTGCTGGAGCGGCTTCTGCGGCGAAAAGGATGAAGCCTGGGAAAAAGGCCTGAAAAATAGGTTTCGGCTGGCTTCAGGGGGCCGGTGGGAGGATTTTCTTCTGGCGGATCAGCTGGTGTTCACACCGGATAATCCAGCCCCAGGCCGGTGCGGAGTGAATACCTCTAAGACGCTGCTGTATGAGGATATTCTGTTTCCTCTTTTCAGCCCGGCTTTGGATCTCCCGGCCTATAGGGCCCACTTGCGGACATGTGCCGCCGCTTTGGAGGCTGCAGGAGAGACGGAGCCTCCGGTATGGAAGCCTCTCTTCTCCGTATACGGAGCGCTGGCCCGCCTGCTGGGGAGAAAAGCGGAAGTGCAGGAAAAGCTCCGCCGTGCCTGGCGGCAAAAGGATATGGCGGCTCTCAGGGAACTCTGTGAAAAGGACCTCCCTGGCCTGAAAGCGGGGGCAGAGGCATACGCCGAGGCCTTTCGCCGGCAATGGCTCCAAAACAGCAAGGCCGCAGGGCTGGATGTATTTGACCTGCGCATAGGCGGGCAGATCCGTCGTATAGAAACGGCAAAGGAAAGGCTGGAGGTCTATCTTCAGGGTGAGGCGGATACCGTTGAGGAGCTGGACGAAACTTGGCTGCCTTTTGACCCGGAGGAATGGAAAAGAGGAAGGCGGGATATACCGGCTCCCTTCTGGCATGAGATTGCTTCTCCATCTAATATTGCGTCTATATGAGAAAATAAGGGGAACATTTCTGTGGCTGGGAACCCCATAGCCATAGAGATTCAAATTATCGGTAAAAGTGAAGAGATATAAATATATACATTTAGTATAATTTCTATAAATATATTCAATACGTAATATGTGCGGACGCACGAAAAGGCCTGTGAAAAGGGGAAAGAGAATGAGAACATTAATTCTAAACGGCTCTCCCCGGAAAAATGGAGATACGGCAGCTTTGGTGGAGGCGTTTTGCCAGGAACTAGAAGGAGAGGTGCGTATGCTCACTCCCGATGACGGCATACTTCCCTGCTCAGACTGCCGCCGGTGCAAAGTGCTGCCGGGCTGCAGCATACAGGATAAAATGCAGGATATCTACCCATATCTTACGGAATGCGATAATGTGGTTCTGGCTTCACCGGTTTGGTTTTCATCCCTGAGCGGGCCGCTGCTTACCATGGCCAGCCGTATGCAGACTTTGTTCTGCGCCCGGTTTTTCCGGCGGGAAAATTTACCGGGCCTGGAAAAGAACGGAGTGCTGCTTCTGGTGGGGGCACAACCGGAAACAGCAGAGAATGCTGCCCGGAGCGCCAGAACAATTCTGCGCACAATGGGAGCAAGAAGACCTCTCCTGCGAGAAGTGTATTCCATGGATACAGATAGGCTCCCCGCCAGGCAGGATGCAAAGGCCCTGGGGGAGGCCCGGGAGGCGGCGGCTCTTTTAAACCGGCTGCATGAGGGAAAACAGAAGAAAGAAAACTAGGCATGAGAAGGCATAAGAAGGATAAGAAAGCATCCGATAGCGTGGATAGGGTTCAACACATATGAAGATAGGAAGCGCCTGTATACAGCCTGAAGCTGCAAAACAGAGGGCGGATTTCCGGCAGAGAAACTTTCTTTATCCTTCTGTTTGCCCGGCAGTTTTAAACGATTTTGGAAAACAGATGAAACATTCTCTTTCTCCCAACAGGAATGCAGAGAGAAAACAATCTGATTTTGTATTATCTATCAAATATATTACGATTTGTATTATTAATAAAAGCGTTGGCATGGAGAGACTCTATCCGATGGGGAGATGTGCCCATCGGAGCCAGCCGGAGTAAACAGGGCATAATCCATGGCTTGGCCGAAAATTATACACAGGAGCCCGCGTATCAATCGCAGAGTGTACGTGTTGCCGGAGAGCCGGGAAATACATACTGGGAAACTAAAAATAAAAGCTGCACCCCAGAGAAATCTGCGGTGCGCGGAAACAGGAGGCAGTTACAATGGGAATTATCAAAGCGGCGCTCAACGCCGTAAAAGGCGGCCTGGCAGATCAGTGGCTTGAGGTGATCGAATCAGGGCCCATGGGGGATACCACGGTGTTCACTTCCGGCGTACGGGTGCGGCCCGGCGATAGACGGGATAGCAATCGCAAAGGAACGGAGGACGTTATCTCCAACGGTTCCATTATCCATGTATATCCAAACCAGTTCATGATGCTGGTGGATGGCGGCCGAATCGTGGATTATACGGCAGAAGAGGGGTATTATGAGGTCAATTCTTCTGCTGCGCCATCCCTTATGAACGGGGAACTGGGAAAGACTGTGGAAGAGACCTTCAACCGGCTCCGGTTTGGGGGCGTATCTTCTTTGCAGCAGAAGGTGTATTTCGTCAATCTGCAGGAGATAAAAGGTATCAAGTTCGGCACGAGGAGCCCCATCAATTATTTTGACAGCTTCTATAATGCGGAGCTTTTTTTGCGGGCCCACGGCACCTATTCGGTGAAGATTACCGATCCTCTCCTTTTCTATGCCGAGGCGGTTCCCAAAAACAGGGAAAGGGTGGATATCCGGGATATTAACGAGCAGTATCTTTCGGAATTTTTGGAGGCGCTGCAGGCCTCCATCAATCAGATGTCCGCAGACGGCCTTCGCATTTCCTATGTTTCCGGCAAAGGGCGGGAACTGAGCCGGTATATGGCTTCTGTTCTGGATGAGGAATGGAAGCAGCTTCGGGGGATGGAGATCCAGTCTGTGGGGATCGCCAGCATCTCTTATGATGAAGAGTCCCAGAAGCTTATCAATATGCGCAACCAGGGCGCCATGCTGGGGGACGCCGCCGTCCGGGAAGGATATGTGCAGGGAGCTATCGCCCGTGGGCTGGAAGCCGCAGGCTCCAATGCAAACGGCAACATGGCGGGTTTTATGGGCATGGGTATGGGTATGCAATCCGCAGGGGGCTTTATGGGAACAGCTTCCCAGACCAATCTGCAGCAGATGCAGATGCAGGAACAGCGCCGGGCTGCACAGGCTGCTCAGGCCGCTCAGGTAGGAACAGCCCAGCGGCCCCAGGCCTCTTCCGGGGAATGGATTTGCAGCTGCGGCCACAGAAACAGAGGAAAATTCTGTGAAGAATGCGGAAAACCGGCACCGAAGGCCCAAAAAGAAGAGTGGATCTGCAGTGAATGCGGCTCCCGCAACGGAGGAAATTTCTGCTCTCAGTGCGGAGCAAAACGGCCGGAAAAAAGGAAGATACGCTGCAGCAAATGCGGCTATGAACCGGATATGGCGGGTCCTATGCCAAAATTCTGCCCCCAGTGCGGAGATCCTATTGGGGAAGAAGATCGCGTTTAAACAGCTTGAAAGGCCAAGGCGGCGAATAGTGCGCTGAGCTATGCTCTTACTATGGTCTTAAACAGGAGGGGAAGGGAGAAGAGCGCAGATGGCAACTGTAACGTATAAATGCCCAAACTGCGGAGGCGGGCTGCTGTTCGACCCAGAGACGCAGAAATTTCACTGTGAATACTGCCAGAGCTATTTTCTAAAGGAACAGTTGGAGAAAGCCGGTGAAAAAGAACCGGAGGAAACGCAGAAGGAGACTCCGGAGCAACAAAAACAAGAAGAATTCCAAACAGTTGTATACACCTGCCCCAGCTGTGGGGCGGAGATCCTCACGGAAGAGACCACTGCGGCTACCTTCTGTTATTACTGCCATAACCCGGTGGTGCTTTCCGGCAGGCTTCAGGGAGCCTTCAAGCCGGATGCGGTTCTTCCATTTGCGGTGAAGCGGGAAGAGGCTGTGGAGCGCTTCCGCCAATGGATAGGAAAGAAAAAATTTGTGCCCAGAGGCTTTTTTGCAGAGGAACAGATCGAAAAGCTCACAGGAGTGTATTTCCCTTATTGGAGGGCCGACAGCGCCGTAAAGGGAGCTCTCCGCGCCAGAGGGGAAAAGATCCGCACCTGGCGCACGGGGGATACCCAATACACTGAGAGGGAATATTACAGTGTATTTCGGGAGGGTCTGGCGGAATTTGATGACATAACCTTCAGCGCCCTTTCCAGGGCTGACAGGGCTCTGGCCGAGGGAGTGCAGCCCTTTGACGATTCCAAAATGCAGCCCTTCGGGCCCTTATATTTGCAGGGCTTCCAGGCGGAAAAGCGAGATATGGATAAGGAACAGTTCCGCCAGCGGCTGAACGAAATGACAGCCAGCCGCACTGCTTCCCTTTTGGCTGATACAATCCACGGATACCAGAGCGTATCCAGAGAACCTCTGGACGTCCTTTCGGTGGATACAAAGTGGCAGTATGCCCTTATGCCCGTGTGGGTTATGACCTATCGGGATGGGAAGGGAAAGCTTTTCTATTATGCCATGAATGGGCAAACGGGAAAGGCCTGCGGAAAGCTTCCTGTGGATATCAAACGCCTTCTGGCCCTGTTTCTGGGGATATTTCTTCCCCTCTTGATACTTCTTCTCGTAGGGGGGTATTTTCTGTGAAATGCAAAACAGAGCGCTGGGGAAGGCGGCTCCTTCCAGCCGGCGGAATTTCTGCGAAGGCCCTTTTGACGGCATTTCTTCTGCTGTCTTCCCTGGCCGTTTGGGGAATATGGGCGGCGCCCCCGGCGGGGGCTGCGAGCGCTTCGTCCCCGGTGGCAGACGAGGGGAATCTCTTCACAGAGGGGGAGGAACAGGAGCTGGAAGCCCGCATTCTGGAGGCGGAAAAAGCGATGCCCTTTGATCTGGCTGTGGTGACCACAAACAACACCCGCGGAGCTTCCGCCGAGACGTATGCGGATGATTTTTATGATAATAACGGGTATGGAAGAGGGGATAAGAGAAGCGGGGCCCTCTTTCTTATCGATATGGATAACAGAGAGATATATGTTTCCACTTCGGGGGACGCGATCCTGTTTCTGCCGGATAACCGCATAGAGGAAATTCTGGACGCCGCCTACGGTTCTGTTTCGCGGGGCGCTTACGCGGATGCGGCTTTTACCTTCGTTGGGAAAGTTCAGTCCATGGTAAACAGAGGCATTCCGGGTGATCAATATACATACGACAGGGAAACGGGAACCATAACCCGCCATTATTCCCTTTCCTTTGGGGAGGCGGCCGGTGCATTTCTGATCGCTTTGCTGGCGGCCGGGATTCCATGCCTTGTCATTCTCAAAAAATACGGCTTCAAGGCCGGGGCGTATGGATATTCGGGCAGTGGAAGGCTGCACCTCAACCGCAAGGAGGACGTTTTTCTCAATAAGACTGTCACCGCCCGGCACATTCCCCCGCCCAGTTCCAGTTCCCATGGCTCCTCCGGAGGCAGCGGGGGCGGGGGAAGCAGGAGCACCACACATACCTCCAGCAGCGGCCGCACTCACGGCGGCGGAGGAAGAAAATTCTGAATCGTTTTTTGCTTTAAGACCTCGCAAGTATGGGAACGGCCGGTGCAACCGGCATTTCAAAATTACTTTCAGGAGAAAATATATGAAATATACAATTTGTAATACGCCTAAACTGGAAACGGAGCGACTATTTCTGAGAAAATTTACAGAAGCCGATATAGAAGCCTTGTATGAAATTCTCAGCGATGAAGAGGTTAACCGGTTTCTGCCCTGGTTCCCACTGAAGAGCATGGAGGAAGCGAGGGCGTTTTTTCAGGAGAGATACGCATCAGCCTATGCCAAACCCCAGGCGTATGCATACGCTATCTGCCTGAAAAGCGACAATCGCCCCATCGGGTATATTAAGGTGGATATGGACGACAGCCATGATCTTGGTTATGGGCTCAAGAAGGAGTTTTGGGGCAGAGGAATCGTTACAGAGGCTGGAAAAGCCATAGTGGAGCAGGTGAAGCGGGATGGGCTGCCCTATATTACGGCTACCCATGATATACACAATCCCCGCAGCGGGAATGTTATGAAAAGGCTGGGGATGAAATACCAGTATTCCTATGAGGAACGGTGGCAGCCTAAGGATTATTTGGTCACCTTCAGGATGTATCAGCTGAATTTGGATGGAAACGGCAACCGGGTATACAGAAAATACTGGGATATGTATGAAAATCATTTTATAGAGGCTTTGCCTGAGTTTGGCAGGGAGTAAGGTTTTGTTCCCGGCGATGGAAGGAACGTATGCCCCGTGACCCAATGGCCACATACTACATCTGGTATGCCGGGTGAAAGCAGAAAGAAAAGGAAAGGTTGAAACTATGGAAAATACCTATGACAGAAAGGAATTTTTTGAAAAATACAGCCAGATGGAGCGTTCTGTAAAAGGGCTGGAAGGGGCAGGGGAGTGGCACGAGCTGCAAAAGCTTCTGCCAGATTTTAGCGGGAAACGCGTTCTCGATTTAGGCTGCGGTTTTGGCTGGCACTGCCGGTATGCAGTGGAAAAAGGGGCTTCCTATGTTTTGGGGCTCGATCCTTCAGAAAATATGCTGGCCCGGGCCCGGGAGATGACGGAAGACACCCGGGTGGAATACAGGCTCCAGTCTATGGAAGAATATGAATATCCGGAAAATGCCTTTGATGTGGTCATAAGTTCTCTGGCGTTGCACTATGTGGAATCCTTTACGGATATTTCCAGGAAGGTTTTCCGCTGCCTGAAACCCGGCGGGGATTTTGTGTTTTCTGCAGAGCATCCTGTTTTCACGGCCTATGGCTCTCAGGATTGGTACTATGATGAGAAGGGAAAGATTCTTCACTGGCCGGTGGACCGGTATTTTGAAGAGGGGGAGCGTCAGGCTGTTTTTCTGGGGGAAACCATGGTGAAATACCACAGAACTCTCACAACGTATATACACGGTCTTCTGGAAAATGGCTTCACTCTCACAGGGCTTACGGAGCCCATGCCTTCGGAAAACATGATGGAGCTTCCCGGCATGAAGGATGAGTTGCGCAGGCCCATGATGCTTCTGATTTCGGCTCGCAGCACAAAGTCTTGAGCCTTGTCCGGTGAGGGCAGCGGAAAATTAAAACGGGATTTGCAGACGAGGTTACACGGTTTAGGCTCCTTTCATGGTATAATGTGTATAAATATATACTATATGTTATAAAAAGGGGGATCCTACTCCTATTTTTGTTTAGATGCAATCAAATTCAGGAGAACCTTAGAACCTTTTTACCATGAGGCATTTGGTATTCCTTAAGCCGATGAAAACTGAACAGCAGACCGGACGGCTTATGTCTTTTCGGAGACCATTAAACTGTGTATCGCCTTGAATCCCGGCTTGATTTCTGAAGCTGTTTCGGGTAATATAGAAAAGGTATACGGTATACACAGGGCCCTTTGGCTGCAGCGCTGGCGAGCACTCGTTTATCTCTTTCGAAAGGCGCCGGTAAAGCAGAGGGCGGGAATCGAAAACCAGTAGGGATTTCTGCCAACCTGTAAAGGAACATTAAGGGGAAACTGTGGGTAAACGGACAAGAACCGGTATATGGGCACTGTCTTCCGTAGGGAGAAACCAGGCACATTGGCAAAGGACAAAGTGAGAAACAGGGCGCAAGGCCGGATGAAATGAAAGGCATGATGAAGAAATGCAGATGAGAACGGGAAAGAGTATAGGTCGGATATATCGGAGCAGACTGGCGGCAGCGTTTTTAGCAGCGGCCCTCTGCATGGTGGGGTTGACCGCCTGCGGGCAGGGAGATGTTTCCACATCTTCTACAGCCTCTTCGGCATCCAGCCAGGGGCAGACGGAATCCGGCCAGGGTTCCGAATCTTCGGCTGTGGAACGGATCGAGGAAAAGGACGTGGAAGATACATTGGAGGGCCTGACGAAATATATGGCCAATAACTACGCCTTGGGGGAACCTTCTGAGACCAGGGGCGATATGATTGGCGCCCAGAAAAAGGGCTACCGTTATGCGACCCAAACGGTTTTGGCGGAATTTTATGAGTTTGACCTGAACAATCTCAATGAGGATGCCCAGCGGGTTATTGACAGCGTGAAGAAGAATGGAACCTTTGTGATTATGGATCAGACGGTTGAGAATGTGTATCTTTCCGACAGCGGAAAGTATATGATGATCTATACGGATCGGGTGGGTTCGGAGGATTCTGCGGCCAATGCCAAAAAGGTCGTGGAGGAATTCAAGGCTTTCAAAAATTAACGAGCGGCACAGAACCCTATAATCATATATGTAATTGGGATGGAGCTTTGGGCTTCACTGGCAAAAAGCACAGCGGCAGGGATGGGTATTTACCATTTCCCTGCCGCTGTTTCTGTGTGTTCTGTGTGAAGATTTCATAGAATAAGCCTGAAAAACCTGAAAGTAGATTTGGGGCCGAAGTCTCTTCGGTTTTATGGGAGGCTTTATTGGGGCAGTATCTTGCAGCTGCGCATGGCCCTTATGGATGGGCATGGGCGCGGATACAACAGGAGCAAGGGGCTGATTAGCGTTTGGAACATTGGGTGAAAAGGGGCGCCTCTGGCTTTTTTCAAAACAAAATGGGGCAGGTACTAAAAGAGATGGAGCTACGGCAGTTTCTATATAGGATAGGCGGAAGTCCGGGCAACCGAACCCAGGACTTATTGCCGACCGCTGCTTTTTAGCTGCAGAAGCGGTGCTGGCCTATTACGGTGATGACAGGGCGTGAGAAGATCCATTTGTTTGTGGATTTATCCGGGTTATAATAATAGATAGCCCCGCCGGAAGGATCCCAGCCGTTGATAGCGTCCCGTGCGGCATCGTAGGCGCTGTCTGCCACAGGAGCGTTGACGCCGCCGTCGTCCAGGCAGGAGAAAGCACCGGGCTGATAGATAACCCCTGCCAGTGTGTTGGGGAAGGAGGGGTGTTCGATGCGGTTTAAAATAACGGCGCCTACAGCCACCTGGCCCGTATAAGGTTCCCCGCGGCTTTCAGCGGAGATGATCCGAGCCAAAAGGTCAATATCCGCACTGCTGTATTGGCCCTGCCCCTGGCTTTTGGATATGCCCAAGGCTTCTAAAGTTTTGGGGCCGGCGATTCCGTCCGCACTAAGGCCCTTAGCCTTCTGGAAAGCGATGACGGCATTTTTGGTTTGTTCGCCATAGATTCCGTCTGCTTTGCCGGGATCGTATCCCAGCTCTTTAAGCTTTTTTTGAATCTGCCGCACTTCATCCCCCTGGGAGCCTACTTTGCTTAAAGTCTGCACCACGCCTTCCCCAGAGGCCCCCCAAGTCAGAGAGGCGAGGACGGAGCCAGTTTCCCCTGCCCGAAGCAGAAGCGCGATCATAACCATATTCAAAAGAAGGACCACCGCGATCCTCCAAACATAGAGAAATTTCGGATTCATTTCATGCATGAAAATTGGGCCACCTTTTCTTGGATTTTTCAGATATACACATGGTGAAGTCTGACTGATATTTTCTGCAGTTTGGGTTTTTGGAAATTTACTTTAGTTTTTCACTTAACCATGCGGAATACTCTTGCAATTAAAGAGGAAAAGGTGGTATATTTTGGAAGAAATATACTCCAAGTTGTTGTTTCTTTTGTAAACCAGCGGAAAAACAGGAAAAAATGAAAAATATCAAAAAATTTGAAAAAAAGGGTTGACAAAAGGGAGCGGATTTGATATTATAGTCAAGCGCCGTGAGGAACGGCTCCTGAGAAAGACCGAAAGGGAAGCTCAAAAAATGGCTTAGGAAAGCGGTTTTTCGAAGGAAAAGGACCTTGAAAATTAAACAACGAAAGACAAGAAAAGGAACCCGTATGACTTTGAGAG
>CAJFPJ010000018.1 GCA_904399395.1 uncultured Clostridia bacterium | reverse complement strand
TTCAGGTGGGGACTGTCACCACCGCTCCCCCGGATTCTCTTGTCTCCATCGTAAACAGCGGAACCAGCCAGAACGCCGTATTTGATTTTTCCATTCCCAGAGGCGCTACGGGGGCTACGGGAGCGGCTGGACCCCAGGGCGCCACTGGGGCAACGGGAGCCACTGGGCCCATGGGAAGCACCGGGCCAACAGGCGAAACAGGGCCGACTGGGCCTGCTGGCGAACTACCCGACGACTCCTTTGCCTCCTTCAGCACCTATCAGGCGATTTTTACCATTGGAAACCCCATACCGCTATACCCCGCCATAACAGATACAACCGGGAATATAACCTCTACAGATACGTATAGCATTGCTCTTTCACCAGGGTATTATCTGGTTTCCTTTTCTGTTTCTGCTCTTCTCTCAGACGCAGGCTATATACAGGTTACACCTAATTACAACAATTCTCCCCATTTGAATGAAGGAGTATATTTCGCCACCACCGTTACCGGTTCCAGCGCTGTAGGTTCATCCACTATGATCCTCTACGTACCCTCTGAGACAGTTTTCACCTTGTATTATTCCGGCTCCAACGACGCGCGGGATGGGCAAGTAAACCTGACTATCCTTCGCTTGCAACGCCCCTTATAGACTGCCCGTAATCTATGAGAAAGATGGAGCTCGCCGCCTGAGGCCTTAGTATTTTCCAAGTTTCTCAGTTGAAGAGAATAGAGATTTACATTTTGCGAAGCCCGGCGCTATTCGACGCCGGGCTTTATTTTAGTGCGGCGGGAACACTTCTGGCCCCCCCCAATCTTCTGTGCAGAAACCGCCTGATTAGGAAAGGTCACAGTTTTGTTACTTTTTGGGGACTTGTTCCCACATACCCCGGAATGCTATAATGTGCCCAGGACACTATTTCTCTTATTGTAGTATGTTTCAGTATGCTCCGAATCAAATATCGCTACTTAAATGTGCTAAGTGCAATAAACATGGAAAGGAGGCCCCGGATATGATAAACAAACACCCCTTGGATATACGGATGCTAAAATCCCGCACTTCCGGGGAATACAGGCGGAAATTCGCTCTGAGAAGAGCGCTTCCGGCTCTCCTGACAGCTTTTTTTCTGATCTTTTCCACAGGCTGCTCCACCTTTTCCGGGTTTTCTGCAGAAGGTACCATGCGTCCTCCCCGGCCTACGGGTGAAAAATCAGCTATCTATTCCGTTCTGGAAACAGTGGCCGCAGGGGCGTTTACACTAAAATATCCTACCAGTGGGGATTACCGCTCCGCTATCATCACAGAGGATTTAGACGGAGACAACCAGCAGGAAGCCATGGCCTTCTACCAAAAGGCCGATGAGGCGGCGATTATTCGCGTTGTTTTCATGCGCAAGGCAGGCGATGCATGGCAAAGCTTGGGGGATTTTACGAACACCGCCACACAAGTGGATAAAGTGGCCTTCGGCGATGTAAACGGAGACGGTGATCAGGAAGTAATCATAGGATGGGGCAGCGCCCAGACAGGTTCCACATCGTTGTGTGTCTATTCTATAGAAAAAGGGAAGATGAAGGAATTAAATCTGGATCAGTCCTATTCTCAGATGGCAGTGATGGATTTCGACGGAGACGGATTTGATGAGATTTTCACCGCCAATGTGGCTCTGGGTGAGCAGCCTGCTCTCTCCAGTCTCTTTCGAATCCGTTCCGGCGCTATTGAGATCATGGGAACAGCCAAAATGGATAAAACCGTCACTCGCTATATCAACATGCAAGTGGGGCTTCTAAATGAGACGCAATACGGCATCGTTCTGGACGGTGCCCGCAGCAATGCCGGTTATGTGACAGAAGTGGTATACTGGAACCAGGAAAATAAGAAGCTTGAGACTCCTCTTTTGGATGAAAATCATCAAAGTGTCTCCTTTACAGTTCGGACTAACAACATTCTCAGCCGGGATGTAAATGGGGACAGAATCATCGAACTTCCCATAGCCACCATTCTGCCCGGCTTTACAGCCCAGACCGCTGGGGAGACCTCTTATGTGACGGACTGGATGCGCTATGATGCCCTTTCTAATACATTGGAACGCGTTATGAGCACCGTGACCAACGGCACAGACGAATACTGGTTCCTGATTCCGGATATGTGGAAAGGGGCGATCACTACCGAATATGAGGCGGAAACACGCTCCATGACTTTTTACCGGTGGGAGGAAGAAGATCCCCAAAAGAATCAAAAAGCAGGTAAGGGGAAGCCTTTGTTGCAAATTCGGGTGTTTACACAAAAGCAATGGTCTGCGGGAAAAGACACCCAGGGATATTTTGAACTGGTGGATAACAACAATCTGGTATATGCGGCCAGAAATCTTTCCCCGCAGGATGATCTCTCTATGAGCGACAGTGACGTGCGCAACAGCTTCCGTCTTGTAAAACAGGAATAATGATAAGCTGCTTGTTGCAGCATTTTCTCTGGCAGACTGCCTGGCACAAAAAAGC
Source organism: uncultured Clostridia bacterium (assembly GCA_904399395.1). Lineage (GTDB taxonomy): Bacteria > Bacillota > Clostridia > Oscillospirales > Acutalibacteraceae > UMGS1264. The sequence continues at coordinate 8,871 of CAJFPJ010000018.1, read as the reverse complement.
ACACAGTGAGCGCTTGGAGGAAAGAGAAGGGAAAGAACATCCCTGTTCTCTCAGGGGAGGGAACACACACGAGAGGAGTGGAAGATATGAAAAAAATCTTAGTAGCGGAGGACGAACAGGCAATCCGTGAATTTGTGGTGATCAATCTGCGGCGGGCGGGCTACGACACTTACGAGGCCTCTAACGGGGAAGAAGCCGTGGAAGTATACGAAAGAGAAAAGGGCGAAATCGATGTGGCGGTTCTAGATATCATGATGCCCGGCAGCATGGACGGCCTGGCCGTCTGCCGATATCTGCGGGAAAAGAGCGGTTCTATCGGCATTATCATGCTCACCGCAAAAACCCAGGAGATGGATAAAGTCAGCGGCCTGATGATGGGGGCCGACGACTACGTAACAAAGCCCTTCAGCCCCAGTGAGCTGGTAGCTCGGGTGGACGCCGTCTATCGCCGGGTAGCTTTGGCTCAAGTTCGCACAGAGAACGATTTCAGAGAGGAGATCACCGCAGGGGATTTTGTGCTGAATCTTCGCAGCAGGACTCTTTTGAAACGTGGCTCCCCTATTGAACTGACCCAGGTGGAATTTCAGATCATGGAGTACTTTTTTTCCAACCCAGGCGCCGCCCTGGACAGAACCGATATTCTGAAGCATGTATGGGGTGAATCTTATTACGGGGAAGAAAAGATTGTAGATGTGAACATTCGCAGGCTCCGCATGAAAATAGAGGATGAACCCAGCAACCCCCGGCATATCATTACCGTGTGGGGCCTTGGCTATAAATGGGAAGCCTGAAAACCGGAAAACCGTGGCCTTAGAATCCAGGAAAACGGGAGTGCAAACGGCTGAACAGGCAGAAACGGAACGAAAAGAACGAAAACAAGGTAATCAGAGCCCAAAAGGCCCCGGCGGGGCTGGAGAAGGATTCTCCCAAGAGGAGGTGACGGCCAATGCGGGAAGAAGATGAGATCCGAAGAATTGCACCCGATGGGGAAGACAGCGGAATGAACATGAATGGCATCGCCCGCAGATGGCTTGTAAACAGCTTGGGCATCATCCTGCTGATTCTGGTTGTGGTAGTTGTTGTTCTCTCTTTTGTGATCCGCGGTTCTATTTACAGCAGCATTCAGGCGACACTGGATGGTCGCTCCGGGGAACTGACCAATGTTTTTTCAGGCTATGGAAGAAGCTCTTCCTTTGAGTTCAACACCGTGGCCCGTAATTATGTGGAAAATTTTACCGACAAGGAAAAGATGGAGTTGATGGTCTTTAACTCCGCCGGGAAGATTCTCATCACATCTATGGGATTTGCTCCGGATGAAACACAACCCATGCCCGATTATGAGGAAGCCCTGCAAAGTCCGGATAATTTTGGAACCTGGACGGGCAACCTCACCAGCGGCGAGAAGGTGATGGCCGTTACCCGGGTGGTGCGGAACAATATGGGAAGCATGGTGGGCGCTGTCCGCTATGTAGTATCCCTGGAGCCCGCGGACCAGCAGGTGATGACAGTAGTAGTCTTTCTTTGCTGTGTGGGGATCCTGATTATCCTGGTGGTGATTATCTCCAGCTATTCTTTTATCCGCTCTATTCTTTCCCCAATCAAAAAAATTGGGGACACCGCCCGGCGCATCGCTCAAGGAGATTTTTCCGCCCGCATCGAAAAAAGCCGGGATGACGAAATCGGTGTGCTCTGCGACACCATCAATGAAATGGCTGTGGAGTTGGGCACCTCTGAAAAAATGAAAAACGATTTTATTTCCTCTGTTTCCCACGAACTGCGAACGCCCCTGACAGCTATTAAAGGATGGGCGGAAACGCTCACGGACATAGCAGGGGAAGATAAGGAAACCACCGATCGGGGCATGGGTGTTATCATCCGGGAGAGTGAACGCCTATCAGGCCTGGTGGAGGAACTTCTGGACTTTTCCCGCATGCAGAATGGCCGTATGACCCTGATTCTGGAAAAAATCGATATTCTGGCAGAGTTGGGGGAAGCCGTGTATATGTTCAGCGAAAGGGCGACTTCCGAGGGAAAATTTCTTCTATATGAGGAACCAGAGATGCTCTCGCCTGTGATGGGGGATGTAAATCGTCTCCGGCAGGTATTTGTCAATATCATCGACAATGCCCTGAAATATACCGACAAAGGCGGCACCATCAATGTCATCGCTCAGGAGGAAAACGGCATAATCCGCATCATCATCAGCGATACGGGCTGTGGGATCCCCGCTGAGCACCTGCCGAATGTGAAAAAGAAATTTTACAAAGCGAATCAAACCGTTCGTGGTTCGGGCATAGGCCTGGCCCTGGCGGATGAGATAATGGCTCTCCACAATGGGAGCCTGGAAATCGAAAGCCATGAAGGCATCGGCACGGCGGTGACGATCAGTATCCCCGCCATGCCCGCATCCCCGGCTCAGAAGCCGGAAGAAGGAAAGGAACTGTGACCATGCAGCAGACGCAGCAGGAATATATGCCGGCGGAAGAAACGCCCCGGCGGCAGGACGAGGCGGCCACTCAGGAGAAAAAAGAGCCCAAAAAGCAGGATGCCTCCAAACCATCCGCAACCTGCACCAAACGGATTACCTCCATCGGCGGTCAAGCCCTGATGGAAGGAATTCTTATGCGGGGGCCCAAAAAAACTACGGTGGCTATTCGTCTTCCCTCCGGAGAAATCGAAAAGCAAGAGATGGAAAAGAGTTATCTGCGGGATAAGAGCATTATCTGGCGCATTCCTCTTCTTCGTGGAATTGGAGGGCTGATCGATTCGCTCTCTGTGGGATTTAAAGCCCTGAGCCTTTCTGCAGAAAAGGCTGAGATGGACGAAGAAGAGGAAGAACCCTCGAAATTTGACCTGTGGTTGGAAAAGCATTTTGGAGATAAAGTGACCCAGGCCATCATGTGGGTGGCGGGGTTTTTGGGCGTAGTGCTGGCTATCGCTCTGTTTTTCTTCCTGCCTACCCTTCTATGGAACGGTGTGACTTTTCTGGCGGGTGAAGGCACAGCTCCGGCCCTTGCCGCGTGGCGTTCCCTGGCAGAGGGTGTGATGCGCATTTTGATCTTTGTGCTCTATATCTTTTTCTGTTCCAAGGTGCCCTATATGCACCGGGTTTTTCAATATCATGGAGCCGAACATAAAAGTATCTTCTGTTATGAAAACGGTGAAGAGCTCACAGTGGAAAACGTGCGGAAATATCGTCGTTTCCATCCCCGCTGTGGAACGAGTTTTATGATTATCATGCTGCTTCTGGGCATCATCATTGGATTTTTCATCCCCTTTTCCAACCCCTTTCTGCGCACGGCGGTAAAACTTCTCTGCATACCTGCAGTGGTGGCTATAGGGTATGAGATTATCCGCATTTGCGGACGATACGAAAACTGGGTGACCCGTATCATCTCTGCGCCCGGCATGTGGATGCAGCACATTACCACCCAGGAACCGGATGACAGCATGATCGAGGTGGCTATCGCCGCCTTGAAAGACGTGATCCCCGAAAACGGCGAGGATCTGATCCGTCGCTAAAGCGCTGAGGTTTGAGGCTTTCCCGCCCCATAGAGCGGGAAAATCCACGAAAGGCGGGAAGGCTGTGAATCACTCAAAGGGCCCATTTAAAAAAGAGGCAGAAGACAGAAAGGCCAGCGAGTTCAAGGAGGTTTCGCCTCTTCCCGCCGGCAAAATGCTTACATACAGAGACTTATATCTCCTTTCTAAAAAGGAGCTGCAAAAGGCAGAGCTTGAAAGCCCTGCCTTTGATGCTTTATGCCTTTTTGAAAAAATCTTTTCCATGGGGCGCAGGGAACTGGCCCTTTATGGGGATAAGACCCCCTCTCCGGATAAGGTGGAGGCGCTTTTTTCCCTTCTTCTGAAAAGGGCACAACATGTCCCCCTTCAATATCTTTTGGGAAGCTGGCCCTTTTATGGTATGGAATTGAAGGTGGGAAAAGGCGTGCTGGTTCCCCGGGAAGAAACGGAGCTTCTTGTGCACGCTGCAGCGGAAAGGCTGCGGCTGCAGCAGAAAAAAGGGATTCTTCCAACGGAGCCAAAGATAGCCGATCTCTGCTCGGGAACAGGCGCAGTGGCACTGGCTCTGCGGGAGGAATTTCCACAGGCTGATATCACAGCAGTGGAAAAGTTCCCTAAAGCCTATAGCTACCTGCTGGAAAACATCCGCTCTACAGGCCGGGAGGTGGAACCTCTGCAGGCAGATATCCTTTCTCCAAGAACAGCAGACCATTTTTCGGGGCTTTCCGCCCTTGTTTCCAATCCCCCCTATATAGAAGCAGGCGAACTGCCCCATCTCCAGCCGGAGGTACAAAAAGAGCCCTCCACCGCTCTGGACGGCGGGGAAGACGGTCTTCTTTTTTATAAGGCTATTGGAAAATACTGGATCTCCCGTCTCCGCCCCGGCGGTGTCTGCGCCGTAGAAATCGGGGAAATCCAGGGAGATGCTGTTTCGGCGCTGTTCCAGAAAGCGGGTTTGCGGGATATTTCCATTCTGCAGGATTTCAACGGATTGGATCGGGTTGTGATTGGAAACCTGTAGAGCGGCAAGCTCAAAATTCACAAACGCATGTTCGATTTTTTCATGGAAATCTATTGCTTTCAAGAGGAAAATCCGGTATAATGTATACATGCTTCCCCCTTGTAAAGAAGGAACTATGTATATGTCAAATCCCAAACTAGATGCTGCGCCTCTAGTTTGGGATTTGCAGAAACGTACATAATCAAGCCATGTATACAAAACATGTGGTTTGCCTTTCTTGAGCGGGATTTTGCGGGCAGAGACCTCAGAAAGGGCGCATCCCCGGCAAATCAACACTCGAAAAGAGGGCATCCGGGTATATAAGCATTATAGGTGTTATACAAGCGATAGAAAAGGAGTTGTGAATTATGGCGGCTGCGGATCGGAACAGCGCGCTGGAAACAGCCATTGCACAGATAGAAAAACAATTCGGGAAGGGCGCCGTCATGCGCTTGGGGCAGAACCAGGCCATGCAGGTGGAAGCTATTTCCACTGGATCTCTTTCGCTGGATCTGGCCCTGGGAATCGGAGGGCTCCCCAGGGGAAGAATTACAGAAATCTATGGCCCTGAAAGCTCCGGCAAAACGACCCTTGCGCTGCACTGCATCGCGGAAGGCCAGAAAAACGGAGGAAATGCCGCTTTTATCGATGTGGAGCATGCACTGGATCCTGTATACGCCAGAGCTTTGGGTGTGGACGTGGATTCCCTTCTGGTATCCCAGCCGGATACAGGTGAACAGGCCTTGGAGATCACAGAAGCCCTTGTGCGCTCCGGCGCCATAGATGTGATCGTCGTGGACTCTGTGGCGGCCCTGGTGCCCCGGGCGGAAATCGAGGGCGAAATGGGCGACAGCCATGTGGGCCTGCAGGCCCGCCTGATGAGCCAGGCCCTGCGGAAACTGGCTGGCGCTATCTCTAAATCGGCCTGCGTGGCGATTTTCATCAATCAGCTGCGTGAAAAGGTAGGCGTTATGTATGGCAATCCTGAGGTGACTCCCGGCGGCCGTGCTTTGAAATTCTATTCCTCCGTGCGCATCGACATCCGGAAAATAGAGACGCTGAAAAGCGGCACGGAGCAGATCGGCTCCCGCACAAGGGCCAAGGTGGTTAAAAACAAGATTGCCCCCCCATTCCGGGAGGCGGAATTCGATGTTATGTACGGCCAGGGTATCTCCCGGGCGGGAGAGCTTCTGGATCTGGCGGTGAAACTGGACGTTATCCAAAAAAGCGGCGCGTGGTTCTCCTATAATCAGAACCGTCTGGGACAGGGCCGGGATAATGTAAAAGAATTTTTGAAAAATCCCGAAAATGCGGCTATTGCTGCGGAAGTGGAGGAAAAGGTCAAGGCAAATGTAGGCCGCCTGTATACCAAGACTTCCCCCAATGCTTCCCCCGCCAAGCCTGTGGCTGTGCCGGTAACTACTCCTGCTGCTCAGCCTGCATCTGCCCCGGCTGCACCTGCCTCCTCCGGGAAGGGCCGCGGAAAGGCCAGCCTGGATATTGAGGCGGATTAAGGATGCTGATCACAGCCATTGAGCCCCGCAAGCGGGGCTTTTCGGTTTTATATTTTGATGACGGCACCTCTCTGCGGATCCTGACAGAGGTTGCTCTTTCAGAAGGCCTTGGGCCCGGAACGGATATCCCGGAGGAACAGCTGGAGACACTCCTTCGGAAGAGCCAAACTAAACGGGCTGGGGAAAAGGCCCTTAGCCTTTTGGAATACCGCTCCTATTCCAAAAAAGAGCTGGAAGACCGGCTATCCCGGGAAACAGGCAGGGAGGCTGCCAGAGAAGCCGCCGGGCGAATGGAAGAACTGGGTCTTCTCGACGATAGGGACTATGCCCGCCGCCTGGCAGAAGATCTTTTTACCCGCAAGGGCTTTTCCCAGAGCCGGGTGCGCCAGGAACTCTGCCGCCGGGGGCTGGAAAGAGATCTGGCAGAAGCGGCAGCGGAAGAGTTTGCCCGCCCGCCTCAGGAAGCCATCCGGGAGCTTATAGAACGGAAATACGCCCGGTATCTGGGGGATGAAAAGGGCAGGCGGCGGGCAATCGCCGCTTTGCAGCGCTTGGGATACCGGTTTGAGGATATTCGCGGCGTATTGCGAGAGTATCCTGAATATACTGAAGATAAGGATGAGGAAGAATGCCCTGTTCTGTGGGAATGATTAGCCTTGGCTGCGCCAAGAACCAGGTGGATGCGGAGATTATGCTTGCCGCTCTGCAGAAGGCCGGATATGAAATAAAGGACGACGTTGCTCTGGCAGATGTCGCGATTGTGAATACCTGCGGTTTTATTGAGGCTGCGAAAAAGGAATCCATTGATGAGATCCTAGAGCTGGCGAAATTAAAGAAGGAAGGGCGCATAAAAGCTATTGTGGTTACCGGCTGCCTGGCGGAGCGCTATAAGGAAGAGATCATGAAGGAGCTTCCCGAGGCGGACGCGGTGGCGGGCATCGGTGCAAACGGCCGCATCGCGGAGATTGTGGAAGAGGCCCTGCAACAAAAAAAGCCCCAAGTCTTTCCCGCAAAGCGCCTGTTGCCCATGGAGGGCGATCGTATTCTCGGGACGCCCAGCTATTTTGCTTATCTGAAAATCGCCGAGGGCTGCAGCAATGGCTGTGCCTACTGCGCAATCCCCATGATTCGGGGCGGATACCGCAGCCGTAGTATGGAAAGCATTGTAGCAGAGGCGGAAAAGCTGGCGGCAGACGGTGCCAAAGAGCTAATCCTTATCGCCCAGGACACAAGCCGCTACGGCTGGGATCTCTATGGCCGCCTGGCTCTGCCGGAGCTTCTGAAAAAGCTCTGTGCTATCCAGGGTCTGCGGTGGATTCGGATGCTTTACTGCTACCCGGATTCCATCACCGACGAGCTTCTGGAGGTAATGGCCTCTGAGGAAAAGATCGTAAAATATATGGATCTTCCCCTGCAACACTGCAGCGGCAGGGTGCTCCGCGCTATGAGGAGGAAGGGAGACCGGGAGGAATTGACGGCCCTGATCCAAAAAATCCGGGAAAAGGTGCCGGGCGTTATCCTGCGGACCACGATGATCACCGGCTTTCCTGGGGAGACAGAGGAAGATTTCGAAGAGCTCAGCGCCTTCGTGAAAGAAATCCGCTTTGAACGGCTGGGATGCTTCACCTATTCCCAGGAAGAGGGAACAGCAGCCGCTCTGATGGAAAACCAGATCCCGGAGGAAATAAAGCAGCAGCGGATGGATATCATTATGGAACAGCAGATGGCCATTATGCAGGAATGGGGCGAAAGCCGCATCGGCCAGACGGTGGAGGTTCTTACAGAGGGCTTTGACCGTTACGCCGAATGCTGGTTTGGCCGCAGCGCTGCCGACGCTCCTGATGTGGATGGAAAGATCTTCTTCACCTCTTCCAAAAGAAAGCCCCGTTATGGAGAGATGCTGAAGGTAAACATTACGGATTGTATGGATTGCGACCTTATGGGAGAAGTTGTAGAGTAAGGGGGTATTTGCATGAACCTTCCCAATAAGCTGACCCTTCTTCGAGTGGCAATGATACCGTTTTTTGTTCTATTTCTTTTGTTGCCCCAGATTCCGCATCATTACCTGATAGCCGGCCTGATTTTCGGCGCGGCTTCCTACACAGATCATCTGGATGGTAAGCTTGCTCGAAAAAACGGACAAATCACCACTTTCGGCAAATTTATGGATCCTCTGGCAGATAAGATCCTGGTAATATCGGCCCTTATCTGTTTGGTCTCTCTGGATCTGGCTCCGGTGTGGATGGTTCTCCTGATCGTAGCTCGGGAGTTCATGGTGACGTTTATCCGCTTGGTGGCGGCAGAAGGCGGGATGGTGCTGGCCGCTAACAACTGGGGGAAAGCGAAGACCGTAAGCCAAATCGTGGCTCTCGTGGTTGTATTTCTGTTTGAATATATCCGAGAACTTTCCTCCATGGGGTATTTTGTCCTTCCGGCGGAAATAGGAGCCTTTTTCTCCGGCGTGGAGTGGGGATTGCTCTTTGTGGCAACGGCACTGGCCGTCATTTCCGGCGGTGTATACCTGTTCCAGAATTTGCATATCCTTAAGCATACAAAATAAATGTAAACGGTATACGGAAAATCCGAAAGATTTGCAGGAGCATGCTTACAGGTCTGCTCCGGGAATTTTCGGATTTTCCTTGACTTTTTCCCATGCTTTCCTTACAATAGGAATGCAGCCTGCCAAAAGAGGCAGGAGTCTTTATATGTTAATATTTGGAGAGTTGTCCGAGTGGTCGAAGGTGCAGCACTCGAAATTTTTAAAATCAGTGTCAGTTTTGTCCACTGAAAATCCAGTAACCATGCGGGGTCACGCAGTTCGAAAAACCGAATATT
>CAJFPJ010000017.1 GCA_904399395.1 uncultured Clostridia bacterium | reverse complement strand
GAGAAGATCGATTTCTCCAAGCCCGGCGTATACGAAATCCACGGGGAAGTATCCATCAAGCACTGGCCATTCCCCATGCCTTTGAGCCCCATTCCAGGGCTTCCTCCGGAAAGACAGGGGGGCGTATCCGATCCGGATGTGGCATACTATCATGGAAAATACTATCTGACCACCCTGGGGCCGGATGGAATTTTTATCCGGTGTGCAGATACTCTGAAAGATGTTTTTACGGCAGAAGCTGTAAAGATCCATGAGTCCTCTGTGAAGGGAATGGGCCACTGGGCGCCGGAACTTCACATCATCAAGGGAGTCCCTTATATTTTTACCGCCCTGTGCCCCGGCTACTATAACGACTGCAACAGCTATGTGCTTCGTTGTAACGGGGATATCATGGATCCCAACGCCTGGGATAAGCCTCGCCTTTGCGTAAAGCCTAACGGCGAGATTCTCCGGGTGGAAGGCGTCTCTCTGGATATGACCTACCTCTGTGTAAACGGCGTCCATTACGTTATGTGGTCCGACCGGCATTGGATCGACATCACCGTGGAAGAGCCCGTCATCACGGAACCTGCCGGCATCAGCATCGCCGTAATCGACCCCGACGCTCCCTGGCAGTGTGTTACGGAACCGCAACGGATACTGAATCCCATCTATGGGTGGGATCGTTACGGAACTGAAGTGGACGAAGGCCCCTTCCTGCTCCGGCACGGTGACGACCTCTTTGTGAGCGTATCCGGTTCCAGCACAGCTAATGCCGATCTTTACTGCCTTGGCCTCTTGCACGCAAAGGCCGGCAACAATCTTCTTACCATGGAGGGGTGGGATTGGATTCCCTATCCTCTTCTGACGAAAGAAAGTGTAGTGGGAGAATACGGCCCCGGACACAACAGCTTTGTAAAGGATCACGAAACAGGGGACGACATGATGGTTTATCACGCCGTACCCCATGACGAGAACGGAAAGACTCTGGGGCGCAAGGGTGCAGTTCGTCGCGTCCATTGGGCTGCCACCGGCCTTCCTTATCTGGAGATGACTGAGGAGCGGGATTTAGACCCCAAATTCAAAAACATCATCCTGAAGATCACTGTAAAGTCATAAGAAACAACTACATGAAACCACTTGGTTTTTTGGCTTTACTCTCTTGTGTGAATCTAATGAATACATTACGAAATCGTCTGTAAGCTGTATATAGCATACAGCTTACAGGAATACGATACCTGCGAAGGGCCCGGAAGCTTACGCTTCCGGGCCCTTCTCTATCAGGAAAAAAGCAATCTACCTGTAGCCTCCTTTACAGTTCCTTTTCGGTTTGATATACTTAAACAATACATTGAAACTTTACTTTAGCTTTATTTTGTAACTGCAGGAGGATGCCGTATGACATATACAATCGGTGAGATGGCCAGGCTGCTAAATATCGCCCCCTCTGCCCTTAGGTATTACGATAAAGAGGGATTGCTGCCCTTTGTAAAGCGATCATCCGGAGGAATCCGGATATTTGACCAACAGGATTACGAATGGCTGCAGATCATTGAATGCCTGAAAAAGACAGGTATGCAGCTGAAGGATATCCGCAGATTTATCCAATTGGCTATGCAGGGAGACGAAACCATCGAAGCCCGCCTTGACCTATTCATCAAACAGAGGGAAGTTGTAAAAAAGCAAATGGAGGATCTGCAGGAGACATTGGATACATTAAACTTTAAATGCTGGTATTATGAAACGGCTAAAGAAGCGGGAAGCACAGAAACGCCTCAAAATATGCCTTTGGAGGAAATACCCGAGCCATATAGGGAAATCCGCCGCCGTATGATGCAAGTTCCCCAGTTTTCTGAGGATTGCTAACTCTCCCCGCCAATACCAATAGCACAAAATCAGATTGGTTATAGGCACAATGGGATCTTAGAAAAATATGGCAGAAGAAAAAGCAGCCTATAAGGCTGCTTTTTTGGAAATTTCCCACAGGGTCAGAAACATCCTGTAGTTTGGTTTTCACATCTGTTGTGAAGCTCCGAAACACTCTGCCAGCCGGTATTTTTCCCTACGTATCCTTTTCGTTCTTCTTCACTTCGCATAAGCAGGGGGGGACAGACGAGAATATGCATGCCCATCCCGGGCAGGCTAAAGCTAAAGCCATACTATACACAGCAGCTGGGAAGAGCACGAAAACTCCTATTTTCATCCTACGGGATCTTCAGCCACTTCCTCAGAGGTCTCATGGGGATCCTCAGCAGCCTCTCCATCCTCTTCGCGCTTATATTCTATGGCTGCTGGCTCAGAAGAGATAACTGCTTCGGGGCCCGCAGAAGGATTGTCAAAATCCAAAAGACCAGTAGCCGTGCAGCCCACAGCACTTTCCATGCTTCTGGCATTGAGAATAGTGGAATCCACCGGGTCAGTGGGCACCACGGAATGGGGATCCAGCCGGAACGGATCCGGAGCACCGCTGGGGCGCACATCTCTGGTCTTATCAAATTCATCCAGATCGTCGAATTCCTCTTCCCGGTCTTCTTCAGAGGGATACCGGACATTAAGACTCCCCATAGTACCGGTTGCATTAATCAGGAGTGTGGGGCCGTCTGCTTTCTCCTCGGCCTGAGGCCCAGAAAAGAAGAAAGCCTTGCCTGCCTGAGCATTTAAAATAAGTTTGGTTCCGGCGGGTATGATCAGATTGGCTCCGCTCATGCAAACCCGTATATCCAGCTGGGCGCCGTCTTCTATAGTACAACGGCTCATATCATAATTCAGGCCGCCACAGAGAACACCAATAGCTCCGCCTTTGAAGAGTTCCCCCTCCTTCAGAACTATGTCTCTTCCTCCCTTTTTCACAAGCAGCTTGTGGCTCGCACCGCTGCTGTTCATCTCTTCTTCCATGTTTACAGCTGTTTCTGTAAGCTTTTTACCCGTATAAACGGCTCCGGCCGCTGCTGCCCCCAGCAGGGCTGCTGCCAGCCATTTCCCTTTTGCCATATCGAAATCCTCCTTTGTGGAAAACCGCAATTGCGTAATTCTTAGCTTTTCAACCTCTTAAATTTCAGTGTGGTTGTATCTATACTGCAGTTGTTTTCCAGTTTTTCAAAAATTCACCCATATTCCCATATATTTATCAGCAGTCCATGGAAGTATGGCTCTTCTTTCCTAATATTTTGCGATAAAACAAATTGACTTCTGCTTCCAATATACCGTGACTATGGCCAACAGCAAGTATATGCCTCGGAATCAGCTGCTGCCAGAAAGAGTTTTTTACACAAATTCTACGACAATAGTTTTTCCCATGGGGATTTTCCTATGCACAAGCCTTCTTCTTTCAAAAATGGTAATTGCTGGGGCCCAAAAAGAAGACAACGCCTCAATCAAACCAGTTGTATTCCCCCGTTTTATATACGGAAGCATGCCCTTGCATCTTTATAAAATCCCAAGAGCAGCTCACCAAAGGGAAGCCTGACCCTCCAACTCTTCCGATGGAAGGCGATAAAGATATACTGGCTTTCCCAGCTTTCGCGCTATATTCACGGTATACATCGTGCCAGATGAGTTTCCATCCCACAAAGCCAGAAGGGCATCGCATTCCCAGGCGATTTGTTCATCTCGCAGAAGAGGCGCACGACGGCCATATACACCGTATTGGGGCAGAAATACCGTCAACTTTAGATTGTGATCACCTGCATACCGTTCTGCCAGTTTATCCACACCTGCAGCGCCGCCGCTGATAATTTCCGTCACTCCATCTGGGATCAACGGGGCCAAATCATATTCTCGTATGCTGCGGGAACCAACCACCGCCAGCCGCATAGCTTTTTCCCATTCCTTCTGTTTTTAAATGCAATCTTTCTCGTTATGAAAAAGGATCCCGGCAACACCGGGATCCTTTGCTTACAGCATATGGCTTTCAGGCGGCCAATGACTGGCGCAAACACCGGCACCGGCCCATCCTCCAACATTACTGCTGGGGATACTGAGGATTCTGAGGCTGCTGGGGCTGCTGCGCAGGAGCCTGATAAGGGGGAACCTGATACTGCGCCTGAGGCTGCACAGGAGGCTGAGGCCTTGCAGCAACAATACCGAAAGCATGGTTTGCAATCGTGCAAGCAATGGGAAGCTTTGCATCCTTGCCCTTGATCACACGGGTGAAGCCCAGAACATAGAATACCACCAGGAACACGAAGATAGCTGCATAGAGAATGCCGCATACAACGCCCCCTGCCACTGCGATCATGGGAACCGAAGAACCCAATCCGAAGAGCCAATCGATTCCATCGACAACCATGTTGGCAATACCGGCAAAGGTTCCGAAAATCAAAACCTGCAGAACCTGATGGGAAACCCACTCGTTCTTTTCAGCTGCAATGGCGAAGCCAACCGCCAGAGCACCCAGGAAAAACTGATCCAGGACAAAAAATGCCATGGCCACAACCGGGTATACCCAAAGCTTAAAACCAAACTTACCCTTTTGCATTTGATTGCACACTCCTTATGTATTCTGGCCTAGAAACTGCCAGAGAATCTTTCTTTAAGTGTATCTCTTTTCTATACTAATGTCAAGAAAAGCAAGGAGATTTTCGGTACTTTTCAGCAAAACAGCTGAATGCCCATGGAATTAAACGCCCAACAGCACCCGCGCGCTTTCCGCCATTTTCTTTACAAGCTCTTCGCTTTCTGCAGGGGAAGCACCTTTGGCGGAATAATACACCTTAATCTTAGGCTCTGTGCCAGAGGGCCGCACAATCACTTTGCAGCCGTTTTCGAGCCTGTATTCCAGCACATTGGATTTAGGCAGATCGATGGGAGTCTCCTTCCCGCCTTCACGGCAGACAGATTCGCGGTAATCGCTCCAGCCAGTCACTGTATAGCCGGCGATTTCCTTCGGTGCAGAGGCTCTCAGGGAATCCATGATTTTCCCCATGGTGATCATGCCGTCCTCGCCCTCAAATCCAAAATTATCCACGGCATTTTTATAATATCCGTATGTTTCATAAAGAGCTTCCATGGCATCCACAAGAGTCATGCCCTTCTGCTTATAATACCAGGCCATCTGGCAAATCAGCATGCTGGCGTCCACCGCATCTTTATCCCGCACATAGCCGCCGGAAAGATACCCATAGCTTTCTTCAAACCCCAGAAGGAACCGGTCTTCTTCGCCTTTTTCTTCCAGAAGGGCTATCTGGTCGCCAATATATTTAAAGCCAGTGAGCACACGGACACAGCGGATCCCATACGCCTTTGCCACCGCATCGGCCATATCTGTGCTTACTATAGTAGTTACCGCAATAGGATCCTTTGGCAACTTGCCTTGTTCCTGACGGCTGCGGGCGATGAAATCCAGAAGGAGGACCCCCACCTCGTTGCCCGTCATCAGCACATATTCACCCTTCTGCTTCACCGCAATACCGCAGCGGTCGCAGTCCGGGTCGGTGGCCAGGAGCAGATCGGGCTCTACTTTTTCACAGAGCTCCAATCCCACTTTGAGGGCCTCGCGGATCTCCGGGTTCGGGAAGGGGCAAGTAGTGAAATTGCCGTCCGGCTTTTCCTGTTCAGGCACAACTGTTACATCCTCCACACCAATACGCTTCAGAATACGGGTCACGCCCACCAGCCCGGTTCCGTTCAGAGGAGTATATACCACCTTCAACCCTTTGCAGGGCTCATCCAGGATTCGCTCTTTATATACCTCATCCAGAAATGCGTCTAGCACACTTTCATCGATATAGGAAATCAGTCCCTTTTCACAGCCTTCTTCAAAGGGAATCACCTTTACATCCTTAAAGATATCCAGGGAATTGATCTCATTCTGCACGCCTTCTGCCATTTCCGAAGTGATCTGGCATCCATCGCTGCCATAAGCCTTATAGCCATTGTATTTAGCCGGGTTATGGCTGGCGGTGATGCAGATACCCGCATCGCACTTCAAATACCGGACAGCAAAGGATAGGGTAGGCGTAGGAGAAAGCCAGGGATACACAAAGGCCTTGATTCCATTGGCGGCCAGAACAGCGGCGGATTCCTTCGCAAACAGATCCGACTTGATCCGGCTGTCATAAGCGATGGCCACACCCGTTTTGACCCCATGACTCAACAGATAATTAGAAAGCCCCTGGGTGGCCTTCCGCACAGTGTAGATGTTCATCCGGTTGGTGCCGGCTCCCAAAACGCCCCGGAGCCCGGCTGTGCCGAATTCCAGATCCTGATAAAAACGGTCGTTAATTTCTTCTTCTTTTCCCTTAACTGCCTGCAGTTCTTCCAGAAGATCCGGATCCTCCATAGGGGTGCTGAGCCATTTTTCATATTCAGTTGCAATACCTGTTCCCAAACTCATAATACGTCACCATACCTTTCGCTGGATTTTGCCCAATACTGACTAAGAATTCTAATATAAGAATACCATTCCTTGATCTTTGTGTCAATCGTAGGAAATACGGAAATTTCACTCGATTTTTTTCATCAAATATAAACAATATTCGTCACAATTCCCGCTGGAGTGATATCCACATAGCCATATGTCGCCCCATACCCGCTGAGAGAGCCGGGGTTCAGCATATAAAGGCCATCCTCATACTCTTGAAGAGGCGTATGTGTGTGGCCAAACAGGACGATATCCGCTTTTCTCTCCCTGGCCGCCGCCGCAATTTCATAATACCCGTATTTCACCCGGTGGATATGCCCGTGGGTGTAATAGATGCGCTTTCCCTCCAAAGTAATCTCCCCAAAAAGAGGCAATTGAGAACCCCAATCGCAGTTTCCTCGCACCTGAAGGATCATTTTCTCTGGAAAACTTCCCCGCAGAGCATCCATTTCCTCCTCGCCGTCTCCCAAATGGATGACCACCTCCGCTTTTCTCTGCTGCAGCAGAACACGACGAAGATTCCCCGCGTCTCCATGGGTGTCAGAAACTACCAAAATACGCATCGGCCATCCTCTCCTTTCCAAAGGCCCCTCAACATAACCCTTGCGGGTATCCGTTCCGGCCCAATTTCTCTGTTTCAGTTCATTTCTTAGGCCCTCCTGAATATAGTATAAGAGTGCAGGATTTCATTTTGCTTCCTTATCCCCATTTTATCCTGCGTATTTGCGTCATATTCAAAAAGGAGAGGTGACCCAACTATGGAAATTCACAACGATCAGGACCGTCAGGCCCTTCTGCAAAAACTGATGAAAAGTCTGAGTCCATCCGACGAACAGCAGCTTCAGAAAATCCTGGCTGATAAAGACGCCCAGAAAAAAATGCTCAGTACCCCCGAAGCTCAGGAACTAATGAAAAAGCTTTTTGGCAAATAAACGACTACTTCTGCGAGCAAACCTTTTCACAGACAAAGAGACTCAGCAAAACAGAAACCGAAGGGAGGGAGAAATGCAGTGGAGGATCTAACAGGGCAAATCAACGCCATTCTTTCCGACCCGCAGGCCATGGAACAAATCAAGGGTCTGGCAGCTTCCCTAGGATTACAGGGAACTCCAGAATCCGGTGTGGAAACACAGGGAACGCCGGCTGAATCATCCTCGCCGCCCCCGCAAACAGCCGCACAGGGGGAGTCTCCCGACCTTTCTAGCCTTCTAGCAGGACTGGGGGGACTTTTAGGCAACTCGGAATCTGCTGCGCCTCCATCCCCTCCCTCTTCGGCAGAAAAGGCCCTCCAATCATCCGGAAACGGGGGCGGGCTGAATCTTTCCGCTCTCGCCGGTCTGCTGGGAAACGGAAACAAGGCTTCAAATTCTCCCTCCGGTAGCTCCGGCGGGTCGGGGCTTCTGAGTTCCCTGGGAAACCTTGGGAGCTTGGGAGCTCTTGCAGGGCTGGGCGGATCAACGGGAGCAGGGGCAGGAAGTGGAGGGCTTCTGCAGGGGGATCTGCTTCCTATGATCATGAAGGTTGCCCCTCTTATAAGTTCCCTACAGCAAGAAACGGATAGTACTCGCCTTCTGCGGGCCCTGCGTCCCATGATCAGCCCTTCCCGCCAGAAGAAACTGGATGAAGCTATCCGCATGATGCAGCTTATGCGCATCCTGCCCCTGCTTAAAGGAAAGTTATTCTGAGATTTCTAAAGTATCTGCAGCCAGATTTTCTCGGCCGCCTGGAAAGTCCATGGGATCAATTTCTGCTTTCTGCGGCATACAGGCATCCCATGTGTATGACAATGAGGAGCTGAAGGGCGGCAATTTGCGGGCCCTGAGAATATCGGGGAGAAACGTCCATACTACACACGAAAGGAAGGGATCGTATGGCGGAGGCCGACATGCAAAGGCTTCAGCAGGAGGCTTTAAGACGGGTACAGGAGATGCAGGCGAGAGCCCAGGCCGCCGCCCAATCCAGCTCTAACAGGGATCACACCCCAAGAAGCAACACCCCAGGTGGAAACAGAAATCCTATGGGTCCGGGTGGTTATGGAAATTCGGGAAATTCTGGTGGTTCCCGTTCCCAGAATAGTTCGAATGGCGGCCATAGCAATTCAAACAATCCGGGCTATGGCAGAGGCCCTCAGGGCCACGGAGCCCCCCAGCATTCTTCCTCCTCCAACTCTGTTCCACCAGGAAGGGAATATACTTACCGGAACACAACGGGAGGAAGCCCACCTTCGGAAAATCGCTCCCAGAGAAGGAATACTTCCGGGCGGGGGGAAGATGGCCGCAGCACATATACAGACGGGGCAGACGAAAAATCTCAAGGGCCAGAAGAGCAGGAAAATCCGGAAGAGGCTGCAGAACAGCCCTCTGACGGGATAACGGATATCTTTCAGGCGCTGTTCCAGGACAGTGACCGTACCATTATCCTCATTCTCCTGCTGCTTGTCATGGAAGAAAAAGGGGATCCGAGCCTGCTGCTGGCCCTGATGTATCTTCTGATGTAAACTATTAAATGTAAATATAGAAATCCCAAAAACTATAAATCCTGCCCAGGCAAGCTGGGCTCCGGCTGCCCATTCTGCACGGATGCACAAAAAAACAGAAGTGGCGCAGAAGGGGCAGCAAGAGATTTGAGAAAGGCATTTCCCCGAGATACGCTGTATACACACAATATGCAGCACAGACTCTCAGGCTTGGCAGTTGCGGATAAAGAACCCCCGCCGGAACCTCAGCAAAGGTACCAGCGGGGGTTGGCTTCTCCATTCAAGAATGAGTAAAAACACGGAATCCCAGCTTACTGTATTCTGTTATTCCTCCACCGGGCGCACGGCATATATATAAGAAGCGCCTGTATCCGGGTTTTCCGCCAGAACATACTCCATATACTTTGTGGGGGTGGGAGTAGCCGGGGAACCGGATGAAACACTGCCCGTCCGCCATTCGTCTGTGGGGGAGACATACCCCACACGGAGAATGGTTTTTCCATCCTCTGAATAGGATTTCTCTGTGTAGGGCGTGACCATACTATCGGAGCTAAAAAGGGCCACATGGTAGGAGTTATCCTGCTCGTCATATGTATAGAAGGATTCCTCGCTTGGGGTGCCAGGGGAAAGATTTCTGTCGGGCCCGAAAAGAGCAACGCAGGCAGACGCTACGTCTCCCAGGGGGATGATAACCCTGCCGTTGTCGTCATACTGGGTATACCGGCTGCCGCCGTCATCCAGGATAGCCTTCCACAAAGAGGCCTCCTGCACAAAAGTATTCGGTGCCTTGTCAGGGGAAGCAAATGGCTCCGGATCCAACATCACCACAGGCGTCAGAAAATCGTCATAAGCCCTGAGCTGGGAGTCGTCGGTGAGGCGGGCATGCAGGCTGCTGCCTGCCATCCAGGCCAGAAACCCCACACCTGTCAGCGCCAACAAGAGGACAAGGGAGCCCACAAGCAACCCATACCACCGGCGGCCCTGAGGTCTTCTCTGCCTGAGCGCAGTTTTCGCAACCGCCATACCTTCCTCAGCTTCCTCTAATGAAGCATGGGAGTCTACCGGTTCTTCTTCATCGTTTTCCAGATCCCGGCTCCATTTTGTTAGGAATTCCTCTTCTGGAAGGGATTCACCCTCCGGAAGAAAATCATCCAGCTCTTTGTCCATTTCCTCTGCTTCTTCTGCCTCGTGCCTTACTTTTGCCTCCTGCTCCGCGTCTGCGCGCAGCGGAAGGGAAGAAGTTCCCCTATAATCGGCGGAAAAACTCTCCGGCACAAAGGATTCATCTCCCGGTTCTCCACCCCGATGTAACGAGGGATCCTCACGGTTTCGGTTATCCTGTTTCATTGCCAAACCTCCCGGCATCAGCGGATCTGCCCGCTGCCTTCAATAATAAACTTCGAGGACGTAAGCTCCCGGACCCCCATAGGCCCTCTTGCATGGAGCTTTTGGGTGGAAATACCGATCTCCGCCCCCAGACCGAATTCTCCACCATCTGTAAAACGGGTGGAGCAGTTCACATACACCGCAGCAGAATCCACTCTTTCTGTGAAAAGGGCAGCGTTATTGTAATCCTTTGTAACAATACATTCGCTGTGGCCGCTGGAATGCTGGGCTATATGAGCAAGGGCCTCATCAATATCCTTCACCACCCGTATACCAAGGATATAATCCAAGTATTCCGTATCCCAATCTTCTTCTGAAGCTGGAACCGCCTCAAATCCTGCCTCCCGGAGGATGGAAAGGCTCCTTTCACAGCAACGGAATTCCACATTCTTTTCCGAAAGTCTTTGAGCTAAACGGGGCAGGACACTGGCCGCCACACCCTCGTGCACCAACACCTTTTCCAAAGCGTTGCACACCGACGGGCGGGAGGTCTTGCCATTATAGGCAATCTCCACCGCCATGGTCTCATCGGCGCTCTCATCGATGTACAGATGGCAGTTGCCAACTCCTGTTTCGATCACGGGCACTTTCGCCCCTTCCACGACGGCGCGGATCAATCCGGCCCCTCCCCGGGGGATAAGAACGTCCAGATAGCCCGTGAGGCCCATCATTTCCCGAGCAGATTCCCGGGAGGTGTCCCGCACCAGCTGCAGGGAGCCCTTGGGCAGCCCCGCCTTTTCTGCTGCCGCAGCCATCACATCCAGAATAGCGCAGTTGCTGCGGATAGCTTCCTTTCCGCCCCGGAGGATCACCGCGTTCCCCGCCTTCAAGCAGAGGGCGGCGGCGTCCGCCGTCACATTTGGCCTTGCCTCATAAATGATGCCCACTACCCCCAGAGGCACCCGCACCCGGCGGATACGCATGCCGTTGGGCCGCACACTGCCTTCCAAAATCTCTCCTATGGGATCCTGCTGGGCTGCTACCTGGCGGATCCCTTCCGCCATAGCGGCTATGCGGCTGTGGTTCAGGGCCAGCCTATCCAAAAGAGAAGGCCGCATGCCTGCCTGGCGGGCAGCCTCCAGATCCTTCTCGTTAGCCCGGAGAATCTGCTCTTCCCCTTCCTCCAGCGCTTTGGCCATAGAAAGAAGGGCTGTATCCTTCAGGCTTCCGGCAGACGCCAATTTCCCGGCGGCTTCCTTTGCCAGTTTCCCCATCCTTTGAAGTTCTGTCATCTGCATTTCCTCCACATACAGGGGCTTCTATTCCCCAGCTTTCCAGGGAAAGCCCCCGCCTTCTGTTCCGGCCTATAAGCAGGCCTTCCTTCTGTTTTCCGCGGTCCGACAATCTTCGCCGCTCCAGCGCATATTCGGCACCGGCGTTTTAAGTTACAATTTTAGTATAGCTCTTTTTTATTCCGTTTTGTGCCGAAAACCGTCCCGATCTGCTCACCGTCAAACAGTCGGTAAAGATTTTCAGGCGTTGCACCGCTCAGGACGCAACAAGGAATTCCCTTGGCGCCGGCAATATCCGCCGCCCGGACTTTGGTGGCCATGCCGCCTGTCCCTCGGTTGGAGCCCGCGCCCCCTGCCAGGGCCCGGATTTCATCGGTCACTTCAGCCACATAAGGGATCCGCCGGGCCTGCGGATCCTTTCGGGGATTGGCGGTATACAAGCCATCGATGTCTGTCAGAAGAACCAGAAGATCTGCCTCCACTAGGCATGCCACCATGGCAGAAAGGGTGTCGTTATCGCCGATATGGCTGCCCACCAGCTCATCCACAGCCATAGTATCATTTTCGTTTACCACAGGGATAATGCCCATGCTAATAAGCTCCTGAAAGGTGTTTTCCACATTCTTCCGGCTTTGCTCATGCTCCATGGCATCCCCTGTCACAAGCACCTGGGCCACTGTGCGATTGTATTCCCCGAAAAATTTATCATAAATAAACATCAGCTCGCACTGACCCACAGCAGCCACTGCCTGCTTTTTTTCCGTTTCTTTGGGTCTTTCCCGCAGGCCCAGCTTTCCCACACCCACACCGATGGCGCCAGAAGTCACCAACACGATCTCCCGGCCGGCGTTCTGCAGATCCGTCAGCACCTTGCAGAGCGATTCCACCCTGCGTAAATTGAGCTTCCCATTTTCATATGTAAGGGTGGAAGTTCCCACTTTCACAACCACCCGTTTCGCCTGTGTGATTTCAGACATTTCCTTCTCCTCTTTCCCAGGGCGTGCCCCGTCACATTTTACCAGAGTTTTCCCCATTCCGCCGGCCCTGCGGCGCCGCTCGCCGGTAGGGCTGCGATATCATGCCTAAGTATAGCATATTTTTCTGGTAAATTGAAGCATATTCATCAGGAAAAGAAAATGACAGGATGCAGAGTTGAAAATGGTATGAAGCTAGTGAGAAACAGTAAATAATAAGCGGAAGTATACCATTTACCCACTTGCCAGAACTCTTTAACGTCATCGATTTTCCCCGACACAGCGAGGTAAAAGAAAAAGCGGATACGGCTACGCGTATCCGCTTTTATACATTTGGGATCTATGGGGAAGATCCGGCCTTTAATACACTTCCGGCACTTCTTCGCCGTTGTTCAGAAGTTCCAGATACTCCACAGCGCGTTCCAGATAGGTGGGGTCGATCAGGCCCTTTACATTGTCGCCATCCTCCACTACACAATAGCGGCGGTCGGAAACTTTATAGAACGCAATACTGTTGGTTTCATCGGAATCAAAATAGGTGTAAGTGCAGGTCACATAGGGATCCCCTTCTGGCATTTCCCTATAATCCTCAATAATATAGTTGGTGATAAAGCTGCGATAGAAATGCTTGAAGTTTTCTTCATAATCCAGCTCTTTACCGTCCTTATTGAAGACTTTATAGGTATAAGCCTTATTATCCTCCGTGCTGCTTTCAGGATCCTCTTCTCTTTCCAACCGGAAAGCGTATTCCTTGCCGTCCACCGTGAGAGTCATGGTTTTAATATTCTGGATCATGGGCATCAAATTCAAGGTGCTCTGCAGGCTCAGAACCGTTCTGCCCAGCCAGGTGGAAACATCGGAATCGTTGATGATGAAGATCGCCTTTGTCCCGTCCAGAAGAGCATAACGCGTGCCATCTTCATTCTTAGCAGAAACAGAGAGTTTGTAGCTGCCCTGATCTTTTACGGTGAATTCAATTACGCCCGCTGGCTCATCAAGGCCGTATTTCTTCAGGGATTCCTCCGAAACATCAGGGCTGGCCACATTCGTGGCACTGATGGAGGAAAGGCTATCCATAATAGCCTGCACCTCTTCACTATCAGCCTCTGCCTTCTTGGGAGAAACCAGATGATACACATAGCTGTCGTCGCCTTCGATTTCGATTGGCTCGGGCATCTCTGTGCCGGAAAGTTTCAGGTGGGTAGCATAGATCAAACCTGTGGTCTCATCCGCTTGCAGGGTAAACATGGTGGTCTTTACATAATAACCTGATCCCTGGAAGAGCCCGTCGTTGCAAGAAGCAGTATAGACGTTGTCGTCTCCCTCCACCATCACATAATAACCGCCGGAGCCCCCGGCTACAGAACCGCCTATATAAACCGTTTTGGTGGAACCATCCCGATAGGTTACCTCCACAGTAGAAACGGGCTCTGCCAGGCCAAAGTCATCCAACTTCTCCTGTTTCCCCAGATTCCGGGTAGCATTCAGAGAAAGACCTATAGCCGCAGCCGTTTCCATACGATCGGTATTCGCCACCGTTTCATCAACGCCGTCTATGGAATAGATATACTCCATCTCAGGCTCCGCTTCAGAAGAAGAGCCCGATTCCTCAGAAGAGGAGGAACTTTCCTTCTCCTGCTCCGTTATCTTAATGATATAGGAACCATTTTCATTGGTCACTTTCACAGAAGAGAGATTCTTTTCCTCTTCCGATATAAGGGAGATCAGCTCTGTGGAAGAGGTAGAGGAGGATTCACCCTCCTCCTGCCCACCTGTAAGGACCAGAACCAGGACGGCCGCCCCCAGAATCACGACCAACCCGAGGACCAGCAACAAATTTCGGGTATTTTTTTTCATTTACAGGTGCCTCCTCTTGAAGAAGACCACAACGCCCACTACGAGGAACGCTACGGGGATGCCGATCATAAATGTGTAGAGACCCCAGCCCTTAGCTTCCGCCTCGCTCATAGTGATATCCTGCGCATAGAGTTCGACTCTATTGCTGGCTACCGCTGCTGTGGAGCCGGTGGTGTTGGTCAAATACTTAAAGAGATCGATGGCATAATCCTTATTAGAGAAGGCAGAAGCGTTGAGGAAGCTACTGTCTACAAAGAGGCCGCAGCCCATAGCCACCACATTGGAATTCCGGTAGGAATTGCTGGCGTACTTATACATCTTCGTTCCCATAGCGATCAGATTTTCCTGACCGGAGGAAACCGTCTCCATTTCCTTGCTCTCTGCGTCGTATACTAGGCGCTCTGCATCCTCTGGCGAGGTCATCAGCACAGACGTC
>CAJFPJ010000016.1 GCA_904399395.1 uncultured Clostridia bacterium | reverse complement strand
TTGAAGACTACAAGGTTGATAGGCTGCGTGTGTAAGCATGGCAACATGTTCAGCTTGGCAGTACTAATAGGCCGAGGGCTTGACCAAGTACTTCATGAGTTTTTCTTCTGCTTCTCTTTATTCAGTTTTCAGGGTATTGATACCCTTTATATAGACTTCCTTAGAAATAAGGAAGTCTTTTTTTGTTTCAGGGCAGGCAATTACCGCCGGCATCCGTGGCTTTTCCGCCTTTCACAGGCGTATGGAATTTGTTTTGCTTTCATGCAGGTCGCAGGATTTCGTTTCCAAGATAGGTTTAAAACGACTATATCATATAGTAAAAAGGCAGCTAATCCTATAAACAGGATTGAAAGCTGCCTTTTCTTTGTATGATTCAAATGGGAGTATCGGATTTCTCACATATATGGATAAACCCGTTTCTATTTAAACTTATGAGCCTGCTGGAAAACTTCCAAACAACTGCACATATTCTCCCATATCTCCTTTGATATCGACGCTTATGGAATGGATCGAATCTATCATGGAGAAAGCTAATCGCAAACATAGCAAACAGGAGTATCTGTTGCTTTTTTCTATTCCATATAAGAATACATCCGTTCATCAGAGAAGATAATATCTTTGACGCGTCCATCTTCAATGGTGATCACCATTACCCGCAGAGCGGCCAGCTCGTCATCATCGTCTGCGTTATCAACGTATTCCTCATACTGATCTTCTGAGCAGATATAACCGGCAGGATCGTAATACACTATAAATTCCCCGGTATAGTCTTCATCTGGGTCGAAAGTGCCGGAGCCGTTGTATTCGGCATCGGGATAGAGTTCTTCCATTTTTGAAAAACGGTCCCCCACCTTCAGACCGCTGGAAATTTCAGTTCCCCGGTCTTGTATATACCAGCCAACCACGGTTTCTTCATCTCTCACAAGTAAGGTAGTGTTTCCCATTTCATCTGAAAAAGCAAGAGTGGGATCCCCTTCATAGAGAAAAATATCTGAAACCATCTCTTCTACATCCTCAAAGGGTGTTCCATACGATATAGTGTTATCGTCATATACTAGAGAGGGGAGATCTCCGCCGCTTTTAAATAAGCCGGATAAAACGAAAATCAGCACCACAATCAGAATCAGGAGCGCGCCTCCGCCCACGGAAAGGCCGATGATGAGGCCTTTTTTCGATTTTTTCACAATGGCTCCTGGCCGGAGCGGTTGTGTATAATAGGTATAAGCTCCTGGTTGAAGAAATTGGGGAGACGGTGAAGAAGGCTCCCCCTGGCCGGGAAAACTCGTGGGGAAGGGCTGCTGCGTTGGCACTCCTCCGGCATACATGCCCTCAGCACGGTTGATATTATTTGCTTTGCCAGTATAGTCTGTGCTGCCTGGGTAGCTGACATATGCGGTATTTGGTGAATATTCCCTATTTATTGGATATCCTGCCTGATCGGACTGGGAACTGGAAAATCCGGGGAAAACGCTGCCCACACCATTTACGGGCGGGGTACCACCTGCCTGCGCGGGGGGAGCTTCCGAAGATTCCTGCATCCGATCTGGGGGCTGCTGTACTCTGGAAGCCTCAGATGGGGCGACAGTGTTTACAGGATTTGCAGTGTTTACAATGGCGCCGCAGCCAAAGCAGAATTTAGAAGAATCTGGGATTTCTCTTCCACAATTTTTGCAAATCATACAACTACCTTCCTTCATTATAAAATATCTCTCTACCCATTTTTCTTTCTAAATAAGGCTGGATAAGACTGGGCACTATTGGCGCATGCCTGCTGAGAGATCCTTGCTTTCACCAGGGTATATCATTTGTTGGCAGCTTCCCAGTTCTATTAGGGCATACAAGCTATAAACAATAAACAGAAGCTTTCAAAATGAATAGAATTCACCTTTATTGAATACAGTATAGTATACTCTAGGAATACGGAAAAAGAAAGCCTATAGTTTGCATTTTAGACATATTTTACTTGACAATTGCAGGAAATTAACGGGGAATTATAATAGGTTAATTGACAAATTGTGAATAATATGTTAAACTTTATCCACTATCATATTCTTAAATGAGGTGTTACATATGCAGCAGCAGAATAGTCCCAAGGCAATCGGTGGTCTTGTGTGCGGTGTAGTCTCTTTGGTGTTCCTTTTGATTGGTCTTTTTGTCTGGTTTATTTGCTTTATTGGTCTTGCTATAGGCATTGTTGGTCTCGTTCTTTCAATTATGGCGAGAAAAGAAATGCCCAGTTCTATGGCAACGGCAGGTTTGATTACTTCTATTATCGGCGTTTCTCTCTGTGCATTAATTGGAGTAAGCTGTGCAATCTGCTATTGTGCTGTAGTAAATACTTATGGCAACGCTGTGAATTCTCTGAACCAGTGGGCTAATGCGTTCGATTGACTTTTCTGTATTCTGGTATTTGCAAAGCAGGTAGAAATACAGAACGAATTATTTGCACAACTAAAGAAAAACAGGCAGGCGGAAATCGTTTGCCTGTTTTTTCGTAGGTCTGATGCGGAAAAGAAAGGGAAATTTGGTATGCTGCCATATGTATATATTTTCGGGTTCCCCCTGCCACTTTATGGTGTGATTATTGCCGTCGGTTTTGTGGCCGGATGTTTAGTGAGCATATTCCGCGCGCCAAAATATGAGTTTAATAAGGAAGATTGCTTGTATGCGCTTCTGTTTGCCATAATAGGCGTTGTTATTGGCGGTAAGATTCTTTATATTCTGGTAGATCTTCCTCAGATTATAGAGTATAGTTCATATTTGCTTGGAACAGAAGAGGGCTTTAAAATGCTTATAGGAGGCGGCTTCGTATTTTACGGCGGCCTCTTTGGCGGTCTTCTTGGGGCGTATATTTACTGCCGGATGTACAAGCTCAGTTTTTATAATTTTCTGCAGGCGGCTGTCCCCGTTGTGCCCCTTATCCACGGAATTGGGCGGATAGGCTGTTTCTGCGCCGGCTGCTGCTACGGGATTCCTTGGGATCCGCCAGTGGGAATGTTGTTTTCGGCTTCTCCTGCGGCGCCTCACGACGTGTATCTCTTCCCGGTGCAGCTTTTAGAAGCAGGCCTGAATTTTATCCTGTTTGCTGTTATGATGGGGATATTCCATAAACCGCGCAAAATTCCCGCGGTGGGTGTTTATCTGATCGGTTATGGAATCGTGCGCCTGATTTGCGAGCGGTTCCGGTATGACGAGGCCAGGGGGTTTTTCCTTGGGCTTTCCACCTCTCAGTGGATCAGCATCCTGGTGATCCCGGCGGGAATTCTGATCCTGTGGCTGGCCCACCGTAGGTCAAAAAAAGAAGCTCTCCGCTCTCTTCAGGAAAGCTCTGAAGGAGAGAAAGAACTTGCTTCGGGGGAGGCTCAAAACGGCTTTGGAAGCACTGCCGGAGAAAGAAAGTGATGTAAATGCCCGCAGTGTCCAGAGCCTTCCCGGATGATTTTGGGCGGGTTAATGAATATGTAGAAAGCTGAAGAAGCAGAGAACGGCTTGATATGTGTTTTGTATCTTGCCGCTCTCTGCTTTTTGCGTTTTCATCTCCTGTATTTGTTCTGTTCAGAGAAATTACATTTGCAACACCAAGTTACCAGCTGCCATAGGCGCTTTCAGGGGTTGGCAAACCGGCCGGGAGTATGGTAGTATGAAGCGTACACCATATACTAAATTTTGGAGCAAAAGGCGGGATATCCGGCGTGTAAGCAGGAGACGTCAGCTAAAAGAGCAAGCCCAGCTATCGGCCGGAGGAAACAGAGTAGAAAACAAAAACAATCCCTGCACATACAGGCGTGAGGAAATAGGAACATGGAGGCAGGAAGACGCAAAACCACGGAGAAATGAAAGACGGGATGGAGTAAGGCAGGAGGAAATATATGCTGACAGTAGCACATTTGACAAAACGGTATGGAAAGGTCTTGGCAGACGACGACCTGAATTTTCAGGTGCGGCCAGGGGAGATCGCTGTAATGCTGGGGCCCAATGGGGCTGGTAAATCCACGGCGATCAAGTGCATTGCAGGCCTTTTGCGCTTTGAGGGAGAGATCACTGTCTGCGGCTATGGGAATAAAACAAAGGAAGCCCGCCGCTGCTTTGGATATATTCCGGAACTTCCGGCGCCCTATGAGGCTTTGACGGTGTATGAACACCTGGAGTTTATAGCTCGGGCCTATAAGGTGGAAAATTGGCAGGCAGCTGCCGATACATTGCTGGAACGGATGGAAATGACCGATAAGGCTAAAAAGCTGGGGAAAGAGCTGAGCAAGGGCATGCAGCAGAAGCTGAGCATCTGCTGCGCTTTGCTGCCTTCCCCAAAGGTTATTCTGCTGGATGAGCCTTTGGTGGGGCTGGATCCACATGCTATCAAAGAGCTGAAAGCCATGCTTGTGGAGCAAAAGAATGCAGGGGCCACCATCTTGGTGAGCACGCATATGTTGGATAGCGTGGAGGATCTCTGGGATAAGGCCCTCATTATGAAGGATGGCAGAATTGCGGCGGTGTGCCTGCGCAGCGATCTGGAGGCCCGCGGAGAGGCGTTGGAGGAGATCTTTTTTGCCATCACAGAGGGGGAAGAAAGATGAATGCCATACTGTTCCGCGTCCGCAGAGAGTTGAAAAACAATTTTTTAGATCTTTTGAGGCATCCAGGCCGGCTGGCAGGGTATGTGGTGATTGTGCTTCTGCTGCTGTTTTCCCTTCTGCAGAGCCTGATGGGGCCCGAACTTCCGGAGCAAACTTCTGCTCTGCAGGATTTTCGGCTCTTGGAGGGCATATATCTGGGCGTCCTTCTTCTTTTGGGGCTGCCCACACTTCTTTCGGGCATAAAACAGGGAACTACTTTTTTCAGCATGGGAGATGTGAACCACCTATTTTGTTCACCCGTATCCCCGAAAATCATCATGGCCTATGGAATCGTGCGCCAGGCGGCGGCTTCCCTTCTGGTCATGCTGTTCCTTCTGTTTTACGGCGTTATGGCCATGGAGGCCTTCGGCGTCACCTGGCAGGGGATTCTCCTCATGCTGGTTGGCTTGGCCGTAGCTCTGGTGATTTTTCAGATCCTGGCCCTTGCCGCCTTCACTTTCTGCAGCGGCCGTCCTGGAAGGACAAAAGGTGTGAAAGTTATAGTGGGAACGGTATTGGCCATGATTGTGCTCAGCGTCCTTTCGGCTTTTTTGGGCAGCGGAGGAAAAAGCAGCTCCATCCTTGCGGCGATATCTTCCCCTATATTAGAGGCGGTTCCTATCTTCGGTTGGATTAAGGGGGCTGTTTTTGGGTGGATGGCCGGGGAACCAATGGCGCCCTATGTGTATACGGGGCTTACCCTCGTCTGCACTGGAGCGGCTCTGGCCCTTTTTTTCGGAAGTCGCTCCGACTATTACGAAGATGTATTACAAGCCACGGAAACGGCCTTTGAGCGCCGCCAGGCAGTGCGCGCTGCATCAGAAGGGGGCGCCTCCCAGACTGTGACGGTGCAGAGGAAGATCAAAGTGCGCACCACCGGCCTGAAAGGAGGGTGGGGAGCCAGCGCATTTTTTTACCGCCATCTTTGCGAAATGCGCCGCCGCAGCCCGCTATTATTCCTGAATGGTTCCACGTTAGCCCTTCTGGGGGTATCTTTATTTGTGTGCTTTATTTCAGGCCGTTCTGCGGCTTCAGAAGGGGAGCCCCTTTCTCCTGGTATGCTGATGCTCATAGGCCTGGGGGTTAGCTCTTATATCTTGTTTTTTCTCAATGCCGCCGGGGATTGGAGCCGGGAGCTCTCGAAACCCTGGGTGTTTCTGGCGCCTGCTCCGCCCTTTCAGAAGCTGTTGTGGGCCAGCGCCACTTCCCTTTTAAAGCCTCTGGCCGATGGAATTGTGGTATTCCTTATTCTTGGGCTGATAGTTGGAGCCGGTCCATCCACTATTCTTATATGCGTTCTGGCTTATGCCAGCATGGGGGCTTTTTATACAGCGGGGAACGTGCTTTCTATGAAATTTTTCGGAAAGCTCAGCAACAGAGGGCTTCTTATGACACTCTGCTATATGGTGTTGCTTTTGCTGTTTCTGCCCGGTGCCTTGGGGAGCATTCTTATCCTTCTTCTGGTGGAGGGGGCCCCGGCCTTTCTTGTAGGGCTGCCCGTGGTAGGTTGGAATCTCCTTATAACGGGCCTTCTCTTTTTCCTGTGCCGGGGGATCCTGGCTTCTGCATAAGCGGATGCCCTGTGGTTTTCCTTTTTGGGGAAGGGCGAAAACGAAAATAAATTAACAAACACCCTTTCCATCCAGGGGAAAATGCGCTATAATAAAGCCATCAATGAAATGTTTGGGAGAGTGACACCAATGCCATTAGTAAATACGACCGAAATGTTTAAGAAGGCTTATGAGGGCGGCTACGCCATCGGCGCTTTCAATGTAAACAACATGGAAATTGTGCAGGGCATCACCGAGGCTTGCCAGGAGCTGCAGGCGCCTGTGATCCTGCAGGTTTCCGCCGGAGCCCGCAAATACGCCAACCACACCTATCTGGTGAAGCTGGTGGAAGCCGCGGTGAAGGAGAACCCCAATATTCCCATCGCTCTGCATCTGGATCACGGCGCAAGCTTTGAGATCTGCAAGGACTGCATCGACGGCGGCTTTACCTCCGTTATGTTCGACGGTTCCTCCAAGCCTTATGAGGAGAATGTGGAAGAGGCCCGCCGCGTAGCGGAATACGCCCACAAATATGGCGTCACTGTTGAGGCTGAGCTGGGAACCCTGGCAGGCGTAGAAGACGATGTAAAGGTTGAGAACGACAAGGCTCAGTATACCGATCCCGACGAGGTGCAGGATTTCGTTACCCGTACCGGCGTGGATTCTCTGGCCATTGCTATCGGCACCAGCCACGGCGCCTATAAGTTCAAACCCGGCCAGAAGCCGCAGCTTCGTCTGGACATCCTCCAGGAAGTGGCTAACCGTCTTCCCGGTTTCCCCATCGTGCTCCACGGCGCTTCCTCTGTTGTGCCGGAGTTCGTGCAGATGATCAATCAGTATGGCGGCCAGATGCCCGACGCTATCGGCATTCCTGAGGAGATGCTCCGCGAGGCTGCGAAGATGGCTGTCTGCAAGATCAATGTGGATTCCGACATCCGTCTGGCAATGACGGCTGTGATCCGCAAGTATCTGGCTGAGAATCCCAGCCACTTTGATCCCCGCCAGTATCTGGCTCCCGCCCGTCAGGCTGTTAAGGATATGGTTGCTCATAAGATTAACACCGTTATGGGCTGCGCCGGCAAGGCCTGATTGCTGGTATCGTCTGATTCCTGGAAAGGACAAGCTTCCTGGATTTCGGCTTAATGGCGCGTTTTGTGCGTTTGCCGGAAGGGCAGCGAAGCAGGCAGATGTGTAACCGAAAAAAACGCCCCGCAGAAAATCTGCGGGGCGTTTTTGCATCTGTTCTGTTTTTTTCGCGTACAGCGGCTTTCGGACACCTTGATGTCCAAGAGGATCGCGGCCTTCATGCCTCTGCGCCCCAGTGGATATATGTGCACGTCTTTTTCACGTCTGTGTTCATGGGCTCGTCATTTTATGAAATAGGCCTTGGCCGGAATCATCCTATGACAATTTCTGTAAAGGAGAAGCGGGGAACAGAAAATGTCTGGGGATGATTTGTATCCAGTTCCAGATAGCTGTGTTCTTCCCGAAGGTTTCCTCTATCCTTGGCGGTTTCCTGGGTATAACCTTCCGCGGCGCTCATAAGGTGAGAAACAGCGGGGGCCTTATCCTGACCCAGGATCCCAAGGTCAAGGGACACCCGTGTGTCCGTATCCGTTCTGTTGAGCAGATAGAGAATCAGCTTTTTCTTTTCCAGATCCCATGCAGCCTGGATCTGGACATCCTTCCGGGAAGAAGGCTCATAGCCCTCTATCTCAACGGGCCAGCGGGCCTCCGTGCGGCTCATGCGTTCATAGATGAGGCCGCAGAAGGGCAGCATGGCGCCCTCCTTTGGGGTCTCGATGCAGGATTGCCCGGATGTATTGGCCAGGTTGTTGAAACACATAAAGAGGACTTCCCCGCCATAGCGGTGATCCATCATCAGGTTGGAAACCAGGTTCAGGGCATAGATCCAGGTTCTGCGGGCGCTGCGGTATGTAATAGCATGCTTTTCGCAGTATTCCGCCACAAAGGGCGCCGGGGAAGGATCCCGGTTCTGGAGGGCTTCTGTATCCGCATAAATGACTTTGTGTGCATGGGCGGCGTTATACTGCCGCAGAATCTGGATTTTCCTGGAAAGGTTATCGGGCTCGCAGACCCGGTCAGCCAGAAAATCTACATCCTCGCCGCAGATTTCCAGCATCTCCGCCACATAATCCCTGTAGAAATGATAGGAGCACAGGCCGATTTGGATGGTGGGATCCACCGCCTTCATGGCTTTTGCATACCGGGAAACGGTTTTGGCGTAGTCCTGCCAGGTGAACCAGCGGAAGGTTTCGTTATCCATTTCCCAGTATTTAACCCCATAGGGCTCCGGATGGCCATTCTTGGCCCGTATGGAACCATATTCGCTGTCTGCAGGGCCGTTGCAGTATTCTACCCACTGAGCCGCCCGGCGGATACCCTCATCGATATCGGTGATATGGCTGAGAACAAAGCCGTGGGGCTCTTTTTCCGCGCCGTTGATGCTGTCCGTCATATAGAGGCGTTTGCTGGGATGGAACATATTGACTACAAGCATGGATTCACAGCCTAAGGTTTCGCAGAGCTGAAGGAACTCGTCCGTCCCCACATCGTTATAGTTCAGGTCTCCCCAAAAATAGGAGGGTTCCGGCTTGCGGCTGTCCATGGGTCCTATGGCGTCCTTCCAGTCGTGGAAGGAGGCAAAACATCCGCCGGGGAAACGAATAAGCTTGGGATTAACCCGCTTAAGGCCTTCTATCACGTCGGGGCGCCAGCCTCTTTCGGTATCCGCCGGCTTCAGCGAAAAAGCGTCCAGAAGGAGCTTTGTTCCCGGGGAGAGGAAAATGGAAAAAGCGCACCAGGCTTCTTCCCCCTCATAGGAATAGGGGATTTCTATTATGCTGCCTTGGGCGGAAAGATTTTCTATGGGGAGGGAAAGAATGGGAGATTCCCAATCAATGGTATCCCGGCCCTTATAGAATCGGATTTCAGCTTCCCCTTTTTGAGAGAGAAGCTGAAAATATCCCCGGAAAAAGTATTTTCCTTGCCGCAGAAGTTTGCTGTTCTGGGCCACGCCGCACCAGCGTTCCTCCTCAAAATTATGAACAACCAAGCAGTGCTTCCCATGGATGCCCCCGGCTTCCTGTTCCACGGAAAGGGAATAGAAGGGGGCCTTTTCCACAATAAAAGAACTGTCGGGCCTCATAGAAGGAGGAGCGTCCTGGGCAGGGCAGGCATACCAGCGGGGGTGGTCGTAGGCGGAATGGTACCAATCCTGTTCCTGCCAGTCTTCCTTTTCCAGATATTTTCCTCCAAACCAGTCGTATGTAGCGGGGGTGAGCTGAAAGCTTTTTTCAAAGCTCCGGTTGAATAGCATTTCAGACCACATGCCTTCTACCTGGTAGCCGAAACCCAGCTCAATAAAGTTGCTGCAAAGCATGTCGCTCACAGGAGTTTCCGCCATGGTGCGCCCAGTTACCTTAAAGATTTTTTCACCGTTTTTAAATTCATCTCGGTTTGCACAGGGTGTCATATGCATACCTCTCAGACCTCCCTCAAGTTTCATGATTTCCTATTATATTGTTTCTGTGTTTTAAAATTACTGTTTCTAAGCAAAACATGCATGCCGTGAAAGAAATTTCCTTTGTATTGCTGTTTTCAGCATAAAGCTTTCTGTAGAAAAAGTAAAGAAAGAAACGATATATTTTTAGACATTTTTATTCATTTGCTATCATCGATTTGTAAGACATTGTGTTTCTTTTCTGCCTTTTAGAAAGTACTTGTACTTGCAAAACGGGAAATGGTGTAGTATAGTGTAAAATACGCGCGACATCCGGGGATTTGATTGCAGTCCTTTGGAAATCCACTGCCGTGCGGGTCAGTTCGCAATATCCTGACCGGGTGAAAACCCATATCAAAACTACGGAGGTAAAGTAAACATGCAAAATCATCAAAGCGCTGCCGGTTCCCGGCGGCAGGGGAGTTCTGTGCTCTTCTTGGCCCAGGCGGCTGTGATCGCCGCCCTTTACACGGTGCTGACTCTGGTGGCGGTAGCTATGAATCTGGCTTTCGGCCCTGTGCAGTTCCGCTTTTCAGAGGCGCTCACCATTCTTCCGGTATTTACGCCGGCGGCCATCCCGGGGCTTACTTTGGGGTGTGTCCTTTCCAATCTATGGAGCTCCTTTGGCCTGGCGGACATTATTTTCGGCTCACTGGCTACTCTTCTGGCGGCCTTGTGCAGCTATTGGCTCCGCCGTGTGCAGCTTTTGGGTATACCGTGGCTTTCCGTTCTGGCTCCGGTGGTATTCAATGCTCTGATCGTGGGGGCTGAGATCACCTTTCTGGCTCCGGAGGGCTTTTTGTGGCCCGCCTTTTTGGCAACGGCCCTTTCTGTGGGTGCAGGGGAGCTCTTGGTATGCGTAGTGCTGGGTATCCCTCTTTTGCTGCTTATCCGCCGCATGAAGCTGGACGAGCGCTTTTTCTCTTTATAAATCACAATTTACCTGGGAACGGAAACCAGGATAAGGTAGAATAAGTTTCGCAAAATTGAAAAGAGGACAAAAGAAGACATGGTTTGCAGCCCTCTGGTAGAATGAAGTCGTGAC
>CAJFPJ010000015.1 GCA_904399395.1 uncultured Clostridia bacterium | reverse complement strand
GCAGGCATATGATGATCCAGTTCCTCGTCGGTCCACTGGCAGTTGATCATGAAGATACCGCCGGGCTTCACGTCGTTGACCATCTTGTAGCCCTTGACAACATAGGAGGGGTTGTGGCAGGCCACAAAATCAGCCTTGTTGATGTAATAGGGGCTCTTGATGGGCTTGTCGCCGAAGCGCAGGTGGCTGATAGTCACGCCGCCGGTCTTCTTGGAGTCATACTGGAAGTATGCCTGAATATACTTATCGGTGTGGTCGCCGATGATCTTGGTGGAGTTCTTGTTGGCGCCTACGGTGCCGTCGCCGCCCAAGCCCCAGAACTTGCACTCGGTGGTGCCTTCTGCAGCGGTGTTGGGAGCGGGCTTCTCCTCCAGAGAGAGATAGGTCACGTCGTCGTTGATGCCCAGAGTGAAGCGCTTCTTGGGCTCGTCCTTCTGAAGCTCATCATACACAGCAAAGATGCTGGAAGGCGGCGTATCCTTAGAGCCGAGGCCATAGCGGCCGCCGGTGACAACAGCGGTGTTGCCGGCTTCGCGCAGAGCAGCCACAACGTCCAGATACAAAGGCTCGCCCAGAGCGCCGGGCTCCTTGGTGCGGTCCAGAACAGCAATCTTCTTTGCAGTGGCCGGAATAGCCTCCAGCAGCTTCTCTGCAACGAAGGGACGATAGAGGCGAACTTTCACCAGGCCGACCTTTTCACCCTTAGCGGTCAGGTAATCGATGACTTCCTCGGCCACGTCGCAGACGGAGCCCATAGCCACGATCACGCGATCTGCATCGGGAGCGCCATAGTAGTTAAAGAGCTTGTAATCGGTGCCCAGCTTCTCGTTGACCTTATTCATGTATTCTTCCACAACAGCAGGAAGAGCCTCATAGTATTTGTTGCAGGCCTCACGGTGCTGGAAGAAGATGTCTCCGTTTTCATGGGAACCGCGCATAGCAGGATGCTCAGGGTTCAGAGCATGGTCACGGAATGCCTGGATAGCGTCCCAATCCACCATCTCTGCCAGATCCTCGTAATCCCATACCTTGATCTTCTGGATCTCATGAGAAGTGCGGAAACCATCGAAGAAATTGATGAAGGGAACCTTGCCTTTGATGGCAGAAAGATGCGCCACGGCGGAAAGATCCATAACTTCCTGAGGGTTGGTCTCAGCCAGCATGGCGAAGCCGGTCTGACGGCAAGCATAGACGTCGGAATGATCGCCAAAGATATTCAGGGCATGGCTGGCCACCGTACGGGCAGACACATGGAACACGCTGGGCAACAGCTCACCGGCGATCTTATACATGTTGGGGATCATCAGCAAGAGGCCCTGGGAAGCAGTGAATGTGGTAGTAAGAGCGCCAGCGGCCAAAGAACCGTGGACAGCGCCAGCGGCACCAGCCTCAGACTGCATCTCCATCACGTTCACCCGCGTGCCAAAGATATTCTTCTGGCCAGCGGCGGACCATACGTCCACATTATCAGCCATGGGGCTGGAGGGCGTAATGGGATAGATGGCAGCTACTTCTGTGTACGCATATGCAACATGCGCCGCAGCGGTATTACCATCCATACTTTTCATTTTTCTGGTATCCATTATGGTATGTTCCTCCTTTTAAGGATAGAGTATAACTTCCAGGCACGGCAAAAAAAGCACTTGCCACGCTTATTAAAGCATACCATCTTTTCCCCGGTCTGTAAAGGGAAAACAGGCATTTTTCCAAGCAAATCCTGTGGAAAAATCGGAAAAAACTTCCAGTCCTGTAGGAAGTCGGAGCCCCAAAAAGATCGTCAGTGGGCCTTTTCCTTTTCATAAGCCGCCTTTCACGGCATGGAAAAGGCAAATTCCCCTGTTTTAGCGCAATCGCCCCCGTTTGGATTCCTTTCACTGCGGTAAGGTCTCCCTGCCTCGCTCTATCTTTCTCTGGCGGGGGCTCACGCCCGGCCGTGTCCCTTGCAAAATTGCACTTTTTTACGATACAATGATAACGTCCCTCTGCTGTATTCTCCTGTAAACCAGGTGAAGCAGCTTCGCGGAACGCTTGCTGCAAAGTGGGGGACCGCCATAAAGTTTTTACACCAAATAGGCGCATTTTTAAAAATCCATATTATGAAAGGGGTAATTTTTTCTATGCCTCCCGAACCAGAAGGCTGTATCGCGTCTGTCTCGCACTTACTCTGCGGCTTCCTGCCGCTGGGAACCGGAATTTCTCAATCCGCTGTCTCCCAGGCAACCTCTGAGGCTTCCTCCCACGTGATCGGGGCTACTCAGAATCTTCCGGTGGAAGCCGTAACGCAAGAGGGCAGCAATCCTTTTGTTTCTATTTTGCTGCTCATTGTGCTGATTCTCATAAACGCCTTTTTTGCCGCCTCTGAGCTGGCTGTTATCTCCCTCAACGACAACCGCCTGAAAAAGATGGCGGAAGAGGGGAATAAAAAGGCCAGAAAAGTGCTGCAGCTGACGCAAAATTCCAGCCGCTTCCTCTCCACCATTCAGATCGGCGTCACTTTGGCAGGCTTTTTGACTTCCGCTTCCGCGGCAGAAAGCTTTTCTGACCCGCTGGCGGATGCGCTCTCTTCCTTCATTCCCATCTCGAAGGATGTGCTCAGCGGCATTTCCACTGTGCTTATAACCTTGTTGCTCTCGTATTTCTCCCTTGTATTCGGTGAGCTGGTGCCGAAAAAAATCGCCATCCAGAACCCCGAAAAATTCAGCTTCAAAGCCGTGGGAATCCTGCAGGGTGTGTCGATAGTCTTCCGCCCTCTCATTTCCCTTCTGACCGCATCCACCAATCTGGTGCTGCGCCTTCTGGGAATCGACCCCAATAAAGAAGAAGACACTGTTACGGAAGAAGAAATCCTCATGATGGTAGACGCCGGCGAGGAAAAGGGCGTTATCGACGAGGAAGCCAAGGACATGATCTCCAACATTTTCGATTTTCACGATACTACAGTGGTGGAGGCCATGACCCACAGGACGGACATAGGGGCCGTGGAGGATACAGCTACTGTGGGGGAAGTAGTAGAGCTTTCCCTGAAAGAGGGTCACTCCCGCATCCCCGTCTACCACGAAGATCTGGATACCATTATCGGCATCATCTATGTAAAGGACTTGCTGAAATATGTGGGGACCTCTGCAAAGGATGTTGAAATCACGAAGCTCATGCGCCCTGCCTATTATATTCCCGAAAGCAAGGCCTGCAGCGATCTTTTCACCGAGATGACAGAGCGCAAGCTCACCATTGCCATTATCGTGGATGAATACGGCGGAACCGAGGGGCTTATCACCATGGAGGATCTGCTGGAATCCATCGTGGGAAATATTCAGGATGAATTCGACCACGAAGAAGAAGAGATTCACAGAGTCAGCGAGAATTCCTTTACTGTGGAAGGAATCACTCCTATTGACGAAATTGAGGATCTTACAGGCATTA
Source organism: uncultured Clostridia bacterium (assembly GCA_904399395.1). Taxonomy (GTDB): domain Bacteria; phylum Bacillota; class Clostridia; order Oscillospirales; family Acutalibacteraceae; genus UMGS1264. Next base: position 7,375 of record CAJFPJ010000015.1, on the reverse strand, counting down.
AGCTTCCGGAGGGTGATTACGATACCATCGCCGGCCTGATGATCGAACGCTTGGGCAAAATCCCCAGCGAAGGCGAACATCCCACGGTGGATGTGGGGCGTCTGCATCTAACCGTTCAGGCTGTTGAGGAACGCCGGATCTCCCGGATCCTGATCGAAAAAGAGCCCCTTCCCCCAGAAGAACGGGAAGATGAGTGGGAGCAGAAAGAGGATGCAGGAGAGAACCATGGCAAAGAAAAAGGGAAGGCAAAGGATAAGAAAGATAAAAGGGATAAATAAGAAATTTTGCCCCAAAGGATCTTGTGATTCCCGCTAGATCAAACCCTTGCATACTATCCGAAATCCCCATAGGTAGATACACGCAAAACACCGCACAGAGCTTACGCCTTCTGTGCGGTGTTTTTTATTATTTTCTTCCGTCACAATACATAAAACAGACTGCAAAGACTCCATACCTAAAGCCCCATCCACTCTCCTAATACGGCGGCTCATGGAGGAGATCAAGCCGCAGGAAGAGCCCCCTCCGGGGTTTGGAGGGCTTCCTCCCAGGCAGTGGTTTCCGGCCAACCCTCTGTATCGAAGGCGCTGCGGATGCAGGTGCAGTAATACCGGAACTTTTCCTGCAAAAGGGGCGACGTGCGGACGCTTTTTGCTCCCGCCCAGACTGGATCCAGACTCATGGCATCTTTCATGAGTTCGGCTCTGTCCTCTGTAGGATAGGTGAGGGAATAGTCGTTGAGGAAATACTCCCCCCACCGGGCATTTCTCAGATACCGGTCTCCATCATAGGCGTTGTCATAGGAAAAGCCCTCCGGGTTATACTGGTTCCACCGCTCCTCTGAAAAAGGACTCATCACATTATATACGGCGTCATACGTGAGCCTGCGGTCGATCATGTGAGCCGTTTCATGGGTAAAAACAGAAGGCAAATAGTATACATCTTCCAAACTCAACGCCATTTCCAGATATCCGTCCGCCTCTGTTACATAACCGTCTGCCTTCACAGGGTAACCGCTCTCCTGCTCAGAAGAAAGGCCGCCTGTAAGGGCAATCTTCAGTCCCCTCACATCCCCATAGCGAAGCTGTTGAAAAAAGCCTTCCGGATACCGCGCCATCGTCTTTTCCAAAATATTCAACCCGTCTTCCAGGGTTCTGTAATCTGTAAGAGGGGCAATGGTGTATTCCACAGGGGTCAGATCCACCCACTCCCCGATCTGAATCTCCACTCCAAAGCGTTTGCCCATAGCTGCTGCGCGCTCATACAGAGGAGCCAGCTCCCCTTCTGGAATGGACGGGGACCTCTTGAGCTCCAGATTTTTTTCCTCTTCCTGGCTCATATTCTCTATGGGACTCCAAAAGAGAATTCCCGTTTCCCGGCTTTCTTCCCCGGATTCATACACCGCCGCAAAGCATGCGGCGTCCCGCAGCCAGGTCGTTTTTCCCCGCCCTTCAAAATAGACTTTCCCGGAAAAACAGGCGGAGGAAAGATGCGAACCATCCGGCCCATAGCAGGAAAAGGCGCTCTCCCCCTCCTCCTGCCGGATACTCAGAAAGGCCCCCGCTCCCTCCACAGGCAGGAGGGAGTCTGCAGAAATGAATTCCCGGCTTCTGCCGGAGCTGCCATCCACAGATACAGCCGAATGCTCCTCTCCCGCGGAAGAAGAAAAGGCGATCAGCCAGCCTCCCTTTTCTCCCGCCCCGCCGGAGCAAGCCTTCCCGGCAGGATATTGGCCCAGCGACTCCAATATTTCACCGCTTTGGGCATCCACAACGTAATACTGCCTGCGCAGAGATTTTGGATCCGTCCCCCTGATAAGGAGCCTTTCACCCTCAGCCGCCAGCGAAATAATCTCCGGCTCATAATACTGAAGAAAAGCAGAAGAAAAAGAGAGCTCTTCCTCCGTTTTCTCGGCGCTTTCAGCGTCCTTCAAGCTGGCGGAAAGGCAGCGTCCATCCGTATCCATACAATATACCCTGTCTCTTGCGGCTGAGAGCCAGAAGCCCGTATGCTCCTGGGCGGAAACATACTCCCCTACCTGGCACAATCCTTTGTCATAGAAGGAAAGCTTCCCATTCTGCCACAGGGCCACCGTATCCCCGCAGACTTGCAGGGAGCTCATGCCATTCAGCGTGAGACGCGCCTCCGCCTCTTCCGTTCCCGTATATGGATCGTATACCGTCAGCCGGGCCTGCATCATACCGCCCCAGCCGATGGGGTCGGCCCGCACCAAAAGCAAATCGTCTCCCAATGGATACAGCCATAGGGAGGCATCTTCTCCAATATCATCCAGGGCCAGCTTTTGCAGTCCCTTTCCCGCCGGCTCCCCCTTTACGGCCCGAGAGGCTTCTGTGCCGGCCCACGTTGCACCGGAAAAAGCTTCGCTCCCCTCATAAGGTTCCACACGGGAGGAATCCGCCTTTTCGGAAAGAGCGCTCGCGTCTGCGCCCCTGCTTTCCAGACTTCTGCTGCCGGAAGCGGCTTCCTCCCGGCTGCCACAACCAGGAACCGGAAGCAGAGAAAGAAACATAAAAAGAAGCAAAAACAGAAACGTCCACACACTTCTGTGCCCGGAGGCAGATGCCCGGCTTCCAAAAGCTCCCGCCATCCGGCCGGATCTCTTTGTTCCAGCCTGAAACACCCTTTTCATGAATTCTCACCCTGCTTTCATAACCCTTTATGCATTGTGCGCCACGTTCGGATTCGTACTCTATATCTATGATATTCTTTCACAGAACCGCTCGCAAGGATTCTATCAAAGCTGTAATCTTCCCTATCAAATTTGTAACAGCAAAATGCTCGGGATCATATACAGGTCAGAAATTTACTTACCGCCCAGCCTCAGCAAGCGGGAACACTTAAACAGATCTGAAAAGCCCCCTCAAACGGCCATTAGGACCTTTGAGGGGGCTACAGCTTAAAAAGATTCATTACCATCAGCTGGCATGCTCAAAATTGAGGGATCTCCATAGATGCTCCGCCCTCCATGGCAGAAAGATGGGCGCACACGCCAGCAGCGGTAATATTGCCGCCCAGCTCTTCATCCACAGCGGGCTTTCTGTTTTCTGCAATGCTCATGAGGAACTCATGCACCAGATGGGGGTGAGAGCCGTGATGACCGCCGCCCGCACCTGTTTCCAACGTCTTCTGGGGGTTGAGGGGGTCATAATTTCCGCCCACCGTAAACCGCTGGATTTCTTCCGGAAGTCCCTGATAGGGATTGGGCAGAGTGATCTGCTTCACGTTGGTGATGCCGCCTCTCTCCCCTCTGGGGTTGGGAATAAGCTCCGTCACATAGGGGGCGTCACCGTCCTCAAAGCCCCACTCAAAGCTCTTTTTGCTGCCGTATACAAAAAGGCCCTCCTGATAGGCCCGTGCCGTTTCAAACAGAGAACGGGTAGCCTCAGCCTTGAGCCCGTTTTCAAAAGAAAACAGGGCGCTTTCCACCGGATATGGATTGCCGTACCTCTCCGTCAGGCTTTTATCCATGGTTCCGCTTCCGAAACACACCACCCGGTTCAGGCGGGAACCGCCCAAAACGCGCATGGGGCCAATGGCATGGGTGCCATAATGCATGGGAGGAAGACCCAGCCAGTATTCCGGCCAGTTTGCCATATCCTGATAATGGGAACCCCTCAGGAACTGGATTTTCCCCAGCTCGCCGGATTCCAGAAGCTGCTTTACATAGAAAAACTGATAGGTATAAAGAGTGGTCTCCATCATCATATAAGTCTTTCCGCTTTTGCGCTTAGCCTCTGTGATCTTGCGGATCCCCTCCAGGCTGGTAGCCATGGGAACGGTGCAGGCGCAGTGCTTGCCCGCCTCCAAAACCGCAACGCTTTGCTCCTCATGCAGGGGAATGGGCGTCACAAGATGGACTGCGTCTATGGCAGGATCCTTGAGGATATCCTCCAGGCTGGCATATTCTTTTTTTATACCCAGCTTTTCCCGAAAGGTCTTTTCCAGCGCCTTATCCGTGTCAAAAACGGCAAGCTCCCCCACCATAGGATGTTCTTTGTATATTTCGGCAAAAGCTCCTCCAAACCCAAGCCCGACAAGGGCCACATTAATTTTTTTCAAACTCATTTCCTTCCTTTCTCACATGATTTTAGAGCAAAATGTTCATAAAAACATCGATAAAATTTAGATTTAACTTTCTGATTTTGTATCTTCATGATATACTGAAAACACGCTAAGTAGAATGTATATTTCAGGCATATTTCATGTGTAATTTGGAAAAGGAGCGGTTTTATGCCGGGTGTTTATGATCTTTGGGCCCCAAGGCGCGTCAGCGCTGCCAGTTATATCGCCTATAAGGCTCCCAGCCAACACCCCGACCGTATCATGCAGGAGCATGATCTGGTATATTTTCTGGAAGGCGAATGGGAGGTGTATCAGGACAACATCCCCTATCTTCTTCGCAGAGGAGACGTATTGCTTCTGCACGGAGGACGCCACCATTACAGCAAGCGGCCCTGCCTGGCCGGGACAAACACCATTTATATCCACATTTTTCCCGCCCCTGGAGATTCGTATCTGCCGCCGGAGGAGCAAACGGGAACGAATGCTTCCCCCTTTCCCCAAGAACCTCTGCCGGAATGGCTCCCAGAACGAATCTCCTGCCAGGAAAATGAAACCGTCCGCATTCTTTTCGACGCTTTGGCCAAGGCCTTCGCTTTGGAGGCCTATAAGAAGGAGGAAAAGCTTTCCTCCCTTTGTCAACTTCTCCTGCGTGAACTCTATGCCTGCGCACATAACAAAATTCCCGGGGACCTGTTCAGCAGAGCCATCGGGCATATGGTTTCCAGCAGCCGGAAAATCTGCTCTGCAGAGGAGCTGGCACAGGCAGCCCGCGTTTCAGAACGGACGCTGCGCAACGCCTTTCTTCACCGTTATGGAATGACGCCCTACGAATACCAGATGCGCTATAAGCTCCGGCAGGCGGCCGCCGAGCTTACCAACAATCCCCAGGCCACCATTCGGGCCATTGCCGAAAACCTGGGGTTCTGCGACGAATTTCATTTTTCCAAAGCCTTTAAGAAGGAGTTTGGGACGCCACCCAGCGTATACCGCAAGCATCCAGAAACAATCAAAAAGCCGGAGAACGCCGCGCAAGGGAAGAGCCCTGAAAATGATTCTCCAACACCCGGATAAACTGCAGCCGAGGCGCTTGCAAGTGCCTCCGGTATGGGTACAGTAACGCGCCGTTCTAAAAAAAGCAATTGAAAAGCAGATCTTTGTGTTAGAGGCCACAGCCTGGAAGCCGGAAGTGGAAGAGCACTTTCCATTGGAACCCCTCACCTATGTTTGTTCCTTCTTGCTTATGGAACAGAGGCAGGTTGTCAGCCACGCGGCGGTGCGGAAACTGACAATACAGTTTTTCTGCCTGCCATGGTATAAGACATCTCTATCCATCATTCCAACCTGCCCTTTCTATAGTCCATACCCCCTACTTTTTAACGGCAAGACATATGCGTAGTTGGATTTAGAACAACTACTGCGTTATTGTATTTAAAGGTATGTATGCTATTATTACGTTATAAACACATAGAGATTAAGCAAAACGCATGCATTGCAAAATTCGGCCGCAGTTTATAGTATATTCTTTGCTTTCTACACTTATATATAGTATATTTGATTCTAAAAATTGTAGTTTTACTCATCCCTATGAACACTTTATACGGAGGAGTTTATTATGTATTTATCGCAAAATTTGAGAAAATATCGTATCATAAATAATTTATCACAAGAAGATGTTGCTGAATATTTGGGAATTACAGCACAAAGCGTTTCTAAATGGGAACGGGGTGAATCTTATCCAGATATTACATTTCTGCCGGCTCTGGCAAATATATTTGCGACAAGTGTCGACTTGCTTATCGGTATGGATACGATTCGGGCGGAAGAAACAAGATTCAATATACATAAAAAGGCGGTAGCATATCAGCGGTGTGGAAATTATGATGCGGCTGAAAAAACATATAGAGATGCATTGCTGATATACCCCAACAAACCAGGAATGATTCTTGGCTTGGCAAGTACATTGGCCTTAAAAGGAAAGACAGACGAAGCCATTGAGCTAATAGAAAGAGGTTTGCCATTGTCAATCAATGAAAAACAGAAATCAACAATGCGGGCCACATTATGTTTTTTATATTTAAAGGCAGGACAGAAAGAAAAAGCAAATAGACTTGCATCAGAACTTCCGCATTCAAGGGAATGCCGGGAAGTAATACAGCCGCTTATTCAGCAAGGACTTGATAATTCGGAAATAGATAAAAACATCAAAAATATACTTCTTGGCGACGACAAGACATTTTGAATATGAGATTTTGTTTTTATATATAAAGAAAAATCGTGCAAAGAGCGTTTCTGTTTTTTGCACGATCTTTAGTTTTGATGGAGCTAGCCCTAAAATTTCCGGTATAGAAGTCAAACAGGAGATGAATTTTTTCAGGCTGACAAAATAGGGAATCTGAGCGCTAAGGAGCTTAACTGCCTCTATGAAGAAAACAAAGGCGACTGCGCCTTGGCCAAAGCGCAAGCAACCGGAGCATTTATCCAATGGTTAAAAAATTGCATTTCAACCCTTTACATGATATAGTATAGACTAAATATTCTATTAGGTGATGTAAGACTATGGGGATTCGGAGCACTGCAAAAGCTATTATAGTACAAAATGGAAAAATTTTATTAAATAAGTGCGTGGATGAGAAAAATGGCGACTACTACACTCTTCCTGGAGGCGGTCAAAATACATTCGAATCATTATCTGAAACATTGGTAAGGGAATGTTTAGAGGAAACAGGATATTCCGTCTCCCCTATAAAACTTATTGCTTTATGCGAGGAAATTTATGATGATCCGATCTCAAGAGAAAAATTTCCAGAATATGCACATAAATTACACCATATATTTATCTGCAAATTATGCAGCGACAAACAACAAGCCCCTACAGAAAAAGATAGTTCACAGATAGAAAGTGAATGGGTGGCAATTAGTTCGATAAATAATATTAGGCTGTTGCCCCATTATCTTGGCAAAAATATAGTTACGATGATAAATAGTGAAACGCAGACTTTTTTTAGTACAGAACACATTCCCCTTACCTACGACTGATTTGCATTTTCTATTGCTATGATATTTGGGTGGATATCGTTTGAAAATGTTATAGTTGATTTACCACCTGCCCAATAAGCATACAACTAAAAGAGGATGTCATTCTCATTGAATGACATCCTCTTTTAATTTTCAGTATGGTACTTTATCATTATGAGCTGTTCCCTGGTTTCGGTAGTGTCAAGGAATTTTCGCAAAAAGGTTTGCAGACTCTGATGTGAGTGAAGTCAGCCAGCAATGGAGGCGTCCTCAAGGGCGG